>NZ_SNUT01000001.1:300000-598081 GCF_012027615.1 Thermococcus sp. 21S7
TAGGCGTATCCAAGGCCACCCACGAGGGCCCACTTAATGGCCCTGCCGAACTTGTAGGGCCAGCTCTCACGCCACGAGGTTTTGTTCACAGTCCTCGTTATCTCGTCGAGCAAAAGGAGGGCTTCCCTGACTTCTTCAGGTGAAGGCATGCTCGTGTCAAAGTCATACGCCTCAAGCTGGCCCGTGTTCGGGTTCCAGTAGATGCCAGGAGCCATCGGCCTGTCCTCAAAACGCACCGCGTTGAGGTAGCGGGCGAGGGTTAGAATCGTGTCAATGGCCTCCTTTGCCAGAGGCTCGCTGGAGAACAGGCCACCGATTTCCTTCAGCCTGTCGAGGAGTTCCACCGCTAAAACAGGCTCAAGCTCCTGAACCACCGGACCTTTCCAGCTGTTCAAAGCGACGGTCCACTGGTAAAGGACTGGCGGGCTCCTTCCAAGTTCCCTCGCGGCAAGCTCAAGAGTGAAGTCCCTGAAGGCCCTTATCTCGACCGGCACGAGGTTTAGGATTGTTTGCTCGTGGATTGGGACTTCTTCAACCACTGGCTCACCGGTAGCCTCGTCCTTTACGGGCTTGCCTTCCTCGTCCACGACCTTTCTCCTGATGACCCTGTGGAGGACCACGCGGGGGCGGTGGTAATCAAGGATCCAATAGTACCTCCCCCTGCGCTTGAATATGACTGTGTAAAAGTCAATGTAGTCCAAGGGGTAGCCTCTGAACTCAGCTGGAAGGTAGTTTTCGTCCTCCAAAGTTCTGGCTTCCTTGAGCAGTTCCTGGAAGGCCATGAGAAGCGGTGAAGTTTCAATGTAGATTCTGACTTCCTCCTGGTCCATGGAGCTCGCCTCGGCTAAGTTTTTATCTCAGGCAGGACGTGGGCGAGGAGCTCGCGGAGGGTTTCATCCTCCGTTACCTTCCTGCCCTTCTCCATGAACAGCTTCCCGCGGTAGCGCTGGAAGAGCTGGTACGTGTCCTCACGAACCACAATCTGTTTCCAAGTTGCTGGCATTTTGCTCACCTTCAATTATATTGAAGTTTTCAAATAATTTGAAGAACTTAGATTATTTAAAGCTTGCGTGGGCAAAAGTTGGAAATGTTACTCAAAAATGGGTAACTAAAGATAAGGTGTCACACTACCAGTCACATCTTGTAGAGTGTGACGCAATGTGACGGGGGTTAGAGGTCTCTATTCGGCTAAAAAAGGCAGGAGAAAGCTCCGTTAATGTCACAATGTCACACTCCAAAAAACATACCCCCTATATTTTGTTTTTCATGAATTTTCTCTTTGAAATTGAACATCTGTTCAAAATTAGGTTAATCTAACCAAGAAAAAACACATATAGGGTGTTTTTATATAAGTGTGACATTGTGACATTAAAGAAGGAAGGAGAATGCTTTATTTCAAAAATAAAGCGAAAAAACCCTGCGTCACAACCGTCACATAGCGTCACATTGCAAGTTAGTGTGACGTCATTGCCTAAAAGAGTGAAGCATAATCTCTCTTTCTAAACTAGGATCTAAAAACACAAATCCTTTTGCATGGACCTCTCCAACGATATTGGGTGGGATACCTTCTATGAGAATTTGCGGAGTATGGATGACTTTTAATAGAATAACCTCTATAATCTCACCTTTGCTTAGGTTTAGCTTTCTTACAAGTTCCACCGGAAGAGGAGTCACGCCCTGGCTACTGACTCTCAAAATTACCAGCGCTCTTTTGATAGGTTCAGAGTTTCTGAGCTTTCTTAGAATTACGATAACATAATCCTTGGCATTTATAGAATAAACCTCTCGTGTCTCTTTAGGTAACGTAATCCTATTTTGAGATAGCACTCGTGTGTGGAACTTTGCTAATGGTTCTATTAGCTCAATATTGTCCGATGAGTCCAAGGTATACACCTCCATAACTATCGAATCCGATTGTGCTCTCGTCATCTTCGGAAATTATAGCATATCCCCGTCTTAGCAGTTGGGTCTTGTATTTAGAAAAGACGACCTTATCCGTTAGAATGTCCTCCGGCTTGAAAAAGTTGAGTAGAAGGGCCTCGATTATATCCTGTTTTAGTTGTATCCCCATCATTCTGGATAATTCCGATGGTATAACTACTCTCCCATTCACCCCCACCTTAGCTATCAGTACGGCCCTTTTCGTGGGTTTTTTGGTCTGTGGGTCGAGTTTGCGTATCAGGAGTTCTGCGTAGTCGCCTTCTTCGATGTTGTAGAGTTTGCGGGTTTCTTTTGGTATGGTGATTCGGCCTTTGGTGGTGGGTTGTGCGTGGAATTTAGCTAGAGGTTCCATGATTTTAGCTTTACCAGTCATTGGCCGTGCCCCCTAGGGTTGTTAGGAGTGTGGCTTCCTCGTCAATCTCGTTGAATTGGACTTTCGGGGTGAGGATAGGTCCAACCTTGCTTTCCAGCTGTGAGCGAACGAGAATATAATCAATGAGGAGAATCTCCACAAAATCACCCACTTTTAGCCCATATTTATCCCGAACCTTCTTTGGGATTGTAAAAACGCCTCTATCATAAACCTTAGCCACCGCAAAAATCCGCCCGCGAATCCTCTTGGATTCATCTGGAACTCTTATTATGACAACCACAAAATCCCCATCCTGAATTCCATAATATTCTCTAATATAGATAGGAATCATGACCTTACCTTGTGGTCTGAGTTTGCTTTGGAATTTCGCCAGTGGCTCGATTACCCTGGTCTCGCTGTCTTGGTCGGGCATGAGAGGTCCTCCGGTATTTTCCGTATTTATTACGGAACTAATATGGCGTTGGCTAAATAAGGTTTATCTTTTCAGAGAGATATTCTAAGAAAGAGTAAGAACCGGAAAGCCTATTAGAGTCTCAGGTTATTCATAATTCCTGACTGGACGTTCTCCAAGAAGTCGTCCCAAATTTTGTCTTGGGTGTCTTGTGGGAGAGTTTTCAGAGCTTTATCAAGTGCTTTGTCATTGAAGTCGTCGAGTTTTCTTAATATCTTGAATATTTGGGTTAGGTGCTTGTAATCTTGTGGTTCTACATGTATAGAATAGAGCGTGCTGCATTCTTTGTTCTGCGATTTGCAATAATACTTAGTGGCCTTTAGTATGTAGTAGAGGCTGTTTCCGAGGCATTGTATTTCCATGAGGTAGAATATGTATTTGCCTCCGGAGGTTCCATCGGGGTTTTGTGCTGTTCCTAAGAGCTCGGCGCGGGCTATTTGCTCTGAGATTAGGGTGATGTAGTCTTCGTAGGGTTCGTCAAATTCCCATTCGATTAATTGTCTTAGGTGGTCCACGATGTCAATGGTGTATCTTTTGGACTTGGAGATTTGGGCCCATACCTCAAATATTTTCCTCATGGTTTCACCTCATTCCCTTAGCTTTCTGAACCTAATTGCGAGGCTGTCGCTGTTTCTGTGGTAGTATATTCTGTCTAAGACCAGCCCACCTTTCCAGGCCGTGTTTTCTATCTCTCTGAATTCTTGGCCGGAAAGGCCTCCGTGGATGTGGATCTCTATGCCTCCGTCCCGAACTCCTACATGCCCTTTGGTAGAGACTATATGGGAGATTATATCTTGAACATCTCGTATAGAATACATAGTGTCACCTCAACCCAAAGTAATACTTTTGAGGTTAATAAGATTTTGGGCTCACTATCTCCTCATCAGCAGAATAATCTCGCCAGTGGCTCAATGATCTTGCTGTCCGGCCCCATGGTCGCACCGCCGTGGTGTTATGACATTGCCCATATTTTCTATGGTGATTTGCTTATAGGGTTTGCGAAAAAATTTAGCAGGCTGTGGGAAACTGAAAGGTAGAAGAGAGTGCTTACCTTTTGACTCTTACGATTGATTCCCCATTATGGTTATCGAAGATCTTTATTACTGAGGTCTGGTCAAAGGTGAGGGTCACTGTGTGATATAGTGTCATGGCCATTTCGTAGAAGTCAGGATCCCGCTCAAGTGGCTGAACGTTTAGGCCGAGTTTCATAGCTTTTTTCCTCGTGATGTGCCTATCGTGTACTTTAGTATCTTCATGGCTAGACAAAAATTCTGCAATCTTGTGAGCTTTTTCTTCAGCATCTGGTTGCCCATGGAACATGTATTCTGCAAGCCACTCCTCTACGAGTTCCTTGGCAAGTGCCATAGCGTTCTGACATTCTATCAGAATTCCGGGCGGATATTGTTTAAGTATTGGCATCCATGCTGCGAGGACGTTAGGGTTCTGAGAGCACTCCTGCTTGGCTTGCTCGAATTGCTTTAGGATAGCTTCTGCTGAGACCATTTGGTAGCCGTTTTCCGTAGGTATCATGAACTGTGGGTCTATAGGTCCGAGGGTTGCATGTGGAGCCATTAAAATTTCATCTGCTGCCAGTGCTATCATGGTAGCAGCAGACATGGCTGCTTGCGGAATAATGACTCTAATGTAGTCATACCTATCACGGAGATAATCTACGAGGTTTTCTGCTACAGTTAACGAACCTCCAGGACTGTGAAGGATAAAGTTGAGGGTTTCTCCGTTGAGGGTTCTGGTCACCTCAACGAAACCTTCTAAGTCAGCATCAACAAGTGAGACTAAGTGGGCAGGATTTGTTGGATCTGTCCACGCAGTAGCGTACAGAACAACATCCGAGGACGTATGTTTATGAATATCATTTAGAACATTTCTCCGAGTGTGATCATATGGGTTTGGGAAGTTTTCAATATGGTTGAGAACTTGGTGCCATGTGGGCACCTTAGACTCCCCCTTTAGAGTGACCTAGAACTAAAAACATACCTTGGTTCCTGTTTAGGGATATGTTCCACCTTGTGGAGATTCAAGTACAGTTTGTTAATCTTATCTAACCGTTCATAAAGTCCTATAATGTTCTCCGTGTTCTTGGGAGCTTTCCTGAATAATTCATCCATATCTATCTCGACTTTTGGCAACATCACTATCCCTCGTTCCACCTTACGGTGATTCATTTAAAAATGTTATAGTATTTTAATATGCCACAGAAGCGTGAAAAGAAAGATAGTCCTGCAGGTTACCCAACTTCTCGCAGTTTTTTCCAACGGAGCGCGGCGTAAGCTTAAAATACTTTGTGGTAATAAGTGTATTGCCTTGTCAAAAAGAGCTGAGGAGGGCCTTGTAATGCGTAAGCCGGTTATAACTTCCCTTGGAGTCGTACTCTTAGTGCTTTTGGGGGTTTTGGCGTCGGCCTGCATTCAGAGGGATTCTGTATCTACTTCGAGTGCTCCAAGTCCAACGGTTTCATCTTTACCTGATGGTAGAGAGCAGGAGACCACAACCACCGAGAGCTTAGATTCCGATGGAGATGGCCTCAAGGATGAAAGCGAAATTTATGTTTACAAGACTGACCCACAGAAGGCAGATACTGACGGCGATGGACTGAATGATGGGGTTGAGGTTCTGGAAACTGGCACTGACCCGCTCAAGAGCGATACTGATGGAGATGGCATTCCTGACGGTGAAGAGAAGGAAATGCATCTGAACCCTTTGTCTGCAGATGCCGACAATGATGGTATTTCTGATTATGATGAGGTGTTTGTGTTTAATACTAGCCCACTACGCGCCGACTCGGATTCGGACGGCCTTTACGATCCAGAGGAGCTTTCAAATGGTACCAATCCACTGGTCCCTGATTCAGACGGAGACGGGCTGACTGATGGGGAGGAGGTTCTTAAGTTTTATACTGACCCGCTCGTCAATGATACTGATGGTGATGGCCTTCTGGATGGTGTAGAAGTTGAGACTTACTACTCGGATCCTCTGAGTACTGATACTGACCATGACTACCTGCCAGACGGTTATGAAGTTCAGATTGGCACGGATCCGGCGTGGGACTGGAGATATAGCTTTGATGAAGAGGCCGTAAAGGCAGGCCTAAGCAAACTGCTCAGGAGTAGAGTCCATGGCCTCGCGGAGAGTTTTATTGTATACAACTCAACGCTTGACAGGGCGTGGGCGATTTTGGAATGGATTGACGGGAACATTGAGTATAACCACACCAAGGCCGAGTATGTGGAGGAGGAAGTGCAGTATTGGGACACCTGGACAGAAGATGCTAAATTGAGATACATGAACCTCACGCGATTGCAGGCGGCAAATGATACTGCTTTTGGACTCCACTCCGGCATCTGTGGAGATTACGCGTTTCTTACTGCAGCATTACTTTTGGAAGCCAATATCAGCCCGGTATATATGCTTGACATTGATTATTGGAACGAGTCGATTGGCCACGCAACAGTTGCGATTAAGGTGAATGGCACGTATCTTGTTTTGGATCAGCATCTCCCATTTATCCCTCTTGGAAACTATTATTGGTATTCGATCCACAACATGAAAAAGGAGATTGAGAATGCAACTTTTTACAAGGTGGAAGTTGATGAAAATGGGGAAATCAAAGTTTCGAGCTGGACATGGACCGGAACCAGACTTAGGGGCATGGCATATACTATGACAGAAGAGGATGTAAGGCTTGTTCAGAACCTGGCAAAGCAGTTACTCGTTGAACTTTACCCTCAGTACAAGGAAGATGCGCGTTTGAGGGCGTCCGCGGAGGCCGATTTTGATTCACTGGTAGAGTCAGGTGAGTTTTCACACCACTTCCTCCCGTCAGGATTTAGAAAAGGATGGTCCCTTGCAAGTTGGAGGTATCTTGGATGGTACTATCATCCAGTTATTGCCAAGAAGCTTGTAATGTCATACTGGCCAAGAAAAGCCCTTGAAGATGAGGATTGGATAGAAGTATTGGAGGTCTCAGATAAATACTATTTGAAGCTCTGGTGGACAGGGGATAAGATTGAGGTTGCAGCGCGGGATGGAAGTTCCTGGACAGTACCAGAGTTGCTCCTGGCGTTGGAGGTGGGTTCGTGAGGCAAAGGTTCGTTCTTCCGCTTCTTTTTCTTCTTCCGCTTCCCCACCTCAGACCCTCCCAAAAGATGAAAAGAGTTAGCGCTGGTCTTTCCTAAACCTTTCGGCCCTCAACGCAAACTGGATTTGGTGTTTTGTCGTCGTGTCGAGCTCCTGGTAAGCGTGAGTGTGGGTGAACTTCCTCAGCGTGTTGGTGTTCACCTCACCGTCTCTTGTCCAGACGGGCCTTTTTGTTGCGCCCACCACCACGCGCCCGAGTTTTCCATGGAGTTTTCTTTTTAGCTCGCCGGGCCGTTTTACCGCGTGTTGCACCCAATTTCTGCTTTTGCTTTTCTTTCTTGATGCGCCAGCTCGCCCACTTCGCGTAGACCGGCTTTTCCGTCCCATTCCGCCACACCTCCTCTAAATCAATATAATATGTATACTTGGGCGGTTTGAGGAAGCGCATTTTCCCACCTCACGTTTCCCTCGCGTAGTTGTAGAAGAGGTCCCATAACGTCCAGGCGACTAGGAAGACTATCAGCGCGAAGGTAACTCCGGAGTTCCTGAGGTTGGGGGGCTCGTCCAGAACGAGCGACCACATCGCCTGCATGATTAACGCTCCGGCGAGGGCCGCGAGCGGGCTCTGTGTCTGCCAGAACACGATGATCACGACGGCAAATATCATCAATTGCGGGAGGATGAGTTTGACGAGTTCGTCCCCTTTAATCGCGAGTTTCACCGTGTCCCCAAAGCTCCCGCCGCTGTCGAGGAGCGCTTTCGCGTACGGGTTGATTGGAGTAATGTTGAGGCCGGGGAGTTGGGAAATTGGCAGGCTAATATCATCCCCACCTTCCCATTTTGACCACAGGTACAGGCTTCCTCCCGGCTTCAGGAAGTATACGTAGAGGGTCATGTCGCCGTCGAGGTTTATTTGAGCGGTGGCGTTAGTGTAGCCTTCTTTGACGAAAGTGAACTTGTACGTGCCGAATGCGAGTGTAGTACTGTCGCCGTCATTGAAGACGCCGAAGAGGGTCATGTTCTCGGAAGTGGAGTTCTGGACGTAAACCTCAACGCCGTTCAGAGTGTTGCCCGCAGAATCCTGAAAGTGGAAGATGACGGTCGCGTTGGTTTTAGTAACTCCTATCTTCTTGTAGAAGACAAAGCTCCCTGAGAACGGCAGTATGAATGTCCAGTTTACGTTGTCTCCCGACGAGACGTTGTTGATTGTTGGCGTGCCCTCAGTCCAGTTCATGGCCAAAATAGTAGGCTCTGGCATCTGGATAACCGGCGACCACGAGTCTGAGATAGTGTAGGGCGTGGGGAAGGTCGCAGTGGAGTTCCAAGACATTCCCAAAGTGTACGGGGAAGGTAACTTCGACACAGGGCTCCACGAGGCTGTAATGTTGTATTCTGTCGCCACGACGCCTGGCGTGGTGAGAAAACCGAGAAACAAAAGAAAAAGCACTGCAACACTGGCCTTTCTCACTCTTATCACCTCACTGCACGTTGATTGTAATGTCTAGCACTACCGCATCGCCGTTATTGACCGTAATTGGGTTCACAAAGTCAATGTGCCCGTAGTCCATGTTAGCGAACTTCAATACTATCCTCTTCAGCACAAATGATGATGAGCCGGTATAAGTGAAGACTATCTTCATTTTTGCTGTGTATGTGTCAATTCTCTGCTGGAAGTACTGCACGCCAAAACTTGTCGTGGACGTTACAAGGTCAGTAGTGTACCACGTCCACGAGGGGTCTTGAGCGTTGCCGAACGGGCGTAAGAGGAAGAGGTAGCTGGAGTTGTCGATGTTGGGGTCGTCAAAACGAACCCCATAATCCACCATCTGCAAGTGAATGACATCTCCAGTGTTGATGCCGCCCTCAACGGGGATATACAGAGAAGCGTATGCATCACCATCCAACGTAGGTTTGTCAGAGGTTGCACCGCTATACTCGTGGTCGCAGGGTATAATTGCATTTCCAGCCCACCCCGCGATGAAAGTCCAGGTCGTGGTGATATTGTCGGGAATGCTGTATTTTGTAGTTTTAGTTCCCGTGCTAGTGCCGATGCTCTTTCCACCAGTTGCGGTTGTCCCATCGACGGTGCCGAGGAACAGTTGATGGTGATAGTTCTTGAAGTCATATATCGTGAAACTCGACAGACGCCAGTACGAACCTGTGAGGAAAGGGTCTTCCACGAGCTCGCCGTTCACGAAAATTTTGTAGTTCCAGCTGGCTTTGATGACATTCGGGTTCTTCTCTACGTGGTAGGAAATCCTTGCGCTGTTGGGCGCCTGCCCTTCTGTCATTGCGGGTTTTTCCACAGGCTTTTCTACTGCCGGGCTCTCTATCGGGGCGGCAACGAGGAACGCCGCCGCCAGGAGCAAAACCAGCACCAGACCGAGCTTTCTCATTTTTCACCACCTCACAATACTCTTCCGAACAGGATTGCAATCATCACTATGATGTAGCTGAGGTAAGTGAGGAGCTGAAGTGCGCGGGCCCACGCGGGATCCACCCCAAGGGCACGCCAGAGGTAGTAGTTCCCCCCAACGACGTTCGAAAAGAATGTTCTCACCATGTCATACGCGCTCCACTGGAGGGGAGTGTTGGGGTTCACGTTCTCGATTTTTTCCAGGCTCTCGTCTATCTGTGGGGACTGTCCGGTGTCCACGTAGGAGAACTGAGGATACGCACTCGCCACTAGGGAGATTGCCATGTTGAGGATGAAGATGAAGTACATGAAGTTGAGTCCTGCGTTCGTCAGTCCCATCCTCCTCACCTCGATGAGGGTCTGTATATGATTAGACTCAGGATTGAGATGCCCATGAGGGTTCCAATCAGCCAGGCTGGAGAGGTGAATATCTCGGCCAGGTTCGCAAAGCTGAGAACTGCTGTCGCGAGCAGGGGACTGAGGAATTTGTAGCGGGCTGGAGCGATGAGTAGGCCGCCGATGCCAAAGAGTCCGAGCAGAAGCCATGCTGGAAAGACTGTTGAAGGGATTGTGTAGACGTTTTCTCCGGCCAGGTAGACTGTCATCGTCTTGTAGAAGCCACCACTTCCATGTATTGTGAGAGCGGCCATGTCCGCCCCCTGCGGGGGCACAAACGTTCCGATGTAGTGGGATGCATTCGTCGTCATTGAGAAGTTCGCTATCCTCTCACCGTTAGCGTAGTAGTCTATAGTGAAATTCCAAGTAGGATCCGGGTTCAGCGTGTCCACGAGCTCTAGTTTCAGCGAGGTGTTCTCCAGCCAAGCGTCAGCGAACACTCCCTCTTTGTCCTGAAGGTTTGATTTCAGCATGAGTGTGATTCCCTGCCCTGTGAAGGAGAACCATCCGGCGGCCCTGACTGTTGTGTTTTGCTTGAACTCAATGTAGTATTTGTTCCCATAAACCCCAATCACGTCCGCTTGAGATGTTTTTTTACAGTACACTGTTTTGCCCGCCGCGTTCTTGACAGTTAGAACGCCCTCCTCTGAGGGGAGGATTGAGATGTGTTCTATCACTCCTCTAGCGTCGGGAGAAATAACTGCTATGTCTGAAGTGAGGTAGAGGATTTCAAATATTGTCGAGCCCGAACCTGTGCTGATGATAATTTTTTCAGTTGAGTTTGGGGCAATTACCTGTTCTTTCGACCCAAACCAGGGTGTCGTCTGAAGGAAGGCGTTGTCTGCTGTAAAGAACGAGAATGTAAGTGGGATTGCCAGAGTATTCCCGCCGTCGGGCGTGACGAGTATTTTTCTGTCCCCAATGAGGAGTTCTACGGTGTCTGTTTGACTTGGGTTCAGGATGTAGTCCTCTGCAGTGTAGCTGTCCAAGAGTGTGAATTCGTCGAGTATTGTGCTGCTTTCAGTTGAGTCGTCTCCAATCTCTGAAAAGTTAACTGTCCCCTGCCAGTTGAGGCGGAGGAGTGTGTTTGAGACGACAATATAACCATAGCCGGGTTTCCAGCTGATTACGACTGGAACGTAAGTTCCGGCAGGGACTTGGGCGCCCTGTGTTGTGTAGGTTGTGGTTGAGGTTTTCACATAGAGCTGGCCGCTTGAGTCAATGCCAATGCTGTCAGTTAGTTTGATGTTTTTTGTACCGTCCCATTTCAGCCAGAACTTGACCGTTCCAGAGGGGAGGGAATATGTCTGCTTGAACTGTAATTTCGTCCTGTTGAGCATAAAACCCCTTTTGGTTCTGTCTGCTCCTTCAGGAATTGTGCCGGTGTTCAGGTTGTAAGACAGGATTGGGGTGTCCTTCTCAGACGTGTATGCCACAACCTGTTTAATCGTGATTTTGACAGTGCTGTTGACGTTTGAAGTATACTTAGCGTACACATCTACCACGAAAGAAGTCCCCTGAGCTCCCGAGATTGGTAAGGCTTCTATGTGAGAGGTATTTTGAGTCGTAACATACTCGTTAAGGGTTGTATTCACGTTGGCAGCAGAGACGATGACCCTCAACTGAGTCCTCAGTTCTGGCGTCACGTTTGAGGCGTTGTAAGTCCACTCCTGTGCCCACGCTATCGTTATTCCATTCAGGTACATCTGTGAGGGAGGAACTACGACATAGGAAGCCACCTTGACGAAAGTTCCGTTATCGTTCTGATTGAGGATTGCTGTATCCCCCTCAGAGAACGTTGTTGCAATCATGTCCTCAAAGCGGAACTGGAGGTATAGCTCCGAATGGGCTAATGGAAGTGGAGAAAGAAGAAACAGTACTAACACCGCCGCGATGGCCTTTTTCATCACATCACCCTCCGCTGCTGGCTTTCTGCGTAGAATGCCGCGACGAGCATGGCGATGAACGCCCCGAAGATAAGCACGAGTGGAGTCCTGTTCCAGAGGGCGATGAACTGTTGTACTATGCCTCCAAAAGTTGAGTCCTGTTGGGCTGGAGCGATGATGTCAGGGTACATTGCGCTGAGCACCATAGAGACTACGCTGAACACGAAGATTATGAAGAAAATGAAGAGGATTCCGAGGAGGGCTTCACGGAAGAACCCCATCAGCGCCCCCTCCTGTTTGTTTTTCTCTTCGTTCTCTTTGCCTTTGATTTTGTTTTGACTTGTGTCCTGCTGCGGGTTTTGGTCTTGGATTTCCTGCTTTTCTTGGCGGGTTGGACTAGCGCTGAGGCAAAGGGGTTCTTTGGATTCGGCAGGAGGGAGAAGTCAAAGATTTTGTTCTTATTCTCCCTTCCCTTGCCGGCCCACAGTGCTCCTCCAAGGATGCCTGCGATTTTGACTCCAGTGTTTCCACGCCGTATACGGGGAGCCCGCAGTAGTGAGGGTATAAGAGAGGGTATAGCAGATGTAGTTTTGGGCGTTGGCTTCGGGGATGAGACAGGTGTAGGTTTTTCAGTTGTGATGGGCTCTTCTTTTTGTATTGACACTACACGCTGAGGCTCCTCAGGAGGTTTTGGTGGAACATAGAAGGTTGGAGTTTCATCGGGAGTTTGGCCGAAGGTAGTGTCTGGAGTGGTCTTAGACAGATTATCTACAATGTCAGACGTCGTCTGAATTTGTGTAGTGGCCTGAGTCTGAACAGAGGTTTCTGTAAACACATCGGGGACTGGTGGTTTTTGGAGGGGATAGTACACAGAGGTGTTGCGAGGTTTCTGCACCGGTTTAGGTTCCTCCAGGAATACATCCGGAACTGGCAATCTGTGGACGGGTGGTTTATAGATAGGTTCTGGTTTGAATTTTTGTTTGGGCGGTTTTGGTGAGGAGATAGGCTTTGGTTTTGGAATGAACGCAGTACTTCCGAACAATGCAGAAAGAGCCATGTCTGTCGGAACCTCCAACCCTCCTCCAAGGAGACGGATTGGTCTAATTGCTCCAGCTTTGCTAATGGACTTAGGAAGAAGTTCTACAGTCGTCATGCTTGCACGGAGACCTGGTCCTCCCGAGGCCCGCGCGGCCAGGTTAAGAACATCTTCCTTTGTCTTGCTGAGCTTGAATGCGAGGTATTCTCCTCTATGCTCTGTAAGTATTCTTTCAACGGTATACTTTCTCAATCCCGTCTCTTTGAACTTCCCGAGGAGAGTGAACCTTCCACCGGTAATTTCCGGTCCACGTTTTTCAATTATTTTTCCTGCGAGCGCATAGTCTTCGCCCCTTGTCTTTCCGGCGGCTTCGACCATCTCATCGAGGGACTCAGTGAGTGCTCTATAATGGGACCTGTATAGAAAATCGTCCCCCTTCTGAACTTGGCCAACTTTGAACACTCCAACAGTCGCTTTGTTTCCACTCTTACCAACCTCGATCCCGCCACCCTTTACATGGACAATGTCGTCGTCGAGGATGTCTTTCTTATACAGTTTGAGGTTCAGGAAAGTGTAATCTCCAGAATCATCTATCCTCTTCACATGCCCTGCAGTCCGTTCAATCCCAATTTTGGTAGATTGCACCCCTCTCATTGTGTTTGCCATGTATCCGAGATTGTTCCAGACGCCAAAACTTCCAACTAATGCACCCCATGTTGCAGGATCCTTGGCAGCAGATTTCATGTTTGAAAGTACTTCTCTTGGGTTCCGTACTATATAGTATATAGCTCCGGGAAGGTGTATAATTTGAGATGGAATATTGATACTGCTAGCCAATCCAGCTGTTGCGCGTATAACAGGATTTGTTTCAGTCGCAAGAACCCTGTTCAGTCTGCGCTCCAGGATTCCAAATGCAGTGTTTTCATAATACGCCGTTTCAAGCCTGTTTAGCATCGCATCTTTCTTTGATACTGCCTCAAATTTGTATGGGTACTCCTCTTTCTGTTCTTTCTGCCCCGTTCCTAGCATTTCCCTCTCGGCCCGTTTCCCCATGTAGTAATACTCATAGCCAGCATAGGGATTTGAGGGCTCGGGCTTCGGCTCAGGCCGCTCCCATGCTTTCTGTTCCTGTTTCCTCATCCTGTGATAGGCTTCGCGCTCATAATAGTCCGGAGAGACTTCGCCATCAATGTAAATCTCAGACCTGTAAGCGCGGTGGATCCTTGGAGTGGCTGTGGAGGAGCTTGAGGCTGGAGTGGAAGAACGAGAGGAGCTGGAGGTCGTCTGCGGCGTTGAGGTTGGTTGGGAGTTTGAAGTTTGTGCCTGGTTCTGCTGATTCTGGTTGCTCTGCTGAGTGTTTTGATTCTGATATACTCGCGGGTCAATCTCCCCATCGATATAGACGTCTGGCATCATACCACCCTCCTGATAAGCTCGTCAATATCCGCGGCGGCGACCTGTTCGTTCAGTTGCTCCCATGCCGCCGCGATTCCGAGCTTCTCGATGATTTTATCTCCAATCTGACTCGCAAACTCGCGGATGTGCCTGTTCTTCAGCCTGTTATAGTCCGCCTCATCGCCTGGTGGCGAGAAGTGAAAGTTCATCGTGGGCACTATGCCGGTTTGCGAGATTATCTGCGAGAAACTGACTATCTTCGTCTTTCTCTTCAGCGTCATCGTTGCAGAGAACAGCTGCCAGAGCCTTGGTGGTACCCACGCGCCAGCGTAGCCACGGCGGTAGACATGGACGAGTATGTCGGTGCGGCGGTGGAGTATATCCAGCTCCCAAAATGCTGGAGTGCAGAAGATGAAAACCTGTCTCAGCGCGCCGATTGACTTGATTGCCTCGTCAAAGAGGATGTTGAACGTTGACATCGAGCGTCTGTGGTGGAGAACGTTCTGAGCCTCGTCTATAATGTGAATTGTTCCAGCTGGTGTCTGTTTCTGACTTCTAAGAGCTTTGAACATCATCGCCACGTCAGCAACTGTAAAGTAAACGTTCTTCGAGAGGTCAAAGCGGGCTCCGTGGTTGTCGCGGAGATAGTATGCAAGGCTTCTCGCAAGGGCCGATTTTCCAGTCCTCTCTCTTCCGTCAATGAGAATCACAAGGTCCTCGTGGTTCTTCATGGCCTCGTCAAACGCCCGCCCGACCATCTCGAAGAACTTGTTCATGTTCATCCCTCCTCTGCCGTCAGGGTTTGTGGAATGCTCAGCTGCATGATGTCGAGAAGCCCATGCTTGACTGCGAACTTTACGAGAGCCTCCGCTACGGTTATGAGAATGTTGGCCCTCACGTCAAGAGGGAGTTTTTTCGGGTCGAGTTCGAGGGTTTTCATCCTTCTAAACGCTTCAAATGCTTTCTTTTCTCGTTCATCCAGCTCGTCCGGCGAGATTTTTGGTTCAAAGAGTGTGAACGCTTCATCAGTCGCGGTGTAGAGCTCGTTAAACATGTTCATGCTGAAATTGCCGCTGAGGAACCTCGAACGGAATTGAGCGAGGAGGCTGTTCAGTTCTAGGAGAGAAAATGTGACATAAAGGCGGAAGGCATCGTGGGGCCTCGCCATGTCGGTTTTCAGAGCTTGAGCCTCGTACTCCATGAAAACGTCGAGCTTCATATCTTCACCACCCGAGTGGCGTTCTCGACTGTCTTGTTCGCCAGCTCCTTCAGTAGCTCTGGAGATACCTGGACGTTCACCTGCGGCTGACTCTGGCCGTGCAGGAGCATATACAGAACCCCTATCCCAATCAGGAGAAGCATTGCCGCGAAGGCGAATTTGACGACGTCGCTCTTGAAGATTGAACTCATGTGCATAGCGTAGAGCTCCATGTTTGCGCTTAGCTTTGGAGCACTGACACCGTTCGCGTACTCGCCGATCAGGGCAGGGTCGAGCTGTCTGACCACAAGAGTCTGTTTGTCGCTCGCGAGTTCTTCAACCTCAAGATTCTGCTTCACCTCAACGACTTGAGCGTTTTTATCTACGAACGCCCTTAGCTCCTGTTCCTTCGCCTTTACCTCCCTCTCAACAGCCTTTAACGTCTGCTCTAGCTCCTCTGCCTGCTTCTCGTCAGTTGTCCTCTGTAGAGCTTCGAGGAGTTGAGTGTATGTATAGTTCAGCTCCAAGTACTCTTTCACCATGTCGTCCTTGCCCATCTCCTTGAGTGCCGTGAGAATCGCCCACATGCTCGGATGAATGCTCGACCCGTACTCAACAGAGAGAATGTAAAGGGGCTTGCCCCACAGGTACGTTCTGTGATCAGGATTGACGATGAACTTCAGTTTTGACTTTCCGAGTTTGAGCTGGAGAGTGTTTCCAATCACATCCCTCGTGTAGCCAAACTTTGTAACTGCTCCATAGAGCATATAGAACGCTCCTTCTCCTGGAAGCCTGCCTTTGATGACTGTTCCGCCAAGGCCCAAGCCAAGTAATGCCAAGAAGGCAAAGATTGTCGTCAGCACAATCAGAGCGACGACAACCATTGGATTAATCAACACAGGCTGCATCAGACGCCACCTCCAAACAGCGAGAATCGCTTCCTTCTCTGAGTCGGCACGTTGGCCTGGTAGCTGATTATCTTGCTAATCTGAGTTACCTTATCGAGCAGGTAACCTCTGCGAGAAAGGCTAAGGTGGGCAGTAACGTACACTTTCATCTGTTCAAACTCTGAGATTGTTCTTCTGAGCTCGTCTTCCCTCCAGCGCGGAATTTTTGAGAGTCTGAGAATTTCGAGCTTTGCAAGGGTTGCATTGACTGTAGAGATTTCCCGCTCGGTCAGGTTGGCAAACGCGAGGCCAGGGTTGCGGAAGACTGGATACTCGGCAAGCCTTTCGGGGAAGTACCGCTCATTGTCTTTTATCGCCGAAATCAGGACATCATGGCTTTCATTCACTGGAGTAGCTTTGATCTCTGTGGAAAACTCGTCGAGAAAACTGAGTGAGTTGGGATTCTGTGAAAAATCATCCTGCATTTCTCATCCCTCCTTTCAGCCCGTAGTAGATTATCGCGGTGATTTGAATCACCGCAAAGCCCCACCACACAAAAGCGAGCGGATACGCCCCCTCCAGGCTGATTACATCCCCATTAGCCGTGATGAACGTGAGATTGAAACTGTAAAATCCCGCGATGATGAAGAGGGCCGACGAGGTCGTGAGGAAAATAAGGTTCCCATACATGACTCCAAGGACGAATAGTATCGTCGCGACGGCAACTATGAACATGTAGAGGCTCACCAGCATGTTTTTTCCCTCCGAGCGGCAATGGAAAAGAGAGAAAGGGTGGCTTTCAGCCACGCCAGAAGGCGTAGATTGCGCCGACGACGAGTCCGAGAACGCTGACGAAGATTGCCAGGCCCCACATGCTGAAGCTCTTGCCGACGTAGCTCGTGAAGGTGTCGTAAGCAGGCCTCAGCGTGTTGTTTGCAGGAATGCTCTGGTCGACGGTCGGCTGTATCATCGCCACGACCATGATGGATATGAAGGCTGTAATGAACACTGCCGCGAGGCCGAGGCCAACGCGCGGGTCGAGAGAACCGCGCCTCTTGCCGGCTCTACCATGTGCCCTCTTTTCGCGAGTTCTCTGTTTGGTATGGCGCTCTGACCTCCTCAGAAACGCCCTAAGCCCCTTCCCTACCTCCTGCCCTTTCACAAAGCCGCTCCTCCAGGCGGCCTTCATCTTCCACTTCTCCTTCTCCAGAACTTCCAACGCCACACGGCAACACCCCACCGTGTTCTAAAATAAAAAGTTCGTAAAGGGCTTAAATAACTTTGTCGGGCTTTTAACGGGCTTTGTGCTATCATTAGCGGCTCTTATGGATAGCTATCAATGGATAAGCAGATGACATAATATACTCATTAAATAGGAGCAAAAATCTCGCTGAAAAGATAGCAAAAGAAAAGTGCCCTGGCCGGCTGCTCACTCCTCGGCTTCGAGGTGGAGAAGAGACTCGTATAAGTGGAGCAGTGCCTTTCTGGAAGAGCTTTTTGTTCTGTTTGCAAGAAGTGGAGCGAGTTTTTCAGGCTCTATGTCAAGTGCCATGCTTAGAACAGCTAGCTCGTACACTTTTTGCTTTGAGTTCAACTCGTATTTCTCCATCATGCGTGTGATGATCTTTGACAGCACTTCATTCTCGCGTATGTACGTTTCCGCATGCCGCTTAGGTTCTTGAAAGTACCTCATTAATATCAACTTCTTTGTGTTTTCCACTTCACCTCACCCCCCTCCTTTTGTTCGGGCACAATAATCAGCGGGCGGCGCGTGAGTGTAGATGAAAGTCCTAACGTCACTAAAATCAACGCTAGATAGGGCACCCGCGCATCGTCCGGAAGAGAAAGCTTGTTAATCATCTTGAACAAGTACAATGAAGTTGCGGCCATTATTGCCAGGATGACCTCGTAGAGAATCGCCTGAAACTTCAGGGCCTTGAGGGGCACTTCATCGTCTGACTCGTGCCAGCGGCGCCCGTGGTAAATACGGAACCTCCTCTTCTTCTCCACCCCCTCAAGGGGCTGGCCGTCAACCATCACGGGCTTCATGCTTTCACCACCTCTTCGGAATCGGATGATACGTGCGCCAGAGGGGCGCGAATTTAGGAGGCTTCACAAGCTCCCGCGGCATTGGCTTGCCGAGCGGGTCAACCGCCCGGAACTGCTTTTTAGAGCGCTCCCACTGTGGCTGGTGGTTGTGGATCCTATTCTTCGAGGGCAACTCAATGCGGATGACAAGGGCATACGGGCGCCACTCCCAATCAATCCCACTCATCACGATCCCTCCACGATGACGGTCGTTCCATTCACGTGAATGCTCTCGATACGTGGGATCTCAGAAAGAATAACTCTTGAAATCCACAAAGTTCCATCATTTGAGATTGTGTAAAACGTGATCTCCGGGCGCAGTTTGGGGGATATGAAACCACCAATGTTCACGACGTCTGACGTGACGTATACTTTTCCCTTTGCGTGTTCCTGGAATGTCTTGAAATCCACAACCAATTGCAATGTTGGCTCTTGCTGGAACTTGAAGTCATCGACAATGATAACCTCCTCTGCATGAGGAAGTTCAAACTTGTATGTGTGAGTTTTTGTATTCGTATCTAAGCATCCTGCAGCCAACACAACACCTATCACAACAAGAGCGAGGAATTTCTTCATTCTCCCCCCTCCAGCACCTTTTTCAGCTCCTCCACAACGCGGGAATACGCCTCGTCGGCCTCACCTTCAAGCTCCAAGTAATGCCTTTCAAGAACAGAGCGCTTGACACGGCTCTGGATGTAGTTTATCACATGGTCCTTGATGCCCTTTCTGGAGAGAAACGTTGCGTGCCACTTCCTGATAGTCGAAGAATTCACTCTGCCGTACTTCAAGCGTTTTCTGATCGTCGCTTCCTTTATCTTCACTGGCCGTATCTCTTCAACGAGCTCTACTGGCATGTAGATGAAGAGCGCTGCCTTGTTGCCGTGCCTTTCCATGAGGGCATATTTTGCCACGTTGGGATAATCGGGTAGGATTATCAGGCGTTCCGGCTCAAACTGCGTCAGCATCTTGTGGACTGTCCTCAATCTTGCTCCGCTGAACACGAGAATCTTGAAGAAAAGCTTAGTAACTTCGTCAGAATGCTTCTTATGATACTCCCAAGCCTCAAGCAGCTCTTCGGTTGAAATCCTGACCTCGCTCTCCTTCGTGGGCTTGATCGGTATTGACTCTTTCAGCTCCTCGGCACGGATTGGGTCGATGATTTTCCTGCTCTTCAGGAACGTCACAAATTTCCTGAGGGCCTTGCAGAGGTGGCGTTTGTAATTTTCTTTGGTGAGGGCCTTCTCAAGTTCCTCGACCGAATGTGGGCTGTATTTGTCAAAGAACTTCTTCAGAGCTCTGGTGTATTCTGCGGCCGTTTCTTCTGAAAGTTCTCCAGCCTTTACTCGCCCTGAGAGCCATTCTAAGAACTGCTCTTCAAGCGAGACCCACAATCCTGCGAAATCTTCCGCCTTCCAAGCCGGTGACCCGGGTTCAAATCCCGGCCACCGCACCATAACGGAAGACAAGGGGGCTCCGCCTCCTTATCTCTCTGTACTCTCAAACCCCCGGAGTGGGGCTTCGCCCCACGTTAAGAAACTTTGCTGGGCAAAGTTTCATCAAAGCCGGCATGCCTCTTGAATGGCTTGTTCTCAGGAGGGTTTACTTCCAAACCTGCCAGTTTTGAATGTGTTTTCCTCCCGTTAGCGCCCTTCGGGCGCTGTTTAAAACTAAACACTTTCCTCCACACGCCATCATGAGCGTAAACCCTGAATCCATTGACTGTTTGATAACGCATGCAACTTTCCTTTTGCCCTTTTGGACAGTTAAAGCATTTTGGTCAAGCTTTGCGCAAGCAAAGCTTGCTGGGGGGCTAACGCCCCCACGCCCCCAGAAATTTTCTTATGCAAAGTTTCATCAAAAGTTGGTAGCTCCTTTTGAAAGGCTAATTTTCGAGTGATTTTCTTCGTTACTGGACAAGTTTAATTGTGAGAACTTTTCAATTGCTCCCCTGGTGAGGGTTTAACTTTGAAAATCGACGCCCGGAGGGCGTCAGAGAAGAGTAAACCATGTTCAATGGTTTCTTCGAAGTGTTCTCGCTTGAAAATGGGCACTTGGGGAATAAAATCTGTTACAGGAGCGTTCTATGTGATGAGCTACCAACTTTTGGCCAAGCTTTACTCAAAGCTTGCTCTGTACTCCCAAACCCCCGGAGTAGGGCTACACCCCACGTTAGGAAACTTTGCTGGGCAAAAGGTTGCCTATGGCATTTTGAGCTCAATTCTTACGTCTTCGTCCATCAGGACGAAGAGGATCAGCGCCGAGAGGAGGGTCAGCGTTGCCGCCGGAAGGGACAGTCCCACCATCACCCAGAGGAGTCCGAAGAGCAGGTCCAGGAGGGCTATGTACGCCGAGAGGTCCACGATTGTCTCGTGTCCCACCCAGATTCCGTAGGCGAAGAGCAGGTGCACGCTCCCGATGATGATATAGCCGAAAAACGTGTACCTTTCCCCGAAACTTATTGCGGCTATGCCGTAGAAGAAAATCGCAAGGAGGATAAAGAAAGAGACGACGAGGGGCTTAGGCTGCATCGCCGAGCTCCTCCACGGGAAGCTTCATCCTCGCAGAGGCAAGTAGCAGAAGGACTCCAAGGATTGCCATGCTGAGGTATATCAGCATCCCCGTAGTCACGCCGTGGACGAGGACGAACATTACGTTGGGGGCCACTGCGTTGGCGGAGTTGGAGATGAGGCCGAGGGCGAAGCTGGCCTCAGGGAACACCTTCTTCGGGTACGTTGCCGGTGCCGTCGTCCAGAAGGCAGGTCCGGTTCCCTGGACTATTCCCGTAATCGCGATGCCGAGCAGGGCGAGGGTGTAATCGTTCGCAGAGATTGCCTTCCAGACGATGAAGATTCCCGCGAAGGTAACCACGTAGGAGAGAGTCATGACGCTCACTATGGCCTTGAAGAGACCGCGGTTGCTGGTGTTCCTAACGGAAAGGCGATAGCCCAGGTAGCCCATTATTATGGACCAGAGTGCCATTGAAACCTCAAGCGTCATAACAAGGTTCGCAACCTGTGCGTCGCTGAATTTGACGTTGTGGAGCGTAAAGGAGCCGAGGGTAAAGATTATCCAGAGCGCTGGGAAGAACGTAAAGCCGAAGACCCAGGTAAAGGGCATCTTCCAGACGTTTGAGCCTGAGGAGTGCTTCTCCTTTGGAATCTCGAAGTCCTCAATGAGGAACCACCAGAGGGCGAGCATCGCGTACATAACAACAGCCGAGACGAGGAACGCGACCCTGACGGCCCCCCAGTCGGAGTAGCTGTGGGAGGCCCACTTGGCGAGGTTTATGCCGTAGATTCCACCCCAGAATATGCCCGAGAGTATTATGCCCTTGGCGAAGGGTCTCTCCGCAACGAAGAGCCTTCCGATCTGGTTGCTGAAGACAGCTATGAGTGCGACTATGAAACCCTGGAAGAAGCGGAGCGCAACAACTCCCCACCAGCTCGGCATGAAGGGGATCAGGAACTGTGGTACGGCTGCAAAGCTGACTATCAATGCGACACTCCTCTTGAAGGAACCCTTGAACAGGCTCGTTCCACCGAGGAGGAACGCCACGAAGAGACCAACGACGTAGGCCGTCTGCTGGTAGCCCATCATTGCTTCCGTAATGCCGTAGTGCGCCAGGACAACGTCCTTAAACTTCTCCAGCATGTGCATTGTTCCAAAGCCCGAGGCCACAAGGAGTGTGTTAATCAATACCGTTGACCATCTTTTGTCCATTGCAATCACCTCACAGTTTTCCCATCAGCATAAGAACACCGAAGACTATGAAGAGAACGCCCGCACCCCTGTGGATCATTTCCATCGGCAGTAGGTGGCCGAGTTCGTCACCAAGGAGCGCACCGATGAGGTTAACAGCCGCTAGGCCCAGGATGGCTCCAAGGAATGCGGTTTTCCAGCCGTACTTGGCGGCAAACGCCATGGTTGCGAGCTGGGTCTTATCCCCAAGCTCGGCTAGAAAAATGGCGAAAAAGATGGCCAGAACGCCGTCCATCCCCTTCCCCCGCTAGAGCTTTGAAAGTGCCTCGTTCATTCTTTCCATGGCCTCGACGAGCTGGCTCTTCTTGGTCGCGTAGCTTATCCTTATCCAGCCCTCACCGGCCTTTCCAAAGGCCGTTCCAGGAATGACGACGACGCGCGCGTTCTCAAGGAGCCAGTCGGCGAAGTCTTCGCTGCTCATGTCCAGGCTCGGGTCTATCTTTGCCCAGATGTAGAACGCTCCCTTCGGCTTGAACGGGGTGATGTACGGCATCCTGTGGAGGTGTTTGAGCACGAGCTTCCTCCTCTCCGAGTAGGTCTCGCGCATGGCGCTGACGGCCTCCCAGCTGCGCTTGTCGCGGAGGGCGGTGATTCCCGCTATCTGAATGAAAGAGGTGACGTTGCCGATGACGTAGGCGTGCAGCTTTATCATGTCCCGTATGACCTGTGTTGGGGCTATGGTAAAGCCGAGACGCCAGCCGGTCATGGCGAAGGTCTTGGAGAAGCTGTTCGCCAGAATCGTGTTGTCCGGGGCGTACTTTATCATCGGGTAGTGCTTCGCCCCCTCGTAAAGGAAGTGCTCGTATGGCTCGTCACTCAGGATGTAGAGGTTGTAGTCCTCGGCTATGTCTGCAATCGCTTTAACCGTCTTCTTCTTGAGAATCGCGCCCGTGGGGTTGTTGGGATAGTTGAGAACCAGCATCCTGGTGCGCTTGGTTATCGCCTCAACGAGCTCATCCGGGTCAATCTGAAACTCGTTCTCCTCCCGGAGGGGTATCCTGATTATGCCCGCCTCGGCTATCTTCGCATCCTCGACGTAGCACACGAAGGCCGGGTCGGGGATTATAACGTCATCGTCCCCTTCAAGGAGGGTTTGGAAGGCCAGATAGGTTGCCTCGTAGGCGCCGGCGGTCACTATTATATCATTTGGAGAGACGTCAACCTTGTAGTGGGTCTTGTAGTACTCCGCTATGGCCTCACGGAACTCAGGAATACCCGCGTTGGGCGTGTAGTGAGTGTAACCCTCATCTATGGCCCTCTTGGCGGCCTCCTTGATGACGTTGGGGGTATCGAAGTCGGGTTCGCCTATGCCGAGGGAAATAACGTCCTCCATCTTCTTAGCCTTCTCAAAAAGCTCCCTGATTTTCGAGCGCTGGATGAGGTTTATTCTGCCAGCAAGGAAATACTTGCGCTTTTTATACTTCATGAGCATCACCTCAGGCACTTCGAAAATGAGGGAGGGATTTTATAAACCTATCCTCCTAGGGGTACAGAATTGGGTACCTGCTGTCTATAAAACTTCAGCGAGTGCAGCTTTTTCAAAAAAAGTTTTCACTTTTTCCCGGTCGCAGCCGGTGAGCGGGAGCTCGTTCAGTCCAAAGTCGCGCAGAACCTCCAACGCTCTCTCCCGCGTTCCAAAGACCACCAGATAGTTCTCACCATCTTTTATGCCGTTTTGGGCTATGGCGTCTTTTATCTGAAGCGTTCCGGCCAGGCGGATCAGCAGCTCCCCCCCAAGGGTTCTCGCGTGGTTCGTTCCTCTCTCAAACGACCTGAGCGCCAGCAGAGCCGCGAACGCCACGGCCTCCCAGCACTCGGCGCTGACTATCTGAACGTCCCCCCCAAGCTTTGGGATAATCTTTCCGGCGTTCTCCACGTACACCCTCGTGATGTGAAGCTTTTCGGTTATTCCCCTCATCGAATTCCCCAGAATCTGATGAAATACTCGGTGTTAAAACCCTTTCTCATCCCCAATCCCCGCTGATTTAAAATATTTTTTGTCTTTTTGAATTTTTTCAAAAATTTTTTGAGATTGATAATATCACAATATTATCATCCATCCGCAAAGTATTTAACTAATTAAATCACTAGTTATTTCAGCGGCTTACTGAACTGGGTGGTGCAGGGATGGGCAAAATGCGTATCATCAGCGTACAGCTCCCCCAGGGCCTGATTAACGCCATGGACCAGCTGGTTAGAAAGGGCGTTTATCCCAACAGGAGCGAAATCATCAGGGAAGCTATTCGCGAGCTTTTGAAGAAGGAACTGTACCAACTTGAGGTTGAGGAGCGCTCAATGCCTGACTACATTATGAAGTGAAATAAGCCGCTAAAATCAGCCGTCAAATCATGCTGTAAGAGTCAGATGATTGAGGGGGTTGGGGCGATGGTATTTAAACTCCTGGAACAAGCCGGAATAAAGCTCGACTTAGATGACAAGCCCAAAAAGGCAGAGTTTGGAGATTTCTCCGATGAGAACCTCGAAGATCTTATAAAGATTGTTATCGTTGGCGTTGGTGGTTCCGGAAACAACACGATAACCAGACTCTACGAGCTTGGCGTCCAGGGCGCGGAGCTCATAGCCATGAACACCGACGCCCAGCACCTTGCCAGGACAAAAGCCCACAGAAAGCTTCTCCTCGGAAAGGAGATAACTCACGGAAAGGGATCAGGAGGCAACCCGGAGGTGGGTTATCGGGCCGCCGAGGCGAGCGCCCACGAGATTGCCGAAACCATCGGTGACGCTGATCTCGTGTTCATAACCGCCGGTATGGGCAACGGCACCGGTACGGGCGCTGCCCCTGTTGTCGCCAAGGTTGTAAAGGAGCGTGCCAGGCACAACGGCCGCTTTAGGGAGCCACTCGTCGTCAGTGTTGTAACGTACCCGTTCAAGAACGAGGGCAAGATACGGCTTGAGAAGGCCAAGGCCGGAATAAAGGCCCTCATGTACTACTCGGACACTGTCATCATCATCGAGAACGACAAGCTCCTCAAGCTCGTTCCGAAGCTCCCAATAAACGCGGCCTTCCGCTTCGCCGACGAGATAATAGCCAGGATGGTCAAGGGTATCACAGAGACCATAAAGCTCCCGTCCATGGTTAACATCGACTTCGCCGACGTTTACAGCGTCATGCACAACGGGGGTGCGGCCCTGATAGGGATCGGCGAGAGTGACTCCAGCAACAGGGCGGTCGATGCCGTCAAGAACGCCCTTGAGAACAAGATGCTTGAGGTTGAGTACGGCAGCGGCGACAGGGCGCTGGTTCACTTCACCGTCGGACCGGACGTAAGCCTCGGCGAGATAAACGACGCCATGAACATCGTTTACGAGAAGCTAGGCGAGAAGAGTGAAATCAAGTGGGGAGCCAGGATAGACGATGACATGGGTAAAGTCGTCCGTGCGATGGTCATCATGACCGGCGTTAAAAGCCCGCACATCCTGGGCGGGGAGCACGCCCTCCGCGTTGGTTCATCCTTCAAGGAGAACATCATAACACCAGAACCTATCAAGCCATTCAAGTCCGAAGACAACGGCTTTGACAGAATATTCAACACAATCTCCAAGCCCAGGAAGGCCGAGAAAGAACTCCCAACCTATGCCAAGAGGGTTCTTGAGGACTTCATCGACATCACCTGACCCTTTCTCTACCTTTGGCAGGTGATTCCAGTGGCCGTCGTGATCAGCATAGCCAATCAGAAGGGCGGGGTTGGGAAGACCACTCTGACCATGAACCTCGGCCATGCGCTCGCCGCCATGGGCAAGAGGGTTCTTCTCGTTGACATAGACCCGCAGTTCAACCTCACCTTTGGACTTATAGGCATGGATGTCCTCCAGTACGGGGAAAGCAACGTGGGGACGCTGATGACCAGGGAGAGCGAGGTGGAGGACACCATCGTCGAGGTGAGGAGGAACCTCCATCTTATTCCAAGTCATCTGAACCTCTCCGCCAGGGAGATAGAGATTATCAACGCATACAACCGCGAGAGGCGCCTGGAGAAGGCCTTGACACCCATATTGCCCGATTACGACTACGTTCTCATAGACAACCCGCCCAGCATGGGAATCTTCCTCGTCAACTCGCTCACCGCTTCTGACTACGTCCTCATTCCGCTCGAACTCAGCTACTTCGGCGTCATAGGCATGCAGCTCATGTTCAACCTCATGCGCATGATCCGCGAGGAGACCAACGAGAACCTGAAGCTACTCGGGCTGGTTCCCAACAAGTTCACCCGCCAGACGAAGGTTCCGAAGATGCGCCTCAGGGAGCTCAGGGCGACCTATCCGGACGCCCCGATACTGACGACGATTCCGAAGGCGATAGCCCTTGAGAAGGCCCAGAGCCAGGGAATGAGCATATTTGAATTCGACGGAGATGGTAGAGCCTCCAAGGCCCTTCTAAAACTCGCGAGAGAGGTGGTCGAAATTGTCGAAGGATAAAATTCCCAAGCTTTTTGACGGCTCCGTTAACGAGCTCACCCGACCGTCCAGGCCCAAAAAGGACAGGAAGGCCAAGTCCAAGGACATGAAGAAGGAGAAAAAGCAGAAGACCCTTTACATAAGCCTCGATATGAACAAAAAACTCATCGAACTCTACGGCGAGGAAGGCAGAAGACAGAGCACCATCGTTGAGGACGCGGTCAACCTCTACTACTACCTGAAGCTCGCCCTCGGTGAGAAGAAGTTCGACGAGCTGATGAGTGCGGTGAAAAGGGAAGACCCGGAGTTCCTGCGGGAGTACATGGGGAGATTCAAGCTCTGATGTTAATCCAGACGCTCAACTCACCGTTTGAATCATAAGCTAAAATCAGCCCCAACTCCCGCGATGACGTAAAATCAGCGGTTAAATCAATCGCAGTACGTCTCTATTATCCTCCGGATTATCTTGCTGGTCTTCGCCCTGTCGCTCTTGTAGAGGTAGGGGATTCGTATCACGTCAGCGTTTATGCCACGCCGCCGAAGCTCCTCCTTGAGGCGCTCGCAGCTGAAGTCCTGGTCGGGGCCTATCGCAACGATGTCGGGGTTTATGCGCTTCACCAGCCCGTAGTCTATTCCCCCGGGTGAGCCGATGTAGACCTCGTCCACCATCCTCAGGGCCCTCAGAAGTTCCGCCCTGTCCTCCGCCGTGTTCACGGGCTCCCTGCGCTTCTGCCTCCTGACAGTCTCGTCGTGGGCGACTATCACTATCAGTTCGTCCCCCAGGGCCCTGGCCTGGCTGAGAAAGTGGATGTGGCCGACGTGAAGGATGTCAAAAACCCCGCCGACTAGGACGCGGATTTTCCGCCTTCCCTCCCCGGTTCCGTTCATCTCAGCCCACCGTCAGCTCCCAGATTCTATCCTTGGCGTGGTGGATGTTCTTCACCGCCTTGCCCTTGGGCTTTTCTTTCATTGCTTTTCCATCCATCAGGGCGATGCCTATGGCGAGGGGCCTTCCGTAGTCCTCCTCAACCACGAAAACGAAGTCGCCTTCCATTATGCCCTCGTCCGCATCGGTTATCCCGGCCGCCATGACGTCGGCGCCCTTGATTATGAACGGCACCGCGCCCGCATCGACCACGACGCGCCTGGGCCACTTCCTCAGGTCCTCCTCGTTCGACAGCTCATAGAGCGCTATGACGAGGGGAAATATAAGTCCCTTCCTCCTTATGAAGAACGGCTTCCCGTTAACGAGGAGTATCTCCGTCGTCCTGTCGAACTCCGCAACCTCGACCCTGTCCTTTTTGTTGAGCATCTTCCCCGCTATCTCCTCACCGAAGATTCCGCCCATCTCGCGGATTATCTCCTTGATTTCCTTCTTGCTGAGTGGATGCTTGACCTTCAGCTCCATCCCTACACCCCCGTCATCTCCTCGTGAAGCTTCCTCGCGGCTGCCCTCGGGTTCTCGCTCGCGTATATCGAGCGCCCCACTATGACGTAGTCGGCGCCGGCCTTTAAAACCTCACCCGCCCTGCCGCCCTGGGCACCAACGCCCGGGGTAAGGATTCTGATTCCCGGTTTCAGCTTCGAGCGTATGTAGGAAACCCTCTCGGGCCTAGTGGCGGGGGCTATGACCCCAAAGGGCTCAAGCCCGTTGGCCATCTCGATGAGTTTGTCCGTGACCGGCTGGATGAACTCCCTCGCCCCAGGATGACTCATCTCGACGACGAGTATGGTCCTTCCAAGCTCCATCACTGCCTCAACGCTGTCGCTCCCGACGAAGCCGTGGGCTATGATGTAGTCCGCCCCGGCCTCGAAAACCTTGCCCGCTATCAGCCTGTTGGTGTTTGGTATGTCCGCCAGCTTGAGGTCGGCTATTATCGGCAACCCAGTAACCTGCTTCAGTTCGGTGATGATGTTCAGCCCCGAGCCTATTATCAGCGGCCAGTTAACCTTTACCGCCCACAGGTAATCGGCGGTGCACTCGGCTATCTCAAGGGCCCTGTCACGTTCGTAGACGTCGAGTGCGAGAACAAGCCTCCTCATAACTTCACCTCACCAGGGATTTTATCCGCTCCGGCAGCTCGTCGCCCTTGAGAGTCAGGGCGACATGATAGGCGCTCTTCATGGCATCGGCTTCCTTCTCCGCCCAGGTAACCACGACGAGGTCGCCGTCGTTCAGTTTGAACGCTTCCCTAATCTTCTCAGCGAGCCCGGGCATCGTCTCGCTCAGCGGCCGCCCATCCTCCGGAAAGACGGGTTCACCATCCCTCACGACGAGAATCATGGCCCCCTTCGCGAAGAACCTTATGGCCTCATCGCGGAGCTCGATGCTCTTGAAGCCCTCAACCCCTTTCACCGTTAGTGCGCAGGCAGGATAGCCCTCAACCTCCCCGATACGGTGGACTTCGGAGAAATGCCTAGAGATTTCCCCGAGAAGCTCCATTCCCCTCCCGTTGAGCGAGTGTCCGCGCTGGGTGGAGCTTATAACGTCAATGGCGGCAAGCTTCTTCAAAAGCGTTCTAACGCTACCCTCACCGAGGTCGAGAACCTCCGATACCGCCTTTCTCCCCGTCGGGTTCTGGAGCATGAAAAGAACCGCAACGACATCCTCAAGCGTGAACTCCGGATAGGCTCCCCTCTTCCAGCTCATCGGCTTCCCTCCGAGAAAAATAGGGCAATGGAAATTAAAAGTTTGTTGGAAAAGTCAGAACCAGCGCGGCTCCAGACCGGCCCAGATGCGCATCTTCTCATGGGCGATGATGCGCGGAATGTTCGGCCTGTCCTTCGGTCCCGGGTTCTTCATGTAGAATGCGTTGACCTCGTAGACGGTTCCGAAGGCCTTCTTCTCAATCGCTATCTTTCCGAGCCTCGCAAGGTCAACGAGCAGACCTGCCAGAGCGGGGCTGTCGTTTATCCTGCCGGTGATGACGAGCTCATCCCTGGCGCCGTTGAAGCTGACGTACTCGATGTGCATGGCGATGAACTTCCTGTCGCCGAGGGGTTCGAGGAAGCCGGTGGGCTTGATGTAGTGGGGGGCATCGTAGCCGAGGAGCTCCTTAACGACCGAGCTCTTTGTGAACTCCTTGCTCTTGTTCCTCTCCTTGTCGGTGAGGGCCAGGAAGTCGTTGTTTCCGCCAATGTTGAACTGGGCTATATCGAGGACGTAGCGGTTCCTCTGGGCGAGGTGGCTGAGCACGTCGGCCGTGAGCGGCGTCGCTCCCGTGGCACCGTCGTCGCCGAAGATAACGAGGTTACTCTCCCTAGCGAGCTCGACGAAGGCTGGGTCGTTGGCTATAAGCGTTGGAATCGCGTTGACGAAGGCAGCACCGCCGACCTCCCTGGCGTACTGGGCTATGGCGTAGGCGTAAACCTGGGTGGCGGTGAGCCTGTCCCTGTTGTCCTCAGCGAGGGCCTTCTCAAGCTCCTCCCTGCTTCCGAAGGGCACGAAGGCCTCCGTGGTGCAGACGTTGATGAACACCTCCGCGCCGAGCTCCTTCCACTCGCTGACGAGGTGCTCAACGGCCTCCTTGAGGGTCATCTCGTCGTCGAGACCGGTGGCCTTGATCGGCAGATTTCTGAGGCTCCGCAGGTGGATTCCCTTTCTGACGGTGATGCCCCTCAGACTCTCCGGGGCCTCGGGATCGTAGGTTTTAACGACGTTGTGGAGGTCCTTTCCAACCTTGCTAGCGTCAACATCGTAGGAGCCGACTATCTCTATCTCCCTGATTTTAATCGGAAGCTCATCGGCGAGGGGAACGCCGTAGGGCTCCATCCTTCCGGCCTTTATCTTCTCAAGACCGCTCGCAAAGATGCTGGCAACGTAGCCCTGTCCGAGTATGACAACCTTAACCATTCCATCCACCTCCTTTGCTTGCGGTAAATTATTTTACAGTAGTTAAATAGTTTTTGGTGGAAAAACGATTTTATTAATTTTTGAACATTTCATTGTTCCACTCCGCCCGATTGCCGACCGTAGAGCCCAGCCCAAAAATTTTATAAATAACCAAACTTGAATAAAAGATGGCATTCGCTCGCTTTCTAAAATAAGCCCTCCGGGCCTTTTTGGGCTCGCTTTTGAAAACTTTGGAGGGTGGTAGCCATGAGAGCCGCGGCACTATGGCTGGTTGCACTGGTGATTTTCGGGGTAATTGCCAGCGGCTGCATCGGTGGCGAGGAAGCGAAGACCTCTTCTGCTGAGGTTCAGCTTACTGGAGACATTACAAAGGACCTTGTGGAGATAGGAAAGGTTCTGGAGCAGAACGGGGTTAAAGAGGTTAAGTTCTCCGCCTGGGGTTCCGGCGATCCGAACAGCGTCATGAGGGTTTACGGAATAGTGGAGGCCGCGAGGAGGATAAACAAAATCTGGGCCGACAACGGAATCAACGTCAAAATCGTTGTAACCGAGACCCACTACGTCGCCTCCTTCCAGGATGCCTACAAGGAGTACCTCAGCAAGCAGCCCCTCGGGCAGGCCGGGGACTTCTTCGTGAACAGCTACGCCTTCCTGCCGACGCTGGCGGACGAGGGCTACATACTCGACATAACTGAATACGCCAAGACCTATCAGAGCGTTGTTGATGACTTCTACCCGTCCCTGATTGAGGCCTCAAAGTACAACGGAAAACTCTACGGCCTGCCGCAGGACACCGAGGCGAGGCCGCTCTACATAAGGAAGGACGTGGCTCAGAGGATAGGGTTCGACCTCAGCGGCCTCGATGAGAAGGTGAAGAACGGCGAGTTCACCTGGAGCGACGTCTACTACTGGGCCAAGAAGGCCAAGGAAGAAGGCGCCGCAGAGTGGGGCCTCATCCACAGGAAAGGCTCGGCTCACCCCGACCTGATACAGTTCATCTTCGCCTTCGGTGGAAAGCTCTACGACCCGAACACCGGAAAGCTCGTCGTTGACGTTCCGGCGGTTTACAAGTGGCTCTACGTTGAGTGGAAGTTTGCCCGCGATGGACTCCTTCCAGAGGACATAATGAGCTGGGACTGGGCCAAGCAGATACACCCGGCTGTAGTCGAGGGCAGGACGCTCTTCGACATAGGCGGGACCTGGTACTGGACCGAGTGGCAGACCAAGCAGTACTACGCCAAGGGCGGAACACCGAGGGGCCTGAAGCCCGAAGAGGTGAGGGACTGGTTTTACTACACCCTCTTCCCCGCTGGAGAGAAGGGTGACAAGCCGGTAACCCTCAGCCAGCCCTTCGTCTGGATGATAAACTCCAAGGCGGGCCAGCTGAACCCGAAGTACGACGAGCTCAAGGATGTTTACCACAAGCTCGCCTTCCTGATGCTCATCAAGGCCAGCGATCCTGATATAAACGCCATACACAGCGTCATCTCCGCCCACCTGCCCGTGAGAAAAGAGGCGGCAAAGCTGATCAAGGACGAGAAGTGGCTCAACGACCTCAAAGCGCTCAACCTCGACCTGAGCGACGAGGTGAAGAGCAACATCAGGGACATAGTCCAGGCGACCGTCAACCCGATAAACGCCCAGTTCCTGGCGGACGTCAGCTACATGCTCGAATACACCCACCTCGCCCCTGCCCACCCGAAGTACCCAGCGCTCGCGGACATCTTCAAGGAGGCCGTTGACAAGGTTCTGAGGGGCGAGATGACCCCGGAGGAGGCGGTCAACTACATCATCCAGAAGGTTCAGGCTGATCCGGAGCTCGCCCAGAACGTCGAGATACAGGGTGAGATACCCAAGGACTGGAAGTTCCCGCAGGGATGAGGTGATGCCATGACAAAGGGGAAGCTCAGGGACCTTTCCTTCTTTCTTTCCCCGATGGTGCTGATGGTGTTCCTGTTCTATCTGGTGCCCCTAGTCATGACCATCTACATAAGCATGACCCGGATGAGGAACTGGAACGTTGACAGGTACCTTACCGAGTTCGTCGGCCTCTACAACTACGAGAGGCTCTTCCACATGTTCCAGCACGACCCGACGTTTAAGGCCGTAGTCATGACCACCCTCGTATTCGTTGGAATAACCCTCGTGATAAACGTCTTCGGCGGCCTTGCGCTGGCTCTTGCGACCTTCTTCATCAACGAGAGGCCGGCATCTTCATACAGGCTCCTCTGGCTCCTCCCCAGGATGTCGCCGATAGCGGTCTACAGCCTCGTCTGGTACTACTTCTTCCACGGAAGTGAGATTGGAACCCTGAACTCAATCCTTATGAGCCTCGGCCTCATCTCGGAGCCCATCCCCTGGGGCCAGGTAACGCCCTGGGGGGCGTGGAGCGTGATAATCTTCGTCAACGGCCTGGTGGGTGTAAGTTTCGGAATGATAGTCTTCACGTCGGCCTTGAATCAGATACCCAAGGAACTCGTCATAGCCGCGAGGGTCGATGGTGCCTCCTCCTGGCAGATATCGAGGCGGATTCTGATTCCGATGATTAAATGGCACCTCCTCTACGTCCTGACGTGGCAGTTCCTCAGCCTGCTGACGACCTATCCGCACCTCTTCCTGCTCGTCCAGTGGGACCTCGTCAACAGGGACTACGGAACGACATTAGCGCTCTACGTCTTCAACACGGCCTTCGGAATGGGTGAGCAGGACCAGGGATTGGCCGCTGCAGCGGCCGTCATACTCTCCATAATCGGAATCCTCGGCGGCTTCGTGACGCTCAAGGTTCTCAAGTTTGAGAAGATGATGAAAAAGCCCAGGGGGGACTTCTGATGAGGGACGTGGAGACGAGACCCAGGAGGTACGAGCGGCTCATAATCCTCGCCCTCCTCCTCGCAAGCCTCCCGCTAATTCTGGGCTTTTTCCTCCTCGTCCTTTCGAGCTTCAGCACGGAGATGGTCACCAACCTAGACCCCAGATCGTTCCACCCAACGCTTGAGAACTGGATAAACCTCTTCCAGGGGAAGATAGCCACCACCGGTGGAATAAGGGTCAACATATGGCGCATAACCCTCAACACGCTCATAGTGGCCCTCGGTGTGGCCGGCGTCGTTACCGGGATAAGCGCCCTAGCCGGTTACTCCCTCTCAAGGATAGACTTCCGCGGAAGGAAGACCATGATGGTTCTCCTCCTCGTCCTCCACGCCTTCCCGGGCGTTGCCCTCATAGTGGGCGTTTACCTCCTCTACCGCCTCACGTTCCCTCAGAACTACGAGGTCGTCGGGCTCTACTCCTTCGCATACGTCATACTCGCGAGGGCGGCGCTGGAGATACCCATGTCGATCTGGCTCATGAAGGGCTTCTTTGACACTATTCCCTGGGAGTTCGAGTGGTCCGGAATCATAGACGGCGCCTCGCGGATAACCGTCTGGAGGAGGATAATGCTGCCCCTCATAAAGCCCGGAATTCTGGCGGTTGCCCTCTTCGCCTTCCTCGCTGGCTGGCAGGACATAATCTACGTGAGAACCTTCCTCGTCTATCCCACGCTCGCGACCTTCATAGAGGCCAACATAGAGGCCGAATACTCCCACATGCCCCTCATAGCGGCCGCCGGAACGTTCTACCTCCTACCCACGATAATATTCTTCATCACCGCCCAGCAGCTCCTCCTCCAGGGTTATTCAGGTGGAATAAAGGGCTGAGGTGGTTGAAATGGTTAAGGTCACCCTGGACAACATCACGAAGAGGTTCGGCAACTTTGAGGCCCTCAAGCGGGTAAGCCTTGAGATAGCCGACAAGGAGTTCATGGCACTCCTCGGCCCCTCGGGAAGCGGGAAGTCGACGCTCCTCTACACGATAGCAGGAATCTACCGGCCGACGAGCGGGAGGATATATTTCGACGGCAGGGACGTTACCGATGTCCCGCCGAAGGACAGGAACGTCGGTCTGGTCTTTCAGAACTGGGCGCTATATCCGCACATGAGGGTCTTCGACAACATAGCCTTTCCACTTGAGCTGAGGAAGGCACCGAAGGACGAGATAGCCAAGAAGGTCAGGGAGGTAGCCGAGATGCTCCGCATAGAGAACCTCCTCGACCGCTACCCGTGGCAGCTCTCCGGCGGCCAGCAGCAGCGCGTTGCCATAGCGAGGGCCCTGGTCAAAGAGCCGGACGTCCTCCTCCTCGATGAGCCGCTGAGCAACCTCGACGCGCTCCTGAGGCTTGAGGTCAGGGCCGAACTCAAGAGGCTCCAGAAAGAGCTCGGAATCACCGCCGTTTACGTCACCCACGACCAGGCCGAGGCCCTGGCAATGGCCGACAGGATAGCCGTGATAAAGGAGGGGATAATACTTCAGGTCGGAAGCCCGGACGACGTCTATTACAGGCCGAAGTACCGCTTCGTCGGCGGCTTCCTCGGAAGCCCGCCCATGAACTTCGTCGAGGCCGAGGTTAGGGAATCTTACCTCGACGTCTATGGAAGCAGGATTCCGGTTCCGGCCCAGTACCGGGGGCTGGTTGAGAAACTCGGTGTCGCGGAGGTCATCCTCGGCTTCAGGCCGCACGACGCGGAGGTCGTGAAGGAGAACGCTGAGGGACTCGCCGGAACGGTTTATTCCTTTGAGCCCCTCGGCAGGGAGCAGATAGTTACCGTCTCGGTCAACGGGGCGTTCGTCAAGGTCTTTGCCCCGGAAGGGGAGCACTTCAGCTTCGGCGAGCCGGTGACGGTGAAACTCCGGGAGGACAGGATAGTCCTCTTCGACAGAAAGACTGAGAAAGCCCTTGAGTTCCTCGAAGAGTGAGCTCAGCTTTTCTTTCTCCCTATCAGCCACGCCGTCATTACCACCCGCAGGTTCGTGATTATGGCGAGAAGGAGGAAGAGCGCTTTAACCGAAGCCTCGACTGGATACAGGAGGAAGAGCATCGTCAGGAAGATTCTCTCGTCCCTCTTGCCGGGGAGCTTTCTGAGAGCCGGAATCGAGCTGTAGGCGTTCTTGCAGTAGGCCGCCTTGAACCTCTCGGTCGAGTAGCTCACCATCACCGAGCCGAGGAGCGCCAAGAGAGCAATGAGGTGCCAGAGGGGCTCTCTGAGGGTCGAATAGGCCAAGAGGGCCAGAAATGCGCCGTCAACGTAGCGGTCGAGGAGGGAGTCGATATAGCCCCCGAACCGGCTCGTCCTCATCTGGGCCCTCGCCAGCTCGCCGTCAACGCCGTCGAGGATTGAGCTGATCTGATACAGTATTCCTGCTAAGGGAAGGCTGAGGAGCGTCAAAAAGGCCGAGATCATCCCAAGGGCAAAGGTGATGGCCGTCATTTGGTTCGGGGTGACCTTCTCGGCGAGGAGGTAGCTGATCTCGGTTGAAACCTTCCTGTTGAGATGCCTGCTGACTAACCCGTCGCCCGTTCCCTTCAGGGCAGTCTTGACGAGCATCCTTCTGGCCATCTTAAGGTCAGAGGGCGTGTCAACGTCGGTCCAGGGAAGACCGTCGAGGAAGGTAACCTCAAGCCTGGCCCTCATCACGACCTCGCTCACGGAATAGTCCCCTTCTCTCTCCCTTTCTAAGGCCTCGGTTATCTCGAAGATTCCATCATCGAGGACGAAGAAGCCTGTATCGACTGCGTCCCACTCGTCAAGGGATTTGCCTATCTCCGCAACCCTGCCGTTTCTGATCCTTACCTTAGTCGCCTCGCCAACGTCCGTCCATCTCGGTTTCCTGTCCGCTATAAGGCCGCTTCCCCTCAGGGCTTCCCGGATGAATTCCTCGCCGTAAACGTGGTCGCTCATCACCAAAACAAACCTTCCGGAAACATGGTTTTTGACCAGGTGCAGGGAGTGTCCGTTGCCCTTTTCCGGCTCGGGGTTGATTACCAGCTCGGCGTTGAGGCCGTGTCCCTCAATGAACTTGCGGTAAAGCCCTGCATAGCGTCCGTTGGTGACTATTATGAACCTCTCAACACCGTTTTGCCTGAGAAGGGTGAGCGTCCGATACAGGATCTCCCTTCTGGCGACTTTCAGGAGCCCCTTGGGTCTCTCCCCCATCCTCGTTCCGAGGCCTGCCGCCAGAATCACCGCTGTTTTTGGCACCATCGGCATCACCTTTTTAAAGCCCCCGCCGAGCCACTCCCCAGTGAGGGTTATCGGACCAATGATTTGAAGCTTTCGGGTGAGAGAGATGCGCGTTGCCGTGCTGTATTCGGGCGGGAAGGACTCCAACTACGCCCTCTACTGGGCGCTGGAGCAGGGGTTTGAAGTCAAATACCTCGTCTCGATGGTGAGCGAGAGCGACGAGAGCTACATGTACCACGTGCCGAACATCCACCTCACCGAGCTCCAGGCGAAGGCGATAGGGGTTCCCCTCGTGAAGGGCTTCACCAGCGGCGAGAAGGAGAAAGAGGTAGAGGATATGAAGGCCGTCCTTGAGGGGCTGAGGATAGACGGTGTCGTTGCCGGAGCTTTGGCCAGCGAGTACCAGAAGAAGCGCGTTGACAGGGTCGCCGAGGAGCTTGGGATAGAGAGCTTCGCCCCGGCCTGGCACCGCGACCCGGTTGATTACATGCGCGAGCTCATAGGAATTTTCGACATTGTTATGGTTGGCACGGCCGCCTACGGGTTGGACGAGAGATGGCTCGGAAGGAGGATTGACGAGAAGGCCCTGGAGGAGCTGGTGAGGCTCCACGAGAAGTATAAAATCCACGTGGCCGGGGAAGGCGGTGAGTTCGAGACCTTCGTCAGGGATGCGCCCTTCTTCAAGGCGCGCATAGTCTTCGATGAAGTCGAGAAGAAGTGGAACGAGTGGGACTATTCCGGAGTGCTGGAGGTTAGGGGGGCTCACCTGGAGCCAAAATAGGGGAGTCAGCTGAACTCCCCGTTCTCCATGTAAGCGACGTATGCGTGCGTTCCCTCGGGGACTGTGTTTATGTCCACGTAGATGCCGTCGATGATTCCGTTTTCGTCAGTGTGGAGCGTTATCGCGTCCTTGTACTCGACCGGAACCGCCAGAACGTATGAATCGCCGTTGGCGTCGTTATCTGCGAGCCCCAGGGCAAAGCCCACGAGAACCGGAGCTATGCTCCCCTTCATGTAGTAGCCGTCCATGCCCTCGTAGCCGGTGCTGTCCCCGATGTAGAAGTAGTAGTAACCGTCCGTGATGAACTCATCCGTCATCAACTCGACGTCTCCCCTGCCAACGTTCTGGGCGCCCAGGTCGTCGAGTGATATCAGCTCGCCATCGCTGTACGAGTATTCGATGTCGTAAACGGTAGCCTCGCTTGAAAGCGCTCTGTCGAATATGCTCACGAGGTAGTTGTAGAACTGCTGGACATCCCCAACGTCGGGAGTTTCATCCCAGTTCCCGTTTTCCACGTGGTAGGAGACGCTTCCATCCGAGGTGGCTATGCTGAAACCGTCATCGCTTTCCCTGAACGATACGTCCCAGTAGAACACCCCATCGCGTTCCTCAACGGTTGAGAGGCTTATCCAGTCGTCGTCTATGTAGACTTTGCCGTCTTCAACGCTCACGTAGTCCTCATCCGGCACGGCGAGTATGTAGCGAACCGAACCGTTGGCGTATCTTATGACAGTGGCATGCGAGTACTCTATGTCCTGCGTGACTATCACGCGGAGCGTGTCCGCATCGAAGAGGCTAACGGTGCTTGCTGTGTGGGTATCGCCTTCTGCCATAGTTTCTTCCGAACCTGAGCCGATGCACCCTGAAGTGAGTGCCGCGGCAAAAACCAAGAAAAGAACCGCCATTGAGAGGAGTTTTCTCATTATTCCTCACCAACCTAACTTGAGTTTCTTACTGAAAACGGCGTTCCCCCTTAAAAGAATTGTTTTTACCCAAGGTAAAAGAAGGGAAGGCCCACTGACCTCCTTCCCGTCCCGAAGGACGAGGCTTGGAGAAGAGAAATTTCAAATTTCAGCCCAGGCATTTCTTATATGAAGAGTTATTCACGGGGTAAAATTTATTAAGCACAAATTATTATCACATCAGGTGGTAGAATGATCGAGGTTGAGAACCTCACCAAGAGCTTCGGCTCTACGAGGGCGGTCAAGGGGATAACGTTCACCGTGGAGAATGGAGAGATATACGGCCTCCTAGGACCGAACGGAAGCGGAAAGAGCACGACGATGAAGATTCTGGCTGGGATACTTAAACCCACCTCCGGACGCGTTGTTGTGGACGGGGTTGATGTCGCCGAGGATTCACTTGGCGTCAAGCGGATAGTCGGTTACGTCCCCGAAACGCCGGTTCTCTACGAGAGCCTAACCCCGGTTGAATTTTTCAACTTCGTGGGAAGCGTGAGGGGGATTCCAAAGGAAGAACTCCAGGAGAGGGTTGAGACACTGGTCAGGGCGTTTGGGATAGGGAGCTACCTCGGCGAGATGATAGGTTCGCTCAGCTTCGGGACGAGGCAGAAGGTGTCGCTCATAGCGGCGATGCTCCACGACCCGAAGGTTCTCATACTGGACGAGGCGATGAACGGCCTCGACCCCAAGAGCGCCCGCATTCTCAGGGAACTCCTCCTTCAGTTCAGGGAGGAGGGCAGGAGCATAGTCTTCTCCACCCACGTTCTGGCGCTGGCCGAGACGATATGCGACCGCGTGGGAGTTATCTACAACGGAGAGATAATAGCCGAGGGAACGGTGGAGCAGCTCAAGGAGTTCGCCCACGAGGAGAGCCTTGAGGACGTCTTCCTCAAGCTCACCGAGAGCCAGGATGAGGTGGCGGGCATAGTCCGGGCGCTTAAAGATACCCTTTAGGGTGGGAGCATGTTTGAGATAGTTAGGATACTCTACAAGGAACTACACTACAGGCGTTTGAAGAGCAACCCCCAGATAGCGGCGGATCCCGAGAAGTTCAGCAAGCAGCTCAGGAACGCGGGCGACATAAAGAGGGGGATGGCCCTTCAGGCAGTTGCCTTTCTGTTCTTTGGCGTCATGATGGCAGGGGCTATTGTCGGAGCCGAGGATGAAACCCGGGCGGCGGTGATATTCGCCACCTACGCCCTGCTCCCCTTCATAATGGCGCTCTACACGACGACCGTCAATGCTTCCTACGCGACCTCCATGGGAATCTTCGAGCCGCTCAAACCCCTGCCGATAAGGACCGGCTCAAAGTACCTCAGCGTTCTCCTTGCGATAGACAACGTTCCAGCGGTCATCGCGCTCCTCCCTGCGGCCGTCATGATGATGGTGAAGCACGGAACCCCAGGCCTGCTCGGCCTCCTCTGGATCCTCACGGGAGCGTTCCTCGGCCACGTCCTCGGGCTGGTCGTCTTCACGTTCTTCGGCTCGGCGAGCGTTGGCGGCAGGTTCTCGAAGCTCAGGACTCTGGCGCGGACCCTGGGGGTTGTCCTCTTCATCGGCATCTTCTACGCCCTCAACTACTTCCAGGAATACGTCAACGAGCACTACGAGGACCTTCTACCCTTCTTCTCGAAGTACTCCCTGGCATATCCGTTCTCGGTCGCCTCGATAACTGATCCAGCCCACTCCGCCCTTATTCTCCTCGGCTATCTCATCATCCTCGTTCCGCTCTACTGGTTCATCCTCGGACGGCTCTGGGGCAGGCTTGAAGAGGGGGCGAGGGTTTCACGCTCCAGAACCGTCCACTTCAAGGCAGAAACCCACCACCCGATCGTGGCTATAGCCCTGAAGGACCTGCGTATAGTCTTCAGAAAGAGCGCCCTCATCGTCGGTCTCGTCTTTCCCCTCTTCATAATCCTACCGAGTGCCGTTGGCATTCTCACGTCGGGAAAGGTTGAGGACTGGGCGCTCGCATCGGTCCTCCTCATGATAGCCTGGATGAGCTCCGTTGGAATAGACACGGTTCTCAAAATAGACGGGAGGGAGTTCGAGTTCCTGAGGAGTCTGCCCATAACGGTCGGTCAATTCGTTCGGGCGAAGCTTCTCGTCATGAACGCCGTTCCGGTTACCGCTGGCGTCGGCCTCGTTCTGGCGGTTTCGTACCTCGACGTTAGAACCCTCGCCCTGCTCCCCGCCGCGGTTATCCTTCCGCTACTGACGTCCTCGGTGGCGCTGGCATTCTTCTACCACGGCGAAAGCGAGCTATCAGTACCGGAGACGAACTTCGGCCACGTCCTGGTGCTCATGATAATCAACGGGGCTACCCTTGGGGCAATCGCCGGCCTCTGGTACTTCCTAGGTTATCCCTACGCACTGGCTCTGGCTACCGTCGGCTTCGCAATGGTTCAGGCATTCCTCAGCAGGTGACGTGGAATATCGCGAGGACTTTCCTTTTTCCCCAGAGTTCATTGAAGAGCTCCGCCGCCTCGCCGGTCGGCTTTTCGATGACCTCTTTGTTCGCCACCAGCTCCCTGCTTTCCGGCAGGAGGGAGAGCCTTCCCCAAGCACCGGTGCCGACGAGCAGAACGTCGAAGTCCTCCGTTAGGTACTCCTTCAGCTCATCCGGGTCAAGCTTGTGGCTCGTACCGTGCTTGTTCTTGCTGAGCCATTTCCGGCGCTCCCCGATTTTTCCGCTGGGATATATCACGATGTCGTGGTCGTAAACCTCACCGTCCACGATTATCCTGCCGAATTCAGAAAACCCGACCCTCATGACATCACCTCAGGCTCAGGGCGTCCTTCAGAATCTTCGCGTGGTCGAACGCCAGCGGCAGCTTCAGCGCTTCATCCACGGGTACAACGTGGACTTCCTTCGCGTCGTCCCCAGCCTTCAGCTTCCCGGTTCCAATCGCCAAAAATGCCGTCGTTACGGTGTGCCCCCTGGGGTCGCGGTTCGGGTCGGAGTAAACGCCGACGAGCTTGATGAGTCTAACGTCGAGGCCGGTTTCCTCCTTTGCCTCGCGCAGGGCCGCATCCTCGACGGTTTCCCCGTACTCGACGAAGCCCCCGGGCAGGGCGTAGTGATCTTTGAACGGCTCGTGCTTCCTTCTGATGAGTACGACGCCGTCCCGGTACAGGATGACTACGTCGGCGGTGAGGCCTATGCACCTGTGCGCCTCAACCTTGAGCTCCGGATGGGTTCTGGAGAGAAACTCTTTGAGCTCCTCCCGTACGGGGGTTATATCGTAGCCCCTCGGGGCCTTAACGAGCAGAACGTATCGATCCATACCATCACCTCAGGGAAGTCTCTCATCATCTTCAGCATGCTGACGTTTCATCATCGGTGGACATTAGTTATTCATGAAGATTTATATCGTTAAGCCTCTCGACCGCGACCCTCATAGCTAGCTCGTTGACCTCCTCCATCGAGAAGGAAAAGTTCCTGTGCTTCAGAAAGAGGGCGGTGAACGCGTTCGCTCTCTTCAGCGCCTGGATGAACGGGCACTGGGAGTAGAAATAGGCAAAGCTCGCGAGGAAAACGTCTCCCGCGCCTGTTGATTCCTCGATGTCCATCTCCACCGGCAGGTGGGTGTACTCCTTCCCCCGGAGATACGCAAAACCCGGCCGCGCTCCGTTGGTGACAAGGAGAACCTCGACATCGCCGGGGCCGAAGTTTGCCAGATAGCGCGTTTCCGTGAGGTCGGCGTGGAGGACTCTTACCCCCCGGAGGAAGGACGCATCAATCTCCTGAAGCCTTACCGGACCAACCTGCGGGGCCCTTATGAACCCCTGAACGTCGGCGACAAGAAAGTCCGATAGCTTCTTGAACTTGGTGGCACTTTCGGGGAGAATCTCCCCGGCAACCGGGTTCAGCATCACCATGTCATAATTCCCACCCGGCACGTCCGTTATTGGGGCAGCCCTTGAGAGGAGCCGGAGCTTTCTTCTGTTGGCGTCCAGATAGCGGAGCTCGTAGGAGGTGCTCTTCTCAGCAGGGATTACTCTAAGTCTTATCCCGAGGTCGGTTAGTTCATCGAGCCACTCGTCCGGAAAATCGTCCCCAACGCTGGTCAGGACCTCAACGTCGCAGAAATTTGAGAGGGCTATCGCGGAGTAGTAGGCCCCTCCACCGATCCTCCTTTCGAATCTCGAACCCCGTATTATTCTGTCAATGACCAGATGTCCGGCGAGAAGGCATTTCATTTTAACCTACCTAATCCTCTGTTTTAGGAGGCACTTAAATAAAAACCTTTTGGAAATTTTCCGAAAAGTTTATAAAGGCAAAAGCGAAAAGCTTAAAAGGATACGTCCTTTTGGGGTGGGGCTATGAGACGCCTGGGCAAAGTTTCTCACTACGCGAAGCAGGGGTTCCTTATTCTGCGCACGGACTGGGTTCCTTCGCTCAACGACCCGGTGGTTGACAAAAAGCTCACCGTGGTCGGGGTAGTGAAGGATGTGTTCGGGCCAGTTAACAGACCGTACGTGGCCGTAAAGCCGCGCACCAAGAATCCCGAGAACTACGTCGGGGCTCTCCTTTACGTTGATACCAAACGCAAGAAGTCAAAGCCGGGAAAAGCCGGCAAGAGGCGCATGAAGGGCGGAAAGGCAAGACGCCCTGCCCCCAGAAAGAGGGGGTGAGAGCTTTTGGCTGATAAGAATATTTGTCCGATTTGTGGCTCCGATAAGCTGTTTTACGACCCGCGGAGGGGCGAAATTGTCTGTTCTGTCTGCGGTTACGTCGTTCAGCAGAACGTCATTGATGAGGGTCCCGAGTGGCGTGCCTTCGATCCGGATCAGAGGGCAAAGCGCGCCAGAACCGGTGCGCCCATGACTTTGATGATCCACGATAAGGGCCTCTCCACCGACATAGACTGGCGCGATAGGGATATACACGGCAACCAGATAACCGGAATGTACCGTACGAAGATGAGAAGGCTCAGAATGTGGCAGCGCAGGATGAGAATAAACGACGCCGCCGAGAGAAACCTCGCCTTCGCCCTCAGCGAGCTGGACAGGATGGCGGCCCAGATGATGCTGCCGAGGCGCGTTAAGGAAGTTGCTGCATCGCTCTACCGCAAGGCCGTCATGAAGAAGCTCATCAGGGGAAGGTCCATCGAGGGCATGGTTTCCGCCGCTCTGTACGCCGCCTGCAGGATGGAGAGCATCCCGAGGACTCTCGACGAGATCGCCGCGGTTTCGAAGGTCACGAAGAAGGAGATAGGGCGGAGCTACCGCTTCCTTGCCAGGGGGCTCGGTCTGAACCTCAGGCCGACCAGCCCGATAGAGTACGTCGACAGGTTCGGCGATGCACTCGGCGTCAGCCAGCGGACGAAGAAGCGCGCCAAGGAGATACTCCAGGAGGCCATTAGAAGGGGAATCACGAGCGGAAAGGGCCCCACAGGATTGGCGGCCGCTGCGCTTTACGTCGCGTCCCTGCTTGAGGGGGAGAAGAAGACCCAGCGCGAGGTGGCCGAGGTAGCGCACGTGACCGAGGTCACGGTAAGGAACAGGTACAAAGAACTCGTCGAGAAGCTCAACATAAACGTCCCGATATGAGGGATGGGCTTGCTGATAGCGGTGACGAGCGACACGCATCACGGCGACAAGACGAAAAATCTTCCTTCCCTTCTTTTCCAGCACCTTGAGGAGAAAAAGCCCGATTTGATACTCCACGCGGGAGACGTTACGTCCCATGAGCTTCTGGAGAGGCTTGAGGATTTCGCGCCGGTCGTGGCGGTGCGGGGAAACGCTGACCACCTAAACCTGTCGGAGGAGAGGCTCATCGAGGTCGAGGGCGTGAGTATCGGTCTCCTCCACGGCCATCAGTTCTTCTCGCTCAACGCCCAGTTCCTGACGCTCAAGGCCCTCGACATGGGGGTGGACGTTCTGATATTCGGCCACACGCACCGCTTCTACCACGATACATACTCGGTCCACGGGAAAAGGGTGGTTCTCCTCAACCCCGGCTCCCCGACGTTTCCGAGGATGGATGCCGCGGGTTTTGCGTTTTTGAAGGTCAGCGGTGAAAGCGTCCGAGTCGAAAGGGTACGCTTCTGGTGAGTTCAAAACTTTCAGAAAAGCGGAAAAGGGTGGAAAAGAAAGGCTATCAGCTCTTGATAGCGAGCTTGATGTCCTCGGCCTTGACGGTCTTCCTGCCGGCGTGGTGGGCGAGGTCGACCGCCTTGCTGGCGATCTCCATGGCCTTCTCCTCAAGGTGCTCGGCCAGAAGCTTGGCGGCGTCCTCGCTGACGCGGGCGGCGCCGGCCTTCCTTATCAGCCTGTCAACTGGGGCAATCGGCAACTCAGCCATTTTCCCAACCTCCTAAACGTTGTTTTGCAGGTATCTGCGTTCTGTTCTAAGAACAAAGGTCTATATAAACCTTTCGGAAACCGGGCGCTCTGGGGCCAATAATCGGCCATTTTTGGGTGAGATGTTGAGAAATTTGGTATCCTTAGCCTACTGACTTATGAACGGGCAAATACTAACTTGAGGGCAAAGTTTCAAAAACGGCAAATCGGCCGTTAGAGAGTATTTAAACCGTCGGTGAAGCTTTAATTTCTAAAAGAAGGGCAGGAGTTTGGAGCGTTGACGCAGGAAAAGCGTCTCCAATACACATATAGAGGCAGGAATGCCCCACTATTGCACCACAGCATTTTTATAGGTAGCGGTGCAATCTTCAGGTTACTCAGGAGGTGAAAGCATGGTAGAGAAGTTTGAGATATACGACATCTACGTGGACAAGGACTACGAGCCCAACCCGAAGAGGGATTTAGTGGCTGTTTTCAGGATAACCCCCGCAGAGGGATTCAGCATTGAGGATGCCGCTGGAGCCGTCGCGGCGGAAAGCTCAACCGGAACCTGGACGAGCCTCTACCAGTGGTACGAGAAGGAGAGATGGGACGACATGTCCGCCAAGGCGTACCACTTCCACGACATGGGGGACGGCAGCTGGATCGTCAGGATAGCCTATCCGATTCATCTGTTCGAGGAGTGGAACATGCCCGGCATGCTCGCCAGCGTCGCCGGCAACGTCTTCGGAATGAAGCGCGTTAAGGGACTCCGCCTTGAGGATATCTACCTCCCGGAGAAGTTCCTCCGCGAGTTCGAAGGGCCGTACTTCGGAAAGGACGGCGTCAAGAGGATTTTTGACGTCAGGGACAGGCCGATAGTTGGAACTGTTCCCAAGCCGAAGGTCGGCTATTCGCCGGAGGAGCTTGAAAAGCTCGCCTACGACCTGCTCAGCGGCGGAATGGACTACATCAAGGACGATGAAAATCTGACCAGTCCTTGGTACAACCGCTTTGAGACGAGGGCGGAGGTTCTGATGAACGTCATAGACAGGGTCGAGGACGAGACCGGCGAGGCCAAGAGCTGGTTCGCCAACATAACCGCCGACGTGCGCGAGATGGAGCGCAGGCTTGAGATACTCGCCGACTACGGCAACCCCCACGCCATGGTCGACGTCGTAGTTACCGGCTGGGGGGCGCTGGAGTACATCAGGGACATCGCGGCCGACTACGGCATAGCGGTTCACGGCCACAGGGCCATGCACGCGGCGTTTACAAGGGACCCCTACCACGGCATCTCGATGTTCGTCCTGGCTAAGCTCCTTCGCGTCATAGGCATAGACCAGCTTCACGTTGGAACCGCGGGCGCCGGCAAGCTTGAGGGAAGCAAGTGGGATGTCATCCAGATAGCTAGGATATTCAGGGAGGAGCACTACGTTCCCGATGAGACCGACGTCTTCCACATGGAGCAGAAGTTCTACCACATCAAGCCGGCCATGCCCGTCAGCTCGGGCGGCCTTCACCCCGGCAACATAGAGCCGGTTATAGACGCCCTTGGAAAGGACATAGTCCTCCAGATAGGCGGTGGAACCCTCGGCCACCCGGACGGGCCGAAGGCCGGAGCGATGGCCGTTAGACAGGCCCTCGACGCCATCATGCAGGGCATCCCACTCGACGAGTACGCCAAGAGCCACAGGGAACTCGCCAGGGCCCTCGAAAAGTGGGGCCACGTCACCCCTGTCTGACTGGTCTGACGGCTTTTTTCTTTCATTTTCGTCTTCCGTTCAACTTTTCGGCCGGAGGAGATTTAACAGCTGAAAGCCTTCTTTTCTTGGTGGGAATCATGGTTCATCCAGGGGGATTCTTGGAGGTAATCACAGGTCCTATGTTCGCCGGAAAGACAACCGAGCTGATAAAGCGCATCGAGAGGCAGATGTTCGCGAAAAGGAAGGCGGCTCTCTTCAAGCCGAGCATAGACAACCGCTACTCCGAGGACGAGGTCGTCGCCCACAACGGTCTGCGCTACGAGGCATTCGTTATACCAACGGATGAAAACGGCGTTGAGAGGATAGTGGAGATAACCAGTAAGGAGGGTTACGAGGTCATCGGCGTCGACGAGGTGCAGTTCTTCCCGATGGCCATCGTGGATGCCCTAGAAAGACTCGCCGATGAGGGTGTTTACGTCATCGCGAGCGGGCTCAACCTCGACTTCAAGGGGGACCCATTCCCAGTTACGAAGGAACTCCTTGTGAGGGCTGACAACATAGTCTATCTCACCGCGGTGTGCACGGTCTGCGGAAAGCCCGCCACCAGAACCCAGCGCCTCATAGACGGAAAGCCGGCGCCGCGGGACTCGCCGGTGATACTCGTAGGCGGAAGCGAGAGCTACGAAGCCAGATGCAGGGAGCACCACTTCGTTCCCTAGTTTCTTCCAATTTCCCAAATCACCGAAAAGCTTAAAGTAATCTTTTCTTACATCAGGTTAGGGAAAGGGGGTGAGACGATGGAATCAAATAAGAACATGGGGAGACTGCTGGACATACTCGGAAACGAGACCCGGAGAAGAATACTCATCCTGCTTACCAAGAGACCGTACTTCGTGAGCGAGCTCAGCCAGGAGCTTGGGGTGGGTCAGAAGGCGGTTCTTGAACACCTCAGGATACTTGAGAGCGCGGGCCTCATTGAAGGCCGGACCGAGAAGATACCTCGCGGCCGGCCCAGGAAGTACTACACGATAAAGCGCGGCTTCCGCCTTGAGGTTCTGCTCACGCCCTACGCCTTCGGCACGGAGATGTACGAGCCCAAAGCACCCAGGCAGACCAGGGAGTACGCCCAGGCCCGGGCGCTCATAAAGTCCACCGAACCGACGGAGGCAAAGATAGATGAGCTGCTGACCTTTCTGAGGGAGATACAGGACAGGATAGAGGAGATAATCAGGGTGAAGCAGGAACTCGAAGAGGTTCGCCTGCTCACGGAGACCTACATCGAAAACCTGTTCAGGCGCATCGCCCAGGAGAACGAGAGGGAATTTGAGCAGTTACTAAGGGAATTTGAAACACGTCTACCCAGAAAAATCCTCGAAAACCTCAACGAGTTTTAGGAATGGCCTTAGGCAATTGCCGAAAAGCTTATAATGATCGACGAAGATTCTACCAACATGCTTGAGAAGGAGAAAGAAGCCCTAGCCAAGAGAATCGCAGGAGAAATAACCCTCTCCTCCGACCCCGGCAAAACAATGCGCAAATGGCGCGAGATATTCGGAATCAGCCAGACTGAACTGGCCGAATACCTAGGCGTCTCCTCCTCAGTCATAAGCGACTACGAGGGCGGCAGGAGAAAGAGCCCAGGTGCATCGACCATACGGAAGTTTGTGGAGGCCCTCCTAGAAATCGACGAGCGCCGCGGCGGAAACGTCATCAAGGCGTTCAGCAAGACAATCGGCAGCGAGCTTCCGACGAGCGCGATACTCGACATCAGAGAGTTCGCACTGCCCCTCACGATTAGAGACCTGGTCGGGGCCGTAAAGGGGGACGTCGTCGCTAACATGCACCTCATAGACCGGCGCATATACGGCTACACCGTCGTCGACAGCATAAAGGCGATCCTGGAAATGAGCAGCGAGGAGTTCCTCAAGCTCTACGGCTGGACGACGGAGAGGGCGCTGATATTCACCAAGGTTACCACGGGCAGGAGCCCGATGATAGCGGTCCGCGTTCAGGGGCTCAAGCCGGCCGTTGTGGTTCTCCACGGAGTCAAAAAGCTCGACGAGCTTGCAGTGAAGCTGGCCGAACGCGAGAGAGTCCCACTGATCATCTCCCACGCGTCAAGCGAGGCCGAGCTCATAACCGGCCTCAGAAGGCTCGTCGAAAAAACTGAGAAGGAGCTATAGGCTACTCCAATCTCTCCCTGCGCCACACCCCTCCCCGAGCCAGTTCGGTTAACCTATCCCGTATGTGTGCGAGGACATCACTCAGCGTTTTTCCGTTGTCGTAGCCCTCCAGTATCGCGAGAAGCTCCTCCCTGCTGTAGTCCTTCATCTCCCTCGTCAGTTCCGTCATCCTTGGATACGCGCGGACCACGTTGTCGACGATGGTTATATCGGCCATCCTGGCGGAGCGGGAGAGCGGGTTGAGGTCAACGGTGATCACGAACTTGCCCATCTTCACGAGGGCCTCCGTTCTGTCGCCGTCCTCCAGTGGAACAACGACTACATCAGCTTTCCATATCCCCTCCTCGTCAACCTTTCCCCTCTCGTGCTCCAGGCCGGGGATGCGCTTCGTGGGATTTATTCCGAGGAGCTCTATATCAGGGTCGTACTTTCTCAGCTCCTCCGCTATCGCCCTAACGCGCTCCTCCGTGCGGTAGAAGAGGTTTATCTCAAGTTTGGCGTTGAGGGCTTTTGCCAGCTCTATCGTCTCCTTTGGAACGAGTGCCGCGACGTTGCCGTTGACCGAGATGACCGGATGCTTCGCCAGTATCAGCTTGGCGACGGCGGCTTTCATCGCCCTCTCGGCGGGTTCTATCGTCTTCTCCCCGATTAGGTAGTCAAAGGCCTCGCCGCGGCCGTGGGCTATCAGCCCGGCCTTGGCCGTCATGCCTTTCTCCATTCCCTCTATTATCTTTTCCCGGTAGTACAGGCTCCAGTACCTCGGATGGCTCTTCGGAATTTCGACCATTTTCATCCCCCTAGATAGTTAGGGCTCGGATGTAAAAGTCTTTCTCCAGTCCGGCGGCCATCGGATGCCTCCAGCGGGGGAGAGTTCTCAACCTTTGGTTTGAAAAATCTATATAAAAGCTATTAGTCCTAAACCAAAAGTGAACAAACTTGGACAAATGCTCAGGGTGATGCATCCATGTATAAGATAACGGCCAAGGAAGAGCTTGACGTTAGGGACTTTTTTATGGAAGTTGAAGCGCCACATGTGGCTAAAGCCTGGAAACCGGGCCAGTTTGTCGTTTTGCTGATACATAAGAAGGGTGAAAGGATACCAATGTCCATCTACTACGCCGATAAAGAGACCGGGAGGATAGGGATGTTCATCAGAAGGCACGGGAAGACCACCTTTGACCTCTGGGACAACTTCCACGTTGGAGATTCCCTCTACGCGGTCGCGGGGCCGCTCGGAAAGCCCATCGAGGTCAAGCACTACGGAAACGTCGTCTTCGTTTCCGATGCAGTCTGCGGACAGGCCGAGAACTACGCCACCCTCAAGGCCATGAAGGAGGCCGGAAACTACACAATCTCCATCCAGACCTTCGAGGACAGGGCTCACTCCTATCCCGAGAAGTTCCTGGCAAAGCCGGCCGCCGATGAGCACTACCTCACCACCGAGGACGGCTCGCGCGGAATCAGGGGGCACTACCTCGACGTTCTGAAGGAGCTCATCGAAAAGGACAAGGTCGACATAGTCTTCGGCGGAGGAAAGCTTGGCTCGCTCAAAAAGCTCGCCGAGCTGACCAAGGAGTACGGAATCCCGACCATAGTCACCGTCAGGCAGATAATGGTGGACGGAACCGGCATGTGCGGCTCCTGCAGGATACTCTACGACGGCGAGATAAAGTTTGCCTGCCGCGACGGGCCGATGTTCGACGCCCACAAGGTGGACTGGGACGACGTCATAAGGCGTGACGGTAGGTTCGTCCGCGAGCAGGAGATGGCCAAAAAGCACTACCTTGAGTCCAAGGGGGTGGTCTGAATGGCGAAGCCAAAGCTAATCAAGGAGCGCGTTCCAACGCCGGAGAGACCCGTCGAGGAGCGCGTTAAGAGCTTCGTTGAGGTCAACCTCGGTTACGACTTCGCCTCCGCGCTGAAGGAGGCAGAGCGCTGCATACAGTGCCCGCCGGAGTACGCGCCGTGCATAAAGGGCTGTCCCGTTCACATCAACATCCCGGGCTTTCTGAAGGCCCTCCGCGAGAACGCGGACAACCCGGACGAGGCCGTCAAGAACGCCCTGCGCGTCATATGGAACGACAACACGCTACCGGCAGTTACAGGACGTGTCTGCCCGCAGGAGGAGCAGTGTGAGGCGCCGTGCGTCATGGGCAAGGTCGGAGACCCGATAAACATCGGCAAGCTTGAGAGGTTTGTAGCCGACTACGCGCGTGAGAAGGGCATAGACGAGGAGCTCCTCGGTGAATTTATGGCCGAAACAAACGGGAAAGGTAAGGTCGCGGTCGTCGGCGCCGGCCCCGCCGGGCTCACCTGCGCCCTTGAGCTTGCGAAGATGGGCTACAAGGTCACCATATTCGAGGCCCTTCACGAGGCGGGCGGAGTGCTCATGTACGGCATCCCCGAGTTCAGGCTACCGAAGGACATCCTCAAGACCGAGCTGGATAAACTGGAAAAGCTCGGAGTTGAGGTTAAGACAAACTACATCGTGGGCAAGACGGTCACCATTGAGGATCTCCTCGGGGAGTACGATGCCGTCTTTATAGGAACCGGCGCCGGAACGCCCAAGCTGCTCAACATACCCGGAATCCTTCTCGACAGAATTTACAGCGCCAACGAGTTCCTGACGAGGGTCAACCTCATGAAGGCCTACAAGTTCCCCGAATACGATACGCCGATAGCCGTTGGCAGAAAGGTCATAGTCATCGGTGCCGGAAACACGGCCATGGACGCGGCGCGCTCCGCGCTCAGGCTCGGCGCCGAGGTTACCATCGCCTACCGCCGCGGAAGGGAGGACATGACGGCCAGGGTGGAGGAGATAGGCCACGCCGAGGAGGAGGGCGTCAAGTTCGAGTTCTTCCTCACACCGGTGGAGTTCATAGGCGACGAGAACGGCAAGGTTAAGGCGGTTAAGTTCGAGAAGATGCGCCCGCTTGAGGAGAGGGACAGCAGGGGCAAGAGGAAGATAGTCGGAACCGGGGAATACGTGACCCTCGAAGCCGACACCGTCATCATAGCCATAGGTCTTGAGCCGAACAGGATACTCCTTGAGGAGAGCGGCTTTGAGGCCAACCCCGACGGAACGCTGGTCGTTGATGAGAGCCTGATGACGAGCATTCCGGGTGTCTTCGCGGGCGGAGACGCAATAAGGGGCGAGGCAACGGTTATCCTCGCAATGGGCGACGGAAAGAAAGCCGCGAAGTCAATAGACGAATACATAAGGGGCAAAAAGGCCAGCGCGTGAGTCCTTTCTTTTTTTCACCACTGCCTTTTTCTGTCCCCTACGAAGAACTTCATGAAGCCCGAGAAGTCCTCACCGCGGAAGGCCGCGTAGAGGCTCTGGGTTTCCTCCGGTGTTAGCCACTCGATCCTCTCCGGAATCCCCTCCTCGAAGAGGTAGAGTATCTCGTCGTCCTTTCTGGCCACGTCGAGGGTGTATATTTTCTTTCCGTGCTTTCTGGCTATCTCGATTTCCCTAACGACGAGGGAAGTGAACTTGCCGACTATGGCTATCGCCACGAAGATTTCGGCGTCAGGAATAAGGTGGTCGGTTGTTCTGAGGCCGTAGTCGGAGGGGATTACAAAGTTGTTGGAGCCGAGCTTTTCCTCAAGTATCTCAAGGATGGCCTTCTCTGTGTGGGTGTGGTAGAGTATCGTCGGCTCGCTCAGGTAGACGAGCGGGCCGTAAGTTTCCCTCTTCTTTTTCTTGAAGAACCCAAGCATGGAACCACCTCAGGTGGGGATAATGTCATCATCTTGGCATCAGGAGGGATGACACTCCTCATCGGTTTTCGGCTCAAAAAGCCCTGTTCGGGCTTTATTTTCGAAATGAAGCCCGCAGAGCGGACTTAATGTCATCGGTCAGACCCCCACGTCATCCCTGATTTTCAAAGTTGGTTCTGAAACACCCTTAATAAACTTTTGTTTCAAAAAACAAGGCGAAATAACCCGGGTTTGTTTACGTCATCGGTTAAATTTAAAGGTTGCGAAAAACTCACAACTCAAATATCGCAAAATCCGAGCCCTCACAGCCCTCTGTTTCAAATTTTGCATGCAGCATCAGAAAAATGCATGCAAAACTTATTAAGCACCAGACACCACCATGATATTGGTGATATTCATGAACGAAAAAGACGCAATTTCAATAAGACTCAGCTTAGATGCTCACCGGGCACTCCAAGAACTGAAAGAAACCCTAAGAGAATCGAGGAACTCTTATTCCCTCTCAGACGTCGCGATTACCGCGTCACTGATCACAGAAGCATTCTTCCGAAAGAACCCCCGTCTCGTTCGCAACATCGCAGGTGCCGCGAAATACCTAAGACTTCAGAAGCTTAGAGAGTTCGAGCCAGTTGACATATTCGAGGCACTCAAATCGGAATATGAGGAAGAGATACTCAAGTACATCGCCGACTCCGAGTGGGAAACTGCCAGGAACATTAAAGAAATCATTGAGGCGCTAATAAATGATGGATACGTTGATGCAGCCGCCGATGTGCTCTTCATGAACAAAAACAGATTCCCGGAGGATGAATTTAAAGAGCTCAGTGCCAAAATCCTTGAGGCCCAAATTACGCTAAAGAAGTCAAAAGAAGCCCGTGTCTCCTCGCCGGCGGATATGGACATATAATATCCTCTTTTGGATACCCTTTTTGGCGAGTTTCTCGCCGGGAGTTATGTTAATAAATTCGAAACTAACCTTCAAATGATGGGTGCACAAGATGGAATGGGTGGTGTACAGCTCTGGTAACACCATAACCCTAATGAAGATCGAGGCTGAAAGCGTGAGGATAACCAGCCGGAATGGATTCAAACTGGTGGAATTCGAACGACAAGCGGAACGCACTTGGACAATAACAGTGCCACCAGAATCAAACCCCGAGGACATTTTAGCAGAGCTTGTGATCCACAAGAACATGGGAAGAATGGGATTCTCAAAGAACCTCTTGGGCGAAGACAGGATAATCTTCATATTTGCTGAGGAGGAACTTTCAGAGGTTCTTAGACAGATTTTCAATATCAAGTGCAACTCAGACATCAAGACAGAATTAATACCATTGCTTTCAAAAGCAGTTGTTTGACTTCGCTTTTTTACTTATCCCTGACTGGGTTCTTTGTTCTTATGTTCCCTCAGGTTCCGAGCAAATAAAAAAAGAAATGAAAAATCTAATTACTCGCCAGTCAGTGGGATTTCAATTCCCGTTTCAATGTATTTTGAAAGTTTGACTCGGATTGTTTCTCTGTCTGCCTCTGGTATCGGGAAGAGGATTTGTACCTCTCGATGAGCTCTGGGATACAGTCGGAGAATCTTAGGCTTTGAGCAGCACTTTCCAGGTATGTTCTCAATTTTCCATACATCGATTTCAATTGTGTTGGTCTTTCGAATGGGTACCCCCCGTATAACGAGGACGTTTATGTTTTTCTCCAACAGGGCGGTGGTTATGGCTGCAACGGTCTTTGGAGTTAGGTATATTTTTTCGACGCCAACGAAGTAGTCCTGCATGTCTGTCTTGTCAACGGCTGCAGTAATGCCGTCCGACTTCATTTTCATTTTCAGTGTCCCAAAGTTTACAGGCTCGACTTTCATGGTTCCCACCTCGGCCCCGGGCGAGCAAGAGGTGAGTTAAAACTAACGGATCACTTGTGTGTTTAACTTACGGCTCTAAGTTCATCCAATTGACACACAAAAGTAAAACTTATAAGCAAAATTTGCATTTAAGTTAAACAAAGATACGGTTAGGTGGCCAGCATGGGTTGGGACATGGGGATTGATTACGAGAGTACTTACAAGCTCCTGCTTAGAGATCTCAAGGAGACAAGAGAGAAAAGCGGTGTAAAAGCACTCCAACGGAGAATGTACCTGGTGATACTCTTAACCCAACTCAGAAATGGCTCAAGAATCGGAGAAGCAATCGAATTTATCTCCAAAGTCTCCAGAGATTACTCACGAGATGCTCTTATCAAAGTTGAAAAGAGAAAGGATGGATATCAACGTTTGATGGTTCTGCCTTGCGAAATCAAAAAAGCAGACTTATTGATCATTCGGGCACTTCTGGATGATGAACTCCAAAAGTATGGCAAAAAAGGACTTGTTATCAAGATATCAACATGGGTAAAAAGGACGTATGGGTTTAACACTCACAGCCTTAGGTACGCTTTTGTGAGTTATCTTGCCCAGAAGAAGTATCCTCCCCAGCTCATCGCCAAAATCACAGGGCATAAAAGACTGGATTATATCTTACATTACACACAGGAGAAGGCAGCTCAAGAACTCCTTGTAAAGCTTGACTCAATTTGAGATCTTTACCATCCTCATCATTCTCGGAGACAAAAAGTGGCTTGTTTCTGGAGCATGTCAGTGTAAGGTATTTGCCTTACACTGATTCAATTCGGTATATCGTTCCCACGAGCACCTCCACGAGCTCCTCAGAACTCTTCTCCTTGAACTTAGGGACATCCTCTTTCGAGTGATCCTCGATAACATGCCGACGGGCGCTCTTGAAATCGTCAAAAGCGTCCAAGCAGGCTTTACAGTAAAACTTTGAGCTTGAGGGAACTTCAAACACGAGGGCATTAATCGCAACGTCTTCATCAAACCCCAGCTCCTTGAGCTTCTCGGTTATCAAAACCAACTCCTTTTTAACGGCTTCGAGCAGGGCTTCGTAATCCTCACTTGCCAGCCCGGTCTCGACGTGCAGGAACATGTTCTCACCTCTCAAGAGATTCACTCCTTCCAGAAGACGATAAGGTCCTTTTCGCCGTAAGTGTTGAGGTATATCCTGGCCGCGTGAAGGAGGGCGTCAATGAACCACTCTGAAGGCTCAACGTCGAAGTACGCCATGACCGGCTTCTCGTTGAAGACTCCCCGGAGGAAGACTTTGGCTGGAGCGAGCCTTATCACCATGAGGTCGGCGATGGCCCCGCTTTCCTTCTTCCTGTCGAGCATTTTAGTCGAGATTGAGATGAAACCTCTCACCCAGTACGCGGTTTGGCCCTCGTCATCGTAAACTTTGAGGATTTTGGCTTCTTTGAGACCGATGCTGACTTTTAGCTCAGGTGAGAAGTATCTGTCGGCGAGGGCGTCAAGGTTGAGTTCCTCGTGAGTGACCTCGTCAATCTTAAGGTTGGGGTAAGTCTCAAGGAGCCGAGCGATAATCTTGGAGGGAATTGAAGGACGCTCATTCATTAGCATCACCCCCAGAGAGTCCCAAAGAATACTGTATCGAGCTGAAGTTTAAAAGAACTGCGTCAGGCTTTTGCCTTACACTGATTGTTTTTTCGGTGCACCTTCTTTCCGTGGGGTTCGGGAAAATAGCATTCCCCAGTTTCCGTGATTCCCATGAAACGACCAGATTGCGACATTATGTTTTCTCAATGAATGGCATAATTCCAACAAGTATTCCATAACGTGTTATTAAGACCTGTGAGCTGTGGCTTGGAATTTATGGAGATTGTGGAAAGGAAGCAGGGAGTACATGACAACCTTCATGGGGAGAATTAAAGGGGGTGGGGAATACATCCCGTGTTTTCCATAAAATCCAAAAGCTCCCCAAACATCTTTATTCCCTGCAAAAGGCTGGAGAACCATCGATGTACACACTTGGTGTTTTCCATAATTCCCCAAGAACTTCCAGAACATCCACCATGATCCCCCCACAACCTGCTCAAAGGCGTTATGTTTAATTCCCTCTTCTCATCCACTTGCTGGGTGAAGGGAATGATGGAGGAGTTCATCACAGAGCTCAAAGAGTACACCGAGCATTATCTCAAGATGGGTTTAACCCCCATAAAGGTCAAATTCAGAGACAAGGCCCCTGCTGGGCCCTGGGAAAGTGCCACAATAACCCGCAAGAATTTCTCCGAACAGCTTGGAGACGGCCCTTGGAACATCGGCATTCTTTGCGGTAAGAAAAGCAGAGGATTAATCGTATTTGATTATGAAAGTCAAGAGGCCATTGCGGAACATTATGCTGTTCTCGAAGAATACGGGCTCACGGAGCTCTTTGAGACGTGGATCGTTGAAACCGGAAAAGGTGCCCATGTTTACTTTTTAATTGACTGGAAGGACCCAAACGCTTCAGTGATGATAAAGACAGTGAGCATTGGGAAATTATTCTCATCACTTGAAATACGGGGTGAGGGAGCCCTCGTCGTTGCTCCTCCCAGCATCCACCCAAGCGGGATTAGATATAAGTTTATTCTGGGGCCGTACCTCCCAATTAGAACCATAACTTCAAGGGAATACGCCATTCTGCTTTATACGTATGCAAAAACCGGAGACATAACATCCGTAAAGTTTGAGGAGCTCCATGACATCCTCTCTGAGCTGTATCCGTCATATCAAGAAGTTGAACTTCAGCCTCCACGAGAGCCCTCGGGAATCTCCCAGATATCTGAAAGGTTTTATGCGAAGCTTCCAGTTACGGAAGATGTTAACTCAACAACCATCGCTGAACTTGTTCGGCCATACCTCAAATACTTGCCTCGCCAGGATTTCACATTAACTCTCGCATCAGCACTTGCCCGACTGGGACTCCACCCACTCAAATCTGCCGAAGTCCTTGCCAACCTCCTTGACGATCCCGAATTTACCAGAAAGAGAAGCCCCAGCGACGGCCAGCCACCACAGGAGGCAAAGAAGAGGGTTCAGGCATGGGTATACGCGTACAACAACGTCTGGATGACCCTTCGCGGAAAATCTCTTGAAGAGGACTTCCCTGAAATTAAAAACGAGTTCATAACCCTTCTGAAAGAGCGCTCTGAATTATTTGCGGAGTCGATTCGGGATAACTGGTGGTATGCGCCGAATTCAGGCTCTAAAGAACGCTTAAGAGGAATTCCCACTCTCACTGGGATGATTGCAGATGCAATATCACGCAAGTACGAGCAAGAAGGGAAATCAATAAGTTCTGAGGCAGCTAAAGAGGAAGCGTCGAGAATTGTCCGTCGCATCATATCTACTGTAAAGCCTGGCCGGAGAAAAGTTGAGCAGTTTGCCCGCAATACAAGGGTATACATAATGGGAATTGCAAATGAGAGATACATCTCTCTCCGGAGTGAGCTCTTTGACTTCCTGATTGACAAATTGAACAAGTCTTCCGTTGGGTATCATTTCGGAAGACCGTCAGACGGCCAAAAGACAGAAGTTTATTTTAAGATTAAGACCCTTAGGGTGTTATTCCAAGACAAACGGGGGCTCATCTGGAAAGGAAAAAAGAAAATTTATTATTTCAGATATCTCAGCGACGAGTGGCAAATTTTTGATTCTGAGCTTATCCCTGAAACACCGCTCACGTCCAAACCCATCGAACTCATTAAATTAATATTTTACAGGGGCATGACCTTCATCAAGCTGTATGTTGGAGGCGCTGTACTCGAGGGTCCCGTCGAGAAAGTTGTCGAGGATTTAGCGAGGAATGGAGTAACAACAAGCCACGAAAAGGAACTCCTAAAGAAGTACTTTACCTGGCTGAGCCGAATACACAAAGGAAACGCTTATTTCGCTCCGGGAATTTATGAGGCGAACCACGGGAAGTTCGTTGCAGCCCTCCCAAACACAACCGATGTTCTTCTGCCAAACTCTCCGCTTGCGGCAGAAGTAACTGATAAGCTAAAAGAATGGAGCCTGAAAATTACAGAGGAAGAGTATGAAGAGTTCCTTGAAGGAATAATTAAGTATCGGGAATTCCTACCGCCTCACGTTTACTATGCCTCAATGGCCTATATGGGCATTGCCGGGTTCCTCTCCGCGATAATCGACCTCACGGGCATAAAGCCAGCCCTGCTTTTCCTCGGAAGAACTGCCGGAACCGGCAAAAGCCACATTGCCCAGTTCATCGCAGTAAACGCTTACGGCTCATACGTCTGGGAGTCCTCAGCATACCGTTCGGACTTCAGATTCGACGAGCTTTTCAGCGCCTCAACCTTCCCCGTGCTTCTCGATGACATCCATGAATATAATTCAAAGAAACTCGCTGACCTCAAGGCGATCCTAACCTCAAATGCGAAGAGCTTCAGGGGCCGTGGAATTGCAAGCGTTAAGCTTTACGAACTTACTGCTGTGCCAGTGTTTACAGCGAACGAGCTCGTCCCCGAATTCGAAAATGACACTGCACTAATGGACAGGCTGATAATACTTGAGCTCAACACTCCCCTTGATAACAGGAAGAAGCAGAGATACCGCCAGGAACTCGACGGGCCTGTCGGAATTACACGAGGCATTGTTTATGCTCCGTACTTCGTTAAAGAACTCGTTGATGTCGCCAACGACCTGGGTGGAAAGCACTTCATCAAGGGAAGGTTCAGAAAATGGTACGATTATGCAGTTCAGAACAACATCGTCGAGGGGCGCGACCCGGAGAAGTTTGCGACCCTAATGGTTGGTGCGGAGCTCCTCGCCGCCCTCCTTCACCGGCACGGCCTCACGTTCGATATTGAGGAAGCGGCGAGGTATATCTCAGAAGTCTTCAACGAAAGGGAAATTCGCGTTCCACAGGAACTTGAGGATCTCATTCAGGCAGTTTCCATCGAGAAGAAGGGCATAATCCTTGAGAGGGGCCTTTTAATATCGACCAAAACTCTTGCGGAGCTCAGAAAAGATTATCCAGGATGGAAAATCCCACGTAAGCCAAGAATCGTTGCAAAGTACCTTGAGGGTATGGGATACAAGCTGGAAGAAATCCTGCCTCAGAAAGGAGCGTATGTTCCCGAGCTCAAGAAGCAGGTTTACGGAGTAATAATCCCCTGGGAGATCATTAACGAGGTAATCAACGGGCATATTACAAAAGAGGGCGAGATTGGCTTTAAACTGGCAGATGAAGTGGTTAATGTACTCTCCATGGAGCCAAATCTGACCTTTGACGAGCTCATTGAACGAATCAATGCCCCAGAAGAAGAGCTTTCAAAGACGGTCAGATGGCTCATTGACAATGGAATCGTGCTCCCAGAAGAGGGCAGGTACAAGCTCAATGAGACGAAGGCCAAAGAGGCTGGGTTTAACATTGTGGAAACATTTGTCAGTAAGAGAGCTCCGGGAACAGCGAATCAAGCCGCCCCAGGATGATATCTTAAACCAACACCTTTTTCTTTCTTCTGCTAACGTCAAACGCCCACACAATCCGAACCCTTAAGCGTCCTAAGGCTTTGCAAAAATCTTGTATTTTTGTTTCGAGTTTTACTATAGTATGGAAACACCACATACACCCAACACCTCTCACCCAGTAACCACCACCGAGGCCTTAAGCCCTTTGCAAAAATCTTACATTTTTGTTGACGGGATTGCTATGTATGGAGGACACACATACAACACCAAATCAACACCACATAAAACTCCTTTCCCGCCCTGTGAACTTTTCGTTTTTCCTTCTCCGCAAAAATAACGTCAAGGGGGTGTGGATATGGAGTTTGGGGTGTTTAAAAACGAGTTAATCGCCGAGCCTGTGGAAGTGGCCATCATGGGGGTGAGAAAATGAAATCACAGACAAAGTTCCGTGACGTTATGCCAGTGATCGTGGCCCTCACTCCTCACGGGCTGTGGGCCTTCGACCTCAGGACCGAAGAAGACCATTACATCGTCAACCTTCCCGAAGACCTTGACCACTTCGCTCTCTCCCTCTCAGCGACATACCTTCCATATATGTCGCCTCGCACCATACGCAGATATCTCACCCACCTTTTGGATTATCTTGAGATCCACGACGCGTACATTGTGGACGGAGACCTCGTCAGGGTCGAGGACGGCCATCTTTGGGGCTCCAAGACTATGCCCGAGCTCGCGGAAGAGCTAAGGACAATATATGGGGAAGATATGGAGGAGCTCCTCTTTGGTCTTTATCGGCTCCTCGTGGATCTCAGAAAAAAGTTCATAACGGAGGGAATACACTATGAAGGAAAGATTGAGATTTAAGAATGCTCCAGCTTCAAAGTGCCTTGCTGGTGTTAAGTGTGAGCTTATCAGTGTCAAGCAATTACCTGACACAGACACTCAATCAGAGTGTCCGTACATACCTCCGGAGCATCTCGACGTAAATAAATAAGTCAAATAATCTTAACTTATTAATTAAGTCAAAATAAAAACAAAAACTTTTTAAGGGAAAACATTGGTAATTATATTGGTGGTCTCCATGGCAAGGTCAAAACCCAAACCTAAGAATGGTGCCGATGAGTGGTCGATTCTCGAAGAACTCCAACCATGGGTCGTGAAAAGGTATTTTCTGATTAAGGATGCATTCAGGGACAAAGAGTTCACACAGGAAGACGTTGAGAGGCTCTTTGAGGAAAAACGGAAAGAACTCCTTGAAAAAGGCGTCAAAGAGCCGGAGTTCACGACCAAAAACGTGGGTGAGGTTCTCTCAATCCTCAGAAAAGCCGGCCTGCTAACAGCCAGAAAGGATGTTTATGACTTCAGAAGGACTTATTACCGCCTGAAGTTCCCAGCCGAGAGCAAAGTCACCCGCGACAGGCTCATCTCACTTCTTAAAGCCGCCGCAGACCAGATAAGAGGGGGGCTTGATTATAAGGCATTGCTCGTGTTCCTGTTTTACAAAGCCATAAGCGACAGGTGGATGAAGAGGGCCCAGGACCTCATGAAAGAAGGCAAACCCAGGGTTCAGGCTTACATCATCACAAACAAGAGGTATTACAAGCTCTTCGACGAGGAAACTGGAAAGCTTTACACTTGGCATGAAGTCGTGAAGAGCAGGGAGAGCATCAAAGAGCTGGCAAATGCACTCATAAAGATATCAGAGATGAATTCGGAACTTGCCGACCTGAAAAAACTCGTTGAAGTTCTCGGGCTGATCGGTTTCATCAAGGAGGACAACCTTCACACACTTGAGGAAATTATGAAGATATTCAACCGCGTTGATTTCGCCGAGTTCAACAGCGACATCCTTGGAGACGCATACGAGTGGATTCTCTCATACTTCGCCCCCCAGAAGGCTAAGGAGGGCGAGGTTTACACGCCCAGAGAGGTTATAAGACTCCTTGTTGAGTTGCTCGACATCGAGGATGAGAGCGACGTCCTTGATCCGGCCAGCGGTTCCGGCGGAATGCTAATTGAAGCTTACCGCTACGTGAAGGAGAAACTCGAAAAGGAGGGCTTTGACGGCGAGCCCGCGATAATGCTCTACGGCCAAGAGCTCAACGAGACCACCGCGGCACTCTCAAAGCTCAACCTAATCCTCCACGGAATTCAGGAGTTCAAGATATTTGAAGGCGCCAACAGCCTCACCAATCCGCAGTGGGAGGAGGAACTGAAGAGGAACGGGATCGAGGATGGAAAAGTTGATTACGTCATCGCCAACCCGCCCTGGAACCAGGATGGTTACGATGAGGCCCGCTTAAGCGACAGGAGGATAAAGCACATTTACAAGTATGGGTACACCACGAAGCAGTCCGCTGATTGGGCCTGGGTTCAGCTGATGCTTTATTATGCAAGAAAAAAGGTTGGCGTCGTTCTTGATACAGGTGCACTTTTCAGAGGAGGATCAGAGAAAGCAATAAGGCAAGGAATAATTGAGGACGATCTAATCGAAGCAATTGTTCTGCTTCCTGAGAAGCTCTTTTACAATGCCGCCGCTCCGGGAATTATAATGGTTCTCAACCCCAACAAGCCCGGGGAGAGGAAGGGGAAGATCCTCTTCATCAACGCCTCTCGTGAATACCGCAAGCACCCTGAGGTCAGGAAGCTCAACCAGCTCGCTCCGGAGCACATAAGGAAAATCGTCGAGGCCTACAGGGAGTTCAAGGAGATTGAGGGCTTTTCGAGGGTTGTGAGCCTGGAGGAGATAAGGAAGAACGACTACAACCTGAACGTCAGCCTCTACGTGTTCCCAGAGGAGGAGAGGGAGAAAATCGACTTAGCTAAGGAGTTCGAGGAGTTCAGGAAAATCGAGGAGAAGGAGAGGGAGCTGGTGGAGAAAGCCAAAGCCAACATCGAGGGCATAATCAAGGTGATGGGCGATGAGTGAGGCCCTCCCCGCGTTCCAGTTTTACCGGGAGACGAGACTCAAGGAGGTCGAGCTGAACGGCAGGGAGGTCGAGATTCCGGCGGAGTGGGAAGTGGTGGAGCTTGGGGAGGTTGCCGAAATACGAAGGGGTGCTTCCCCTCGCCCCAAAGGAGACCCAAAATACTTTGGTGGTGATATACCTTGGATAAAAATTTCAGATATCTCAAAGTACAAAAAGGGTCTATATCTGCTAAAAACAGGGGATACGGTCACTGAAGAAGGTAAAAACAAGAGTGTATACTGTCCAGACGGCACATTAATTGTTTCGAACAGTGGTACAATTGGAGAGCCAGCGATTATACAAACTGGAAAAGGCGGATGTATCCATGACGGTTTCATTCTAGTAAATCCCGCTGACAGCGTGGATAAGATTTTCTTATATTACTTCTTCGAGGCAAAGAAGGAGGAATTTCACTCAAAAGCTCAGAGAGGAACTCAGGGAAACATGAATACAAAATTATGGAAGAAAACAAAACTCCCCCTTCCGCCCCTCGAAGAGCAGAAAAAAATCGCCGAGGTGCTCCGCTCCATTGATGAGGCAATTCAAGCAGTCGAGGAGAGCATTGCGAAGCTTGAGAGGCTTAAGAAGGGCACGATGGAGCAGTTGCTCACGAAGGGCATAAACCACACCAAGTTCAAGACCGTCGAGCTGAACGGCAGGAAGGTCGAGATTCCGGCGGAGTGGGAGGTCGTGGAGCTTGGAGAGGTTGCAGAAAGAAGAAGTGAGACAGTTAATCCAAATGCAGTTGGAAACCTTCCATTTGTTGGACTAGAGCATATTGAACCCGGAAACATAAGGCTTACTCAGTGGGGCGACTCTGCTGAGGTGAAAAGCTCTAAGTCCAAATTTTACCCTGGAGATGTTCTTTATGGAAAGCTGAGGCCATACCTCGATAAGGCTGTAATTGCGGAGTTCGAAGGAATATGTTCAACAGACATTATTGTAATTAAAGCCAAGTCCAGCAAACTTATCCCCGAGTATCTGATATGGCTCGTTCACACAAAGGCATTCCTTGAACACGCTAAAAAGACAATGAAAGGGGTAAATCATCCAAGAACTTCATGGAATGCTCTCAAAAAATTCCAGTTGCCACTCCCGCCCCTCAAAGAACAAAAACAAATCGCCGAAATCCTCCGCACGATTGACGAGGCCATCGAGGCCAAGAGGGCAAAGAGGGAGAAGCTCGAACGCATGAAGAAGGCAGTCATGGAGAAGCTCCTTACGGGAGAGATAAGGGTTCGGTCAGACGGCTAGTCCCAACTGGTGACCCCCGTCTTCATCCCACTCCAATTTTTCAATTTATGTTATCAGTTTTTCGTGTCTCAAAAACCCAAACGTTTTTATAAAATCGTTCGGAAATTTGAGACATGACACTCACGAAGGCCGAGCTTAAGGTTCTCCTTGCAATTGAAGAACCAGTCACACTGAGCGAGTTAGCCTATAAGCTCGACCTCTCAAAGAGCACGCTCTCCGCTCTCATACGTTCCCTTGAGAGGAAGGGCCTCGTCGAGTTTGAAGGAAAGAAGCCGATGGTCATTAAGCCCTCAAAGAATAAAGCGGTTGAGCTTCTCAATTCAATTCTCCCAGTTACTCACAGGCAGCTTATGTTAAACCCTCCTCTGAGGGGCAGGGATATACTCAGTGCTCTGACTGGAAATCGCCTCAAAGTTCTTGCGGCTCTTGAGGTCGAGAAACCTCAGCCTCTCTGGCTCATTCAGCTGAAGGCCAACGTGAGCAGGGCAACGCTTCACAGGGTTCTCAACGGGCTCATGGAGAGGCTCATCGTGGGGAAGAAAGAGGAAGGTTATTTCATAAGCGAGCGTTTTGCTCTTTTCAAGGCCTTCGCCGACGAGTACTTTTACCTGCAGAACTCGATTAAAGCGAGGGAGTTCGACCACAACGCCTCGATCGTTTGGAGTGGTGTTGAAGAGCTCATACTCGCGACCGGAACATTCAAAGGGAAAAGCCTCGGCGATTTTCAGCTCACAGGGCTGGCTCGCTTCTCCGACTTTGGGCTTCCTCTGATTTCCTCTGGGGTTTATCATTATTACTGGCCGGCCAGAGAGCTTACCCTCGAAGAGGTCGTTGTGCATACATTAACGCTCGGAAAGGATGCGAGGGAACTGCTTTACACTATCGCCCTCCTTAAGGGAAGGGGTTTCGATGAGGGGAAACTTAAAAGGCTCGCGGCCAAATTTGGCGTTTTTGGCACAGTTGAGGAACTGCTCGAATACCTTAAGGGCATGAATAAGCCGTATCCCTTCCCGTCGAGGGAAGAGATTGAGGAACTCTGCCGTCAGTATTTCGGAGGTTGTAATGATGATAACGAGGGAAAGGCTGATTGAAGAGTTTGTCCTGCTCGATGAGAAGGCCCGGCTTATGGACTCGAAGGAGATCCACCTTTACCTCATCGGCGGCGGAAACCTCGCCCTGAGAGGCATCAAGCCGGCAACGGCTGACGTTGACGTTGTCGTTGAGAACGTTGGGGCCTTGAACCGTCTGGAGAGGGTTCTCACGGACCCATCGCCGGAGTTGCGGACGAGCAGGGGGTTGGTTATTTACATTAAGGTCGTCGAGCACGAGTACAGGAGAAAGCTCGGGGCTTATTCTGTTTACCGGAAGTTGGACCCTGAGCTTGAGGATTTCAACCTCGACGTTTTCGTGAGGAGGGTTTTGAAGGGAATAACCCTCACTGAGGGCATCATGAAGAGGGCATTCATCCCCGAAGAGTTCAAGGGGCTGGAGAAGCTTAAGGTTCACCTCGTTTCTCCCGAAGATATCTTCCTGTTCAAGGGTGTCACCTCTCTGAGCCGTTCGAAGGATGTTGACGACATCATGAGACTCCTCGAGCTGGGGATTGACTTCGACGTGGTTTTGGAGGAAGTTGAAGCTCAGAAAGAAGTCATTGAACCGGAGCGGTTTGAACACCTTGCGGGCCTTCTGCTTGAAAAGATGATAAGCATTCAAAAACTCATTGAAGAGAGGGGCTTGAGAAGTTCGGGTCTGGATAAGTTTATTAATTCCCTTGAGAAGTTGTTATTTGAGTTAGAGGTGAGAGGGTATGGCTCTGATACCTGAGTCTGCGGTTCACAATGAGATTAAGGAGAATCTTCTTCGAGTTGGGTGGGATGACGGTAACAAGAAGTTTGGAATTGAGGAGCATAAGATGGTCTCTGAGTACAGCGGGCTTGAAGGCTCGCTCGGCGGCTTCCTCCTCTGGAACGTTCTGGAGGGGAAGATACGCGAGCTTAACAGGGCATTCTTTGCCAACCTGACTGAGGAGGAAGAGGAAAAGGTCTGGGAGGAGATAAGGAGCAAGCTCGAATCCTCGGGCGAGGTCGAGATGTTGGAGTACATAAAATACGGTGTCCCGCTCACATCCCTCGGAAGACACGACAAGGTTATCCTCATTGATTACGACAATCCAGCCAACAACATCTTTTTCTTCCTTCATGAGGCTAAGTATCCTGGCTTTCCCGAGAACATCAAGCCGGACTTCAGTCTTTTCATCAACGGCATTCCCATTGTTATCATCGAGGCCAAAGCTAAAGGTATCATCGAGCTTGAGGACCTTGACTGGAGAAGGTGGTCAAAGGTTCACGGCACAGAGGAAGAGGCTCTAACTCAGATACGGAAGTATGAAAGGTATTCAAAACCCCTCTTCCGCTTTGTCCAGTTTGGAGTGGCTTATGGTGACAAGCAACTTTACACTCCCACAATGCCCAGGGAAAGCGTTGAAAGCGCCCCCGCCTTTGAGTGGAGGTATCCCAACGAGGAGAAGCCTGACATTTTCGACCTTCTCACTCCGGAGAGACTCCTCGATGTGCTGAGGTATTACACCTTCTTCTTCAAGAAAAATGAAAAGGGCGCGAAAAGGGTAAAGATTATCGCAAGGTGGAACCAGTACAGGGCGACCAAGAGAATCATTGAGCGGATTGAGGAGTACCTCTCCTTGGAGAGTGAGAAAAGGAACGGCCTTGTCTGGCAGTGGCAAGGGAGTGGGAAGACGTTCATAATGTTCTTCGTTGCCAACTGGTTCCTCAACAAGTACAAGGGCCGGAATCCGGTCGTTTTCTTTGTCGTTGACAGAACCGATCTCAAAAAGCAGCACTCCGACGTTTTTGAGGCCGTTGAAGACAGGGAGTTCAGGGAGCACTTCGATAAAATAAGGAACATATCCGAGCTGAGGAAACGCATCGAGGAAATGATGAAGAGCGAGGAAACTGGAAGGGTTATTCCGACTGGTCTGTACATAACGACAATTCAGAAGTTCCAGTATGGAAAGTTCAAGGATCTTGTGAGGGTGAAGAAAGTCCAGAAGGAAGAGACGTTCGAGGCCGAGAAGGCCGTTCGCAAGAGTGAGGTTCTCTTCCTGATTGACGAGGCACATCGCACGCAGTACGGAAGACTAGCTGCGGTTATGAGGGCGCTCTTTCCGAGGGCAATGTTCTTCGGCTTTACTGGAACGCCAATCTTCAAGAGGAGCAGGAACACCTTCCAAGAGTTCGCTTATCCCAAAGACGGAGAATACTTCCTCGATGTTTACTTCATAAGTGACTCCATTCGGGACGGCTTCACCCTTGACATAACCCACGAAGTCGTCGAGGAGAAGGGCGTTTCAATTGCCCTCGACGAGAACAAACTCAAGGCATTTATCGAGGCTTACCAGCTCAACGACCCTGAAGAAGTCGAAGCATTCCTCATGGGAAGGAGAAAGAGCCTAAAGATGAGTTCGAAAGAGCTTGCAGAGGAGCTCAGGAAGTCAAGGGTTTTTCTTGAGAGTCCAAAGGAAATTGAGCGCTTTTCCGAGTATATTGCCAAGAGGATTTATGATGACACTATGGGCTTCCAGTTTAAGGCAATGGTCGTGGCAGTGAACAGAGAAGCCTGTGTGCACTTCAAGAGAGCTTTAGACAAGGCCTTTAAGGAGCACTTTTGCTCCAAGGTTGAAGAGCTTGAAAGAGATGGCAAGGTTGAGGTCGCCAAACACTTCAAAGAACTCTGTGAGAACGCGGAAAGGCTTTCCGAGGTGGTAATGACTTACCAGCATAACGAGAAGAGCGAGGTAATTGAGGAATTCAAGAAGTGGCTCAAAACCAGAAGGGAGTTCCAGAAGAGGGATTATGATGACATCAACAGTCTCATTGTTGAGTGGTTCCAGGAGAGAGATTACCCAAAGGTTTTGATCGTCACGGACATGCTCCTCACGGGGTTTGATGAGCCCAAGCTGAGGGTTATGTATCTTTACAAGCCGATATTTGAGCACAGGCTCCTTCAGGCAGTCACGAGAGTGAACCGGCCGTATCCGAACAAAGAAACAGGACTCGTTGTTGATGGTGTTGGCTTGTTACCTGCGGTAATCAGGGTGAAAAGTATCTACGAGATGCTGGCGAAGCAAGATCCGAAAGTGCTTGAGGACTTCCAGAGAAACTTTGCAAAGAGTATTGAGGAAAAAGTGAAGGAGTTTGAGGACAAACTTTCCAGTGTTAAGGAAGAGCTCTCAGCCCTTGGAATCGAGGCTGACATTATTAAGGCCTTCAGAAAGCAAGGAAGGTGGAAGGAACTCGAAGTTGAGATGGACAGAATCAGGAACATACTTGCACCGATCGCACTCGACTTCAAGGGCAACGAGCCGAGGGCTGTGAGGCTCTTCAACGATCTGCGTGAGGTCGTTTCGATGTACCGCTCCCTTGGGGCTCACCCGGCGAGGCTGGCTTATTTGGACGACATGATTGCGGTTGGTGCTGTTTACTCTGCCTTTGTCCGCCTCATTGGTTTCACAGGGAAAAAGAGCAAGTTCTGGGATGACCTGCTTCGCTTTGTCCACGAACACATGGAAGTTGGACCGATGAGGGAGCTTGTTAAGGTGAGGCTTGGAGAGCTCTCGGGCAGTGAGGCGTCCTTCGAGATTGTTGCACGCTTTTACAAGCTGTATTATACAGCTGAGGACAATGCCCACGATCCCGTTTACAAGGCGATCCTTGAGAGGCTTAACCGTCTCCTTGAAGAGTGGCTCAACAGAAACCTTGACCTTAAGGCCCTCAAAAGGCAAGTGACACTCCTCGAAGAGCAAGCTGAAGAGTACGAAAAGAAGAAGGCAGGCAGAACCTGGCAGGAATCACTCGTGGAGTCCGTTAAGTTTTACGCAACGAATTACCTGGGTCTTGAGAATGTTGAACTTAGGAAGTTCCAGAGGGAGCTCAAGCGTCTCAGAAAGCTGAATCCGAGAACGGTTAGGAGACTCTCAAGTGCCCTCTTTGAGGACATTATGGAAGCTGTTACGGGAGATGATCTCGAGAAATACAGGGAGCTCTCAAAGGAGATTGACAGGCTCGTGGAGGAATCCGTTGTTCCAGAGGTGCGCAGACATATAGTTTAAAATTGAATCCACAAAAACATTTAATGCAACATTATCTTTAATGCAGAGGGGGTGGAATATGGCGGTCAAACCTGAGTCCGAAGTCCACAGTGAGATTAAGAGGAACCTTTTGAGAATTGGATGGAAAGATGGCAATGATAAGTTTAAAATTAAAGAATACACACTGGTTGGCGAGTACAGTGGGCTTGAAGATTCGCTTGGAAGCTTTCTTCTCTGGGAGATTCTTAAAAATAAAATCCACGAACTGAACAAGACATTTTTTGCTAATCTGACTGACGAAGAAAAAGAAAAAGTCTGGGAGGAGATACAGCGTACGCTCGAATATTCTAATGAGGTTAAGATGCTGGAGTACATCAAGTATGGAGTTCCCATAACAGCCCTTGGAAGGCACGACAGGGTTATCCTTATCGATTATGAAAGCCCGGCCAACAACATCTTTTTCTTCCTCCATGAAGCGGAATATCCGAGTTTTGGAAGTACTATAAGGCCGGACTTTAGCCTTTTCATTAATGGCATTCCAGTTGTTATCATCGAGGCAAAAGGCCAAAATCGCCCTGGGATTGAGAATCTCGACTGGAAAAGATGGTCGAGGATTAAGGGTACTGAAGAAGACGCCCTAAAACAGATTAGAAGATATGAGACGGAGTCTCCAAATCTCTTCCGTTTTGTTCAGTTTGGGATTGCTTACGGTGATAAGCAACTTTACACCCCGACTATACCAAGAGAAAAGCTCAAGTCTACTGAGGATATTCCAGTGATGGTATGGAGGTACCCGAACGGAGAAAAATCTAATATATTCGACCTTATTACTCCAATGAGACTTCTCGACATGCTGAGGTATTACACCTTCTTCTTTAAGAAGAACGAGAAGGGTGCCAAGAGAATTAAGGTCATCGCCAGATGGAACCAGTACCGGGCGACGAGGAGAATCATTGAGAGAATTGAGGAGTACCTTTCAGGGAAGAGCGATAAGAAGAATGGCCTCGTCTGGCAGTGGCAGGGAAGCGGAAAGACGTTCATAATGTTCTTCGTTGCCAACTGGTTCCTCAACAGATACAGGGATCGGAATCCGGTTGTGTTCTTTGTCGTTGACAGGAATATGTTGGAAACACAATATAAAACTGTCTTTGAGAATGTGGAAGATCCTGAATTCAGGAGACATTTCAACGTGATAAATGACATACCTGAGCTGAAGCAACGCGTTAAAGAGATATTGAGGCACCAAAAAGAGAAGAGAGTAATTCCAACCGGAGTGTACGTAACGAAAATACAAAAATTCCAGCCCAGAAAATTCAAGGGACTGGTGGAGACCGTTAAGAGTAAATATGAGTTCAAAGCAAGAGAAACTGTAAGTAAAAGAGAAGTCCTCTTCCTTATTGATGAGGCTCACAGAACCCAGTATGGACAGCTCGCAGCAGCGATGAGAGCAATCTTCCCTGAGGCAATATTCTTTGGCTTTACTGGAACTCCAATCTTCTTCAATAGGAATAGAAATACTTTCGAGACATTTGCATATCCCAAAGAGGGTGAGTACTTCCTTGATGTTTACTTCATAAGAGATTCAATACGGGATGGATTTACTCTCGAGATTATATACGACAACGACATGATTAAAACAAATAAGTCGTCAATTAATTTAGGTCACCCTTTGGATATCGAGCGATTCGCTGAGCACATCGCCAGGAGGATTTATGACGATACCATGGGTTTCCAGTTTAAGGCGATGGTTGTCGCTGTGAACAGGGAAGCTTGTGTGCACTTCAAGAGGGCCCTGGACAGGGCGTTTAAGAAATACTTCTGCTCCAAGGCTGAAAAGCTTGAAAGAAATGGTAGGATTGATGTTGCTGAATACTTCAAGGAACTCTGTGAGAACGCTGAAAGGCTTTCTGAGGTGGTGATGACTTACCAGCACAACGAGACGAGCGAGGTAATCGAAGAATTCAAGAAGTGGCTTAAGACGAGAAGAGAGTTCCAGGGCAAATCTCTTAAACGCGAAGTTAATAAGATAATTGTTGAAAGCTTCCTGAATGAGGAGTATCCGAAGGTGTTAATTGTTACACAAATGCTTCTTACGGGCTTTGATGCTCCAATTCTCAGAACGATGTATCTCCTTAGAAATGATCTCCGCAGACACAATCTTCTCCAAGCTGTCACGAGAGTTAACCGACCATATCCTGGAAAAGAAACAGGGTTAATCGTGGACTTTGTTAAGTCCATTGACGAATTAAAAAATATCATTGGCATTTACGAGAGTATTGCGACTCAAGAGTCTCAAGTAATTGAGGACTTCGTGAATAACTTTGCTAAAAGCATTGAAGAGAGAGTAAGTGAATTCGAGCATGAACTAAAAGAATTTAAGAAAGAATTGCTCGGAAATGGAATCGATATTGACACTATTAAAAAATTAAAGAGAAACAAAAGAGAAGAAGACCTTAAAAAAGAGCTAGAAAAAGTCTATGGGGCTCTCTCTTTACTGGCGTTACAGTATACTGCAAAGGAAGTCGGAGCTATTGATTTTTTTGACAAGTTACGCGAAATCCTCTCAATGTACGACTCCCTTGGAGCACATCCAAAACGAATAGAATACTTAGATGACATTTATTGGATTCGTTGGCTTTATCACAGGTTTACAGAACTGGCAGGTAATACAGATAAGGGGAAGAACAATCCTTCAAAGAAATTATTACTGCCCTTATCAAATGCATCCAAAATGGACTTAACAACTAAAGAGCTTGGAAGCATTTCAGATGAACTCTCTTCAAGAGTTAAATATTTCAATACTTTGTATTTAAGAGTCAAAGAGAACTCCAACATACCATTTTATAAGGATAAATATGAAAACCTTAATACGTTACTTAACAAATGGAAGGAGGGCAAAATAAACGTGGAAGAATTGATGGAACGTGCAAAAGACATAGACAGCAAAATCAGGAGGTATGAGATACAAAGAAGGACAAAAACTTTGCAAGAATTTATTATCGATTCAATTAGGGATTACCTTTATGAACATCTTGACTTAGACATTAAGAATATTGAATTTAAAAAATTCCAGAAAAAACTTGAAAATATCAAGAGATTGACTCCAAAAACGAATAAGGAGCTCTCAAGTGCGCTCTTTGAGGATATCATTGAGAGCCTAAACTTGGACAATCCCAAAAGATACAGCGAGCTCTCTAAGGTGGTTGATAAGATCATACGTGACCTTGTTCTTCCAGAGATCCGGACAAGATTCAACAAAAAAGTTAAAAACATACATCCTCCACGCCCTGGAGAAGAAAGATTACAAGCTGATTGAAAGTCTCTTTTGAGTTGTCTCATTTTTTGTCTGCTTTTTGCGATCGGTTCGGTGTAATGCAAACGCCTTACACCAGCACCTCCAAGAGTACATTTCTGTACACTCATGTGGGAAAGGGGCTTTCTGAGGTCTCGTTCACCCTATTGTCGCGCCACAGACCGCCCGGCGTGGTTGCCCGAAAGTTATGGGAAAGCGCATTATCACGCCCTTCATGAGACTTTTTGTTTTTACATTGTTTTTCGGCCAATCTGAGCTGTTTCGTGCCTTCTTTTCGGAGCGTGATTTAGTGAATGTACAAATTTGTGCGTTTCATTTTTTGGAACTCGCGCTCAGATGCAAGAATTTTTGAAAACAATGCGATGAAAAGAAGCCTTCTCCGGCCTTCTTTTGCCCCTCATGAGTTACCAAAATTGGCAACTCGATGGGTTTTGAGTTACCCAAATTGGTAACTCGTAAATTAAATGCGAATTTTTTCATGGTTCCTTCTGATGGGTGGGAGTTATTTTTAATTGCCCACACTCCCGCTGGGGAGTGGTGGTAAGCATGGAGGATGTAAGGGTCGTGCTGTACGGAATCTTTAACGACATTAGGGCCATGAACCTGGAAGAGGTCAATAAAAAGGTGACTGGAGTTCTGGTTGAGCGTTTGGGTGAGCTTGGAGTGCCTAAGGAGTTCTGGCGTGAAGTTTACTCCTTGTTGATGGGGGTTTACGAGGAGCGTGAAGTCCTCCTTGATGCCAAGGGGCTCTTCAATTACGTTCTTGATGACTTTGTGGAGAAGGGGTTAGTCGATGCGAAGAGTGCTCTCAAGCTTCGGGTCTTTGTTGAGTATTTCCAAGATGTGCTGTTCCCGAGGAGGCAGGATTGCGTGAGGGTGCCTTCCGTCATTGCCCTGGAGGCGTTCTTCGTTCTCGCTTACGGTGAGATGGACTAATGCCACTTTTTATCATTTTTTGATATATCAAGAAGGCCCCACTAAGTTTTCTGGTTAAGAATAAAGAAATGTTAAGGTCCTGGGAGTGAACAAAGTTGGAATGCTCAATATAAGGTCACTTTGCTTTTCTGTGTGGCCGTTGGTGTTTCGGGGGATTTTCCGTAAAGCTTTGATGCGACTTCTGGACTTAGGATGCGGCCGAATTCGGGCATGATCCTGTCAATGAGTCCGTCGAAGAGCATGTTCGTGAATCTCCGATATCGGGCGACGTAACGGGGGTCTTCTGTTGTGGAGATGTAATGCATAAAATCCACGCCCTCAGCGCGTCCGAGGAGGTAATTCTTGTATCTTCGCATGTTGTCGAGCCCATAAAGGCCCTTTCCGAAGAGGGAGCTTCCCACGCCTTTGTCCGCGAGCTCGAACATTCTTGCTTGCAGATAACTGTCAACGTATTTTCTGATTTGGCGCAATCCGATAATCGGCTTTTGCGGTGGATACTTCTGGAGCCATTTGTTGTTCTGGTACAGGGTCTCAAGCTTTTCTTTACTTCTGAATGCTTTTGCTGGGGTGTAATAATTGTAAAACAGTTTGTCAATCTCGTAATATCCGAAGAGGGGTTTCGTGGGGTCCGGCAGGTATTTTCTTCGGTATGCTTTAAGTTCCTCAATGAGGACGGGGTGGATGAACACTGGTGTGAAGCTTTTTGTGGCGTCTTCTTTCAGCTTTTTGCGGTGGAAATATATGATGCCCCTGTTGAGGTCAATTTGATTTATGGTTTCACCGTCAACGATGACTTGGAATTGGAGGTCGTTAATTTCTGAGCCTCGCACTCCGGTTAAGAGGGCAATTATTGTCGCCAGCCTGAGGTTTTCAACGGTGCGGGTTTTCTTAGTATGGATCAGTATCTCAAGCCATCTTAGGGCGTCTTTCACTCTCTCGTCGCTTATTACTTTGCTTCTCTCGTTGAGCTGATATTCTTTTAGCTGGCGGCCTTTTGTCTGGAACGTGGATTTTGAAAGCTGTGATACGTAAAACTCGGGGTTAAAAACTTCGAGCCCGATTGTTCTGGAAAGAAGAACGTTGTATTTGCTGAGCAAAATATGCTCCAAGGCCTTTCTCGTTGAGTAAAGATATATACGCAAAGTGTGGACTGCGGGCCTTCTCTCGCGGATGAATGTTGTAAAGGCGTTGTATATGTCTTTTGTCGTGATTTTTATCTCGTTCGTGCCGGGCTCGATGCCTTTGGTCTTAATTAGATATTCGAGGAACACATTGACAGCGGTGGATCTGTTCTGAAACTTTCCAACTGTCATTTGCCCTTCTTTTCTCAGTCTTACGAGTTCTTCTTTGTACTCATCGAAGTCACTTAGCTTGAGTATCACGAACCCGTTGTCTGTGTTTATTACAGCTGTTTGGGTTGGTGGTGTATAAAATACCTTCCTTCTCACCCCCACCCACCAGGATTATATACGTATTTTAGCTTTTTAAACATGACGTTTTTGCATGTAATTAACCGATGATTGCATGCATTTTATTTTTGGTGGTCGAGAATGCATGCAAAAGCGTATTTACTCGTATGAATATTAAGAAAATGCATGTAATATAACTGTCAGTAATGGCACTCCTCATCGGTTCGCAACCCAAATCTCCCCTTTCAAGCCTTCTTTCGGCCAAAGGGGCCTTTTCAACGGAGTGGGTGTCATCGGTTAAAGAGGCCTCGTCATCCCACCTCTTTCGAAGTTGCTCTAGAAGGAGAGGTTAAAAGGTTTTGCTGTTAAAAACTAGGGAGAGAAAGGGAGACAGATATATGTCATCGGTTAAAGTTGAAAAAGGAAGGAAAGAAAGTTTATTGAGAACAAGTCAATTTCAATTTATTATTTTGAAACAACAACATACTCATTATCGTGGATACAGTTAATGACATCCCTAGTAAACAAAACTGCATCTCCCAATAGAGGTATTATTTGATTTAAAAGATCCTCTATAATCTTGTCCCTGTATGTATTGGAGGTCACTTCTTTTATACAATTCCAAAGTACTATAAGGGTTGGCCCTTTTCTAATGTACCACGACTTTCCCTTTTGTATTATGGCGTCTATTCTGCCTCTTATATTTGCAATCCCTTTTCGGAACTCAAGAAATTCTAGTGACAGGCTCATGCTTAATCCAAATCCTAAGGCCAAGGTGCCTGCGAGTAATTCTGTGGGTATAGGTCTATATAATCTAGGAAATCCTCTGGGCCTGTATCTAGACCAATCAACAACAAAGCGGATGTTGTGAGTATTAAAAACGTCATTGAGATCCCTAATTACAGAATTGAGTTCATCTTGGACGTCTTGTATCATTATCTCTCCTAAAGGGATTCTGGATATAAGCCACACTATTCTTCCAAATCTCTCCGATAATTCTGGATAACACCCCTCAAAATTCTCGGAACATTCATCCACAGCTTCCCAGAACTCCTGTATTGCTCCGACAATCTCTGGATCTCTTGATATTTCGTCTAGATATGGTATATATGGATAGCGGTTGAGCACATACAACGCCCTTCCAACAAAGACTCTAGGTGATACCAGCACAGTACTTTCTTGCTCCTTGTCTGCAAGGGTCCACAAAGCATTTCTAATCTCGATAGGGTTGATGCACCATTCCTTATGGACTTCCTCTGACATTCAACACCCTCCTAATAGTGTTTTGTGATTATATTACAAATCAGGGTTTAAATGTCTTGCTTGAAAACTAATAAAAAAGATGTTGCTTATAAATTATTGTTTTTGCTAATGCTAATTCAATTGACCCCTGATTCATGCGTTAAATAAAAATCTTAGAGGAGCTCTTTTAATTTCTGATTCTCACCAATTGCCGCCAGTATCTCAAAGCTAAGTTGATTTCTTTCATGAGCATCAAAAAGGTTAACATTACTTAACAAAACTTCCATAGCGGCCCCTGGAAAGCCTCTTTCAATCAAATGTTCGATTATCTTAGTGATGGCCTCTTTCAGAAGGTTAGATGAAAGTTCACTAACAATTTCATTGACAGTATTTTTAAAGAGTTCTTCAATGTTAGTTTTATCACTGTTAACCCTGGCATTTTTGAACTTCCTAAGGATGTCGATGACAAGAGGCCGGTTTTCATTGTTTAACGCCTCCAGCATTGCCAAGCTTGCTAGTATTATGTCCGAATACGTGTATGAGACATTAGCAATCTGATTCAGCTTTTTCTTTTCAGAATTCAGGATTTTGTATGCATCCAATGTGAGTCTAATGGTTTTTGTGTTTAATTCGTCCATTGAACTCACCAAAGTGCATTCTTGTCTTCTGTTAATAAATATTGTCGTGAATAAGCTCGTGTGCTTAGTCAAAGTAGTACTTACTTTCCTCTGCAGCTTTTTTGATATCATCAACTAACTCCCTTAAAGAGCTATATTCGCTTGCCAACCTTTCAAGTTCTGTGATAATAATCTCTGGAGGCAGTATATAAAGCCTGTCAAATTTTATAAAGTCCTCTATCGAGCCTTTGAAGCTTGTTGCGTATCGTCTAAGAGATTTAACAATCTCCTGGTTCTGTTCTTCCTTCACGGTCTTAAGGTATTCTTTTGTATGGATAAAAAGAACTTATCTAGACCAGATTCACTTAGATCTCCCTCTCTTAAAACTATAGACAAACGTGCTCTTAGGAGGATTTCAAGTGTGTCAACAGGAACCACAACAGTATAAACTTTGTCCTCAAATTCTTTGAATCTGGAGTGGACATAGTTCATTAATCTTCCATGCAAATCAATTAAGCTGTGAAGATTAAATCTGAAGAGAACAAATATGAAAGGAATATCCGGCTTTAGTGGGGCAGCTTTGTATATATCAGACCGCAAAATGTAAGATAAGTATTTTCCATACTTTTCTGTCAGTTCCTTTCTAAAATCCACATTAAGGGAAGACTTAGCATCAACTATTCCTATAACCCTTACAGCGGGTCCCGTGGGATCTCTGATAAAAACTATTGAGTCCGGAACCTTAACGCCTCTATTCTTTGAACCCCCAAAAGTTATATCGACTCCATATAAATACCGAAACGCCAGTGAGGATGTATTCTCAAAATACTCATCAAATTTGGGCATGTTTTTTAATTTGAGTGTCTTGAGGTTAGATAACAACGAAAGAAGGTATCTAGGATTTGTTTCAACTGAAACCATGAGCTTCCTAAAGTTTTCAGGTTGAATGGAGTTGATTATCCTCCTCTCCAAGTCCTCTATTTTACTATTTGCCTCAATCCAATACGCTAGGTCAGATTTGAGGCGTTTATCCAAAAGCAGGGAAAATGGGACAAAATATACTAGATTTCCGAGAGGAAGAATCCCTACTATCTCTAAGAATGCATCCAAGGATTTATCATGTCCTATGAGGATTATAAGCTTTTTATTTTGGATATATTTTGATAAAATCCTAAAATAGTCCCTTGGTTTTTTGGGTGGTTTTGTCAAGAGGACGACTGCAAGGCTTTCATCAGAGATTTCAACAAATCCTGGCATGATATCGGGCTCACTATCTAAAGGAACGTCTAAAACCTCAAGGATAACTCTTATGAGAGCAGGATATATTACCCTATACACAGTAAATTTGTTTTCGTATTCTTCTGGGGACAGTTCTTTGATTTTCCCAGATTGACATCGTAACAAGTATTTGCCCCTCTTTCGGGGGTCTTCCTTTGGTTTTAGAACATCTACAACTGGAGATCCATCAGGACATGTTGGGGGCACCTTTTCCTCAGCTAGTATCCCCATCCTAAGAAGCTCCTCTATTTCCTTTGGTTTAAGCTTTGATAATAGTTCCCCCTTTTCTCTGTTAGCAACTACTGGAAATGCATTCAAAAAAGCAAGAAGAGAGTCATAACTACTCCGATTCATTTATATCCCCCAAGAATAGTTTTAGTGCCAGTCTCTCTTCCTCTTTCAGCCTACTGTAAACATTCTCTGAGGCCAAGTTAACTGGCTTGTTGTTAATCAGGAGTACTGGCTCAACCTTATCACCATATGCCCCAATCAGATCATCAAGGAAATCATCCACATTTGGAACTATCTTTCGGAATTCGTCTAAATCTGCTACTATGTCGACCTTTAGTGCTCCCGTTGCAGGATCCCCTGGAAATCTAAAACCACCAAGCTTGATAGATTCAATGATCTCGTTCAGTTTTTCTTTTGCTTCATCGGGGAGGTCCAAAGACTGCAGTTTTTGCACAGCTTCCGATTTTCTCTCCTTGATCTCTTTGTCTATCTGTTCTATTGCGTCTGACATATGCTTTGAATGTTGAATGGTCTGCTTTACAGTTTCCTTTAGTTCCTCGACAGGTTTGGGCTTGATCAACTTGAGATCGTTCACAGATGTATCTTCTCCAAACAATACGGAGAGTAATCTGTCGAGCAAATCCCTCGGATATTTCTTGTTCAGGTCAAATCCAAGGATTATTTCTGTTTCCTTGTCATTAATAGGCCTAATTTGCAGGATATAATGACCTAATGGATAGATCCACTCTGAAACTTCTTTTAGATCCTCTTTGTTTTTTGGTATCAATGGTGTATGGATGATATTACTGTCCTTTGAATACCTGAGAGTCTCTGATATCCCGTAGATTTTCATCCTTCTCCGTACGAAAAATTCCTGATAAGGTCTTCTGCCATATTCCATTGTTATTATCAATTTAATTGCTCCATCGTTAGTGGATCTCATGTCAATTCTAGCCCAGTGTATGTTTTTACTGTTCCATTCTCTCACAAATTCATCAATAAGTCGTTCTAACTCTTTGTTGTCTCTGAATAGAAATGGTTTATCTAGCAAATATCTATTTTTATCCCGGTTTTTCTCGATATACGCCTCATATCTTATCCAGGAGAGGTAATCCTGAAGTTTTTCCTGTCCAACATGACGGTATAAGAACAACAGCACTTCCTCTTTGCTTTTTATAGCGTGTATTTCACCCGCAAAATCAGGAAACATAGTCGCTAGTGCATGTCTGGCACGATTTGTGCTTATATCCTTACCATCCATCTCCGGGAGATATATTAAAAAGAACTTCAGTATCTCATCCTGGTGTTCCTGCATTAATTCTTCTACGATTTTCTTTTTCTCTCCCCTTCTGATCTTAATATCTAATCCCAAAACGTCTTTTGCGAATTTCTCAATGAATTCTCGTCTTTTCTGGAGTAGCTTTTTTCTAACATGCTCAATATCCTCCTGAGAGAACTGTAGTGGTTCCTCCATTGGGTATCCCCCAGCTCTCAATTAACTGACAATTTAAATTGGATGTTACCTTTTTTAACTTTTAACATTAACTTAAAAATCACATAATCACAATCTATAATAATAAACAAACATGAATCTTATCCATAAGGCCATTCATTCCTGTACCCCACTAGGGCTAGAATAAGAGGTCAATTCTCGTTGCAAAGCTTGCCACTCAGGGATATAACTCGAAAGAAGGGCCCTGAACAGCCGATTATGACGTGGAGAACCAACTTTGATATGTATCAGCTCATGCACCACGATATATTCTACGACTTCATAGGGAAGCTCCAATATGTCTACACTAAAGGTTAGTGTTCCTTTTGATGATGCAGAGGCCCATTTATGCCTCATTTTTTGGAATCGAACTCTCTTAGGATAAACACCAAGTTCTTTTGCCCATCTAGACACAAGTTCATAGACTTCCTCTGGTGTCATGTATCAGCCTCCGTCCCAGTTCAAGGAGATCTTTCCCTATTTTCACTCGTTCCCTCACCTGTTTGACGCCATTCTCTTTCAAAATGCGGTATATCTTTCTCAGCAGACCTTGTTGAAGGTTTTGATTGTAGGTCCAGCCTTCGTTTGACAATAGGATTTTGGTAATCTCCTCGGATACAGTTACATCTTCTATACCATAGCTTTTGAGAAGCCAGTGGACACTGAAAGTTGCGGGGTCTAATTTTGATTCTTTGTAGCTTCTCACTGACTCGACGGCACTTTCGGATAGCCCTATAACCTTTTCTAGGGCCTCTTTTGCACTGATTTGCCTTTCCTCAAGCCTTTTTATAATAGATTCTATCTTTTCGATTAAGAACTCCAGATACGGAACCTCATGCTGGTGCTCTTTTATGTATCTCATCAAACTACGGCGGAGGTTGTAGACCTTGACAATGTCGTCTATCCTTTCATTTTTTATAGTGTCGGCAATATGCTCATCGATTTTATAAACAGGAAGGCCATCCACAATGGTTTCAATATCAACGCTATTTCTGATTAGCTCCTTTGTCTTTTTCAACAGTTCTCTTCTCTCAAAATCTGTTGGATAGAACTGGGCCTTGATAAACCGGTGAAGCTTTAATAGCAACTTATAGTCTTCGAGATAGTCTCTAAGAAATGGATCAGGGGATAGAATCTCGTAAATGTCCTGAATGTTCTTGAAAAGTTGAATGAAATCATCCCTCTTTTTGCGATCGCTGAATACCTTCACTAGTTTCTCTAACTTTTTGTCCCAGCTCCGGCTATTATCCCGTAATAGCCCGAGATACTCTTCAGCTCTCCCCATTAATTCCGCAAACCTCTTGCGTAGTACTTCCAAATCAAAGACTGCTCCTTCAATACTCTTACTGTCAAACGCCAGAGCCCTCTGAAGGTCTTCAAAAATTCCGATGTAATCCACGATCAGGCCGGCTGTCTTATGAAGCTCTCCATCTGAATAGGGGCGGTTAACTCTTGCAATGGCCTGAAGTAGTGTATGGTCTTTCATGGGCTTGTCTAGATACATGGTTTGGAGAATGGGAGCATCATATCCCGTTAGGAGTTTCTCGGTAACTATGAGAATCTTAGGTGGCCTCTCCCGTTTTTTGAAGTTTCTTCGTATCTCATCCTCTTGGTCTTCTTTAAGATGATACTTCTTTAGTATACCTTTGTCATTGTGCATGGGGGTATATACAACTGCAATTTCTTCCGGGGGAATCGCTGAGTGTGGATTCTCTTCATAGAGTTCCTTGAACGCTTCCATATATAGGGCGCAGGCTTCTCTATCCACGGCAACAACCATCGCCTTAAATCCAGAGGGTTCAACGAACTTTTTATAATGCTCGGATATATGTTTGGCGACCTTTTTAATTCTCTTTTTGGCTTTAAGAACCTCTTTTATCTTCGATACTTTATCAAGGAGCTTGTTAAGTTCCTCTATGCTGGCTATTCCTTTCTCTTCGTATAACCTGAAAAATTCCTCCAGAATTGTTTTCCTGTCTAAGCGATATTCCTGCGGTGCTAGGGTGTAATATAAGGGGACGGTAGTTCCATCCTCAATGGACTCCTTGATACCGTATTTGTCTAAGTATGGTCTGTGATACTTCTTCATATCTTCAAAGGCAAAGAGATTAAATGTGCCTTTGCCAATCTTCCCCTTATCTATCGGGGTACCAGTGAACCCAAAATAGAACGCGTTGGGAAGGGCTGACCTCATCTGAATTCCTAAGTCCCCTTCCTGTGACCGATGAGCCTCGTCGATGAATACAAAGATGTTCCTACGGGTGTTTATATTGGAAGGCATTCCCCGGAACTTATGGATTAACGTAACGATGATTCCCCTGTAATCGCTCTTTAACAGTTCCCTAAGGTGAACTTTGGATTCTGCAACAATGAAATCCAGCCCGAACTTTGTAAGATTACGGACTAACTGTTTCTGGAGTTCAATACGGTCAACGACCATTATAATAGTTGGATTCTCCAGCTCGGGTATTCTTCTTATTTTTGAAGCGGCAACCATCATGGTTAGGGTTTTTCCTGAACCCTGGGTATGCCATATAAGGCCAGTTCTTGCATCTCCTGTAATTGCCCTATTGACTATCCTTTCAACTGCCCTAACTTGGTGTGGTAGCAAGACGAACTTGCTGAGCTCTTCATCCTGTTCAAAGAATACTATATAATCCTCGATAAATCTCAATGCTCTTTCTTTTCTTAGCATTGAAAAAATCAGGTCTTGGAGGCCGTAATCTTTACCCTCCTCCGTTTTCCAGCGATAAACGTTTCTTTCGTTGAAGTTCCAAGTTGCTGAGTATATTAGATTGAGACCGTTGCTGGCCATGTACATCTGAAAATATTTCATGAAGTTGGGAACTTCTTCGTGATACCTGGAGATTTGTTCCACGGCATGAGAGCGCCAATCCTTAACCTCACCATCTACGATGTTAAATAGCCAGGGAGCTTTAGTCTCGACGATGAAAAGAGGGATTCCATTGATAAAAAGCACAATATCGGCCCTATCCTTCTTTATATCTTCCATCCAGAATTCTTGAGTGTAGTGAAACACGTTATTTTCAGGATTTTCAAAGTCAATCAGTCTTAAATTCAACTCCCTCTTCTCGGATTTGCTATAGAATGTCCTTTGTCCCCTAAGATATCTGAGGAATTCCCTATTTCCCTCTATATTAGCCCTGATGTTCCGTATTCTTTGGAGAACCACATCAGCTTCTTCTTCGCCCATAGAGGGATTAAGTTCCAGTAACTTTTTCTTGAAAATCGGTAGGATAAAGGGCTCTTTCCAAGTTTCTCTCAGTGAATCGATTTTTTCAGGTGAGATGTATTCCCATCCAAGGCTAGTAAGGTACATCATGAACGGTTTCTTTGCTGTCTCTTCTTCCGTAAACACTCTGTATCCCCTCCGCATTCTACGTAGTCTTTCATAAGCTCGAAAATCTCCTGAGCAAATTCATCTACGTGTTTTTCAATAATTCTCTCGGCTTCTTCTTTGTCTAGCTGATCGTTTTTATAGTGTACCAAGGCGGCCCTGATGTTGTGTATTTTGTATCCATCATAAATCCCGTTAACCCCAAACTTATCGTATAGTGCACTAACCCACTTATTCTCTCTATATTCTTTGTTAACTAGTTTACCGGCCAGAAGCTCAATTGCAATATACAAGTTAAGAAATCTGTCAATAGGATCCGGATCGCTCATTGCTCGATTCCAGTATTTAATTGCCCTAACGAGAACAGATTCTGAATCGGGATCTATTCTGTTTAATCTTTCCAAAAGAGATGATATTTTGGCTTGGGGATCTTCAAAGGTCATTGAAATATGAACTTCGCTCTTTACATGGATTGTATCAAATAGATGGACTTCTATTGTATTGCCTCTTTTGTAAATCTCTGGGAGCCGTTCTATTTTTATGTCTTTAATCAGATATGGGGACTTTGACAGAAAAATAATGATTGGAAGCACTTTCTTTTCAATTTCAGAATAAGTATAGTTCTTTATTTGTAATGGTTCATCTTTACTTTTGAATTCAAATTCAGCGTAGATCTTTGGTTTAGGATTCCGAGTAGGATCCTCGGTTCTCAGAGTGATGCCATTTATCATAACGGGCTCATTAAATGCAATACTACTGTTTCCAGTAGGTTCAAGGACCACTGTAACTTTATAAGAGGGCATTCCAGTTTCTCCTCCGCTTGGTGGATTTCCTCCTTGGAGTGTGGCCTTTTTGGGACTTTTTCTTTTGCGATTTCTTTTTTGGCCTTGAGTTCTGGTTCCTAACCTTGAATTTTCTTAGTTTTAGAGTCCCAATGTCGGAGGGGAGGCCAGAAACATCTGCTCCGGCAGGGTAAATGATGTTCTTGCTTTTTATTTCGACGTTTGGACCTGAGAGATACTTCGCATACCTATTAACCTGCTGAACGTGTTTTATTGTTGCTTTGGGTTCCCTTTTCACCTCAAATATATGTCTCTCAATTCTATTACCTCTCCGTCTCTCAACGATGTAATCAGGCTCGTATCCGTTTCTTCGCTCTCGTTCTTTGATAACCCATCCCTTAGAAGCGGGGAACCTTCGCCGGAGTAGCTCTCTCACATGGGGGTACATATCAAACTCTCTAAAACTTCCCGACATAGGGCATCCCCCGTATTACATTAGTTCTATCTTTGTTGGATTTTTATCACTTTCGCTAGTATCGAGAAAAAGAGAAAGCAGTCACTCCGTTGGGATTTTAAGGTTAAAAACGCGAATCTGACCCGTCATGAGTTTGTGCCTGAGCGTTGAGAACAGCCCCTCCAGGGCTTTGCGCTTTTGCTGGGCCAGTTCTATCTTTCTGTCTACTGTTTCAAGTATTCCTACTATCTTTTTTTGCTCTTCTATTGGGGGCAGAATGACAGGAATTCCCCTAAGAACTCCAAGGTACAGATTTGTTCTACCTGCATCACTTTGAACGCGTACATATTTTTTTAGTATAACTGGCCGACGATATATCAGATAGTACTGCATAAATCTCGGGAGAAATGCATTATTTTTTGGAATTATGGCACATATAGCTTGATTAATTGCTGAGTCAATACCGAGAATTGCAGTTTTTGTTACTGTGCCTTTTCCATATAATGCTATCAATAATGTTCCTTTAGGAATAATTTTTGCACTAGATTTTTTAAGACCAATATCCGATATAGTCTCCTCAGTGGAATAAATATAGCCATCATTTAATTCCCCAGATTTAAGCCAAGGAATGCTCCCGTTCCAATACTCTGAATGTTGTCTACTAGGGGTACCCCCACTCAAAAGATTTGAAACCTCGCCTAAAGGGGCTACCTCCCAATGCTCCGGGATCTCTCCAATCTCCGTCATCTTTGTCGGCTGATTTGGGTCAAGACCCTTGGTGAATAACCTCTTCATTAGAGCCCTTTTGAGTTCTTTGGTGGTTTTGATTATCTTCTCCTGCTGTTCAATTGCCCGCTGGACTGTTTTCAAGACATAGACGATTTTGCGTTGTTCTTCTAATGGGGGAAGTGGAATCCGAACTAGATACATAAATTCCTCGGGGCTAACTCTTTTCCGATTTGTACTGCCTGTAACGAAATTTCTTATTAGTTCCCATATCGTTGGCTGGGAAAGGTACAGATCCACAAAGTCCTTATCGACGTAATCTAACTCTTTCAACCGCCATATCGGAAAATCACCCGAAACAACAGCCCCATCTAATTCCGGGGGAACAAAGCCATAAGCACCGTTCCTGGCATCAATCTTTGAGATTATGAAGTCTCCTTCTTGTATTCTGTACATTGTTTTCGTCTTTATCTCACTCCCCTGCTTGATTTCTCTCAGTACAACTCCTTTTGCATACAATTTGACGGTAACCAGCCTATACGTCTCATCATCTTTGATTTTAATCTTCCGGGACTTCTTGTCGACAAGCCTGAAAATCTGTCCAAAACTAACAACGTTCCATCCTTCTGGGAGTTCTCTACCATAAAGTTTCTTTCTCCCTTTTTGGAGGACTGCACTGCCTTTGACTGGAATCTTTGTGTGGTATTGCTTATTTAGGAACTCATCCAGCGTTTTCATCAGTCCTCACCCTGAAGATACCCCTCAAAGCCAAGTTCAATCAGGATTTTGTTGAGTTCACTATCTATCACTTTAGTTTCCTGCTCAATTCTTCTGAGGTCCTGGAGGATTTCGGGTATCTCTCTGTACTCACCTTCAGTTATCAGGGGGATGTATCTCGAAGGGCTTAGGTTGTAATCGTTCTTCCTGATTTCTTCCAAGGTTACAACCTTGCTAAAGTCTTCTATGTCCCTGAATTCCCGATAGGCCTTGAGTATCTTGCCAACGTGTTCTTCGGTCATGTAGTTCTTGGGAGTTCCCTTCTTGAATTCCCGAGAGGCATTAATGAGCAGTACTTTTCCTCTGCGCTCCTCAGGTTTGTTTTTGTTGATAACAATGATAACTCCGGCGGCGGTGGTGTTGTAGAAGAGGTTTTCAGGGGTTAGGATAACGGCTTCGATTAGATCCTTCTCCACAAACTTCTTTCTGATGTCCCGCTCTCTATTCGTTCCCTTGGTTCCCGAACCCCTCGAAACAGCCCCGGTATCGATGATTACTACCACTTTTTCCCTTGCTGAGGCGAACATGTGCTGTATCCAGCCCCAGTCTCCAGTATTACTGGGAGGTATTCCAAACTTGAACCTATCAAATTTGTCGTTGATGTAAACATCCTCCGGGAAGTCCTGGTTCCACATGGGGTTCGCGATAACGTAGTCGAACTGTCTTAATTTGCCGTCCTTGTCCAAAAATTTGGGATTGCGTATGGTGTCTCCTCTCCGTATATCTGCCTCCATGTTGTGTAGGATAACGTTCATTCTGGCTATGGCGTATGTGAAGGCCAGTTTCTCTTGACCGAACAACTTTAAGGGCTTTTTCTCGGCCTCTTCCGGATAGTTGTACTTAACGTAGAGCTGGGACTTTATTAAAAGGCCTCCCGAGCCACATGCGGGATCGTAAACCTCCGAGCCGGGCTTTGGGTCAAGGAGATTAACCATAAGCCATGCAACCTCGCAGGGAGTATAGAACTCTCCTGCACTCTGGCCACTGTCTTCAGCGAATTTTCTTATCAAGTATTCGTAAGCCCTACCCAGAATGTCGGGTTCAACGTCCTCTGGACCCATTTTCATCTTGTTTAGTATCTGAAGAACCCTCTGGATGATATCATCGCTGATTATTCTTTCTCCCCCGTGAGTCTCGTTGAAATCTACGACGTCAATTATGCCTGAAAGCTCAGGATTTAGCCTTGCTATGCCCCTGAGGGCCTCCGTAAGCTTTTCTCCGACGTTTGTTGAAAGTTTAACGATGGTGTCCCAGTGATACTCTTCTGGAATGACGTATCTAATTGACTTGGGCCTTCCATGCTCTTCTCTTTCGGCCTCTACCAATTCGTAGACCTCATCAACAGTATCGATTACGCCCTCCTCAATTAGTTTATTTATCTCATATGTGAACGTATCTGAAAGCCTCTTATAGAAGATTAGGGGAAGAATGTATTTCTTGTAGTCTGTGGGATTAACAGAACCCCGAATTAGGCTGGCGGCTTCCCAAAGTATGCTTTCCAGCCTAGAAAGCTTCTCATTCTTGTCCTCGCCACATACCATGTTTAGCTTTGTTGACTCAGATTCAACCATTCAGCTCACCTCTCACTGAAGCCTGTGGGTTAGGCTGTTAAAATGCTTTATTATCCAACAAAGTTCTATTCGGTCACTTTAAAGAAAGCTTACCTTCTAAGATTTCATGCCCTATCTGGAACAATATCCCTTGGATTACTGATTCTGGCGAAATTTCGACAATTTTAAGGAGATAAATCTGTTTAGGATCCGTAATTACAGTCTTTTCAATAGTCTTCTGTCCTCTTCGGTTTATCGTTGCCTTTTGGGTTCGTTTCAAATTGTATCTCAGTTCTGTTTCAATCGTAAAGATAGCAATAGATACAGTTTCAGGGTGCTTGTGAATAAGATAGACTGAACTCATAACACCCGGAGTTGTTGAGACAACATTTTGAAGCTGGTATTGGATAGCATTCTCAAAATCTTCTCTGGTAATTTGTTTTTGAGTTAACGGACTGTATACAGAATATTTCTCATCGTCCTTACCCTCAAAGAGTATCTGTACAAATCTTAGGAATTCTTGGCTAGGCGGATCCCCATTGTTAATCTTATAGAGAAGAGTAAACGTCCAAACTTCCGGCTTTTTTGGCGAGTTCAAAACCTGATTCAAGGTGAAGTAAGGGAAAAGGGATGCGATAAGCATTGCCAAGATGTATCGAACCGCACGACTAGAGTGTATGTTTTTGCCACTGGTATTTAACGTATCTACAAGGGGAGACAATAAACCAGTGGTTAAAGTTATTAGAAGGGTAAGAAGCATGTATAAAATGACCCCCATCCCGAGATTCCTAAGGGATGGTTCTAGGATACCTCGAAGAATGGGGTTATAGGGGATATCCTTCCTTAGATACACCAACATCCAAACTAACGCATAGAATAATAATGCGGGAAGAATACGACTGCCGCTTGCTATGGATCTTATCATTTTATATGTTGCTTTGGACAGGGATATCGAATTAAATCTGTTGACTAATAAGTCTGTTATCTCTAGTGATGTCTTTTCTAAAGTTTCCTTTGTAATCGTGGTAGTTCCCATTAGCTCTTTCCAAGAGACATGAGAAAGGTATTCTTTTATAACATCTTCAGGAGATGGGGTGTTCTCTTTATCGGGTTTGGCCCTTTCTCGTAGTAGTAGGTATAGAAGTCCAACGAGTGTTACCCCCATGATATAAATGGCAATTGCACAACTTAACCTTTTACAGAATGAAGATAGGGGTTTTATAACAAGAATCGCCTGTATTAGAGTATAGTACAATACAATCGCTTGAAACGTTTCTAAAATCCTTAATGACTTTTTGTTTTCGAATAGATACGAAGCAACATCTATGACATCTTTTAGGAGCATGGTAAACAGTAAGATATTCTGATATTTAACCTTTAACAGCTACATGCAATCAAAACACGACACGCTATCGTATTACGTTCCATGTTTACTTTTTCCGTCTGGCTGTCGTAATAGATACTGAATCCATCCTAACTTCTAATTCATAGCAGAAAAGCTAGCAGTCCAAAGGATCTGAAAAGAGACCAATAGCAACAGCAATAATATTATGAATAAATCCATCAACTTTTCCAGCAGTAGCAACCTCAACTCCTCAATACCCGATTAAAGATAGTTGTGTTGTTATTAAAGAACTCTCAGAGCTTTTCTGGAAATTTGGAGCAGTTATACCAGCAATAACTATTAGAATAAATCCCTGCAAGCTCTAACATCTGAGATTTTGAGACAAATTGGGACTTCTTTTCTGTTCATCAATATCCATTAATGGATATTTTCGTGACGGATACACTATGTCTCTACACAAGGGTATTCCGTCACTATATTCTTACTATTCTCCATGCCTCTAAGAAAGTTGTGTGGGTTGATGGTTTATATTCATGGCCTCCTAAATAGATGGGGGTGATGTAGCATGAATGACGTTTTTCATAATCTCAATGAGATATTGAGAAAAGTTATCCAGATTGAGAACGACGTAGAAGAGCTGAAAATCATGGTCCTGAAGATGATTGCTGATAATCTTCCTGAGGAAGAAATTGATGAGGAAACGTTGAGCCGGTTGAAGGCTGAGCTGAAAAATTTGAAGCCAGATAATGTCTCTGGCTTGAGCGTTGAGGAATTTATTGAACTGCTCGAAAAAGATAAAGAGTGAAGGCCTATTTATTCACATTTTGTTGTGAATATTCTTTTGTCTTTTGAGTTTCCTTAGTATAGGCCAGGCCTATTCAGTGCAGAACCACACTTATTCACATTGAAATGTGAATAAGCATGACTTTGCCCTAATCACTTTAGGGGAAATATTTACAAAGTAATGAGTATATTATACTATGGGGTGTGAATAATGCCAAGACGTCCCAAATATCCCTCGGAAGTTAAAGTGGCAATACCCAAAGAAATAACAGTTCTGTATGAAACGCCGATTCTGGAGATTTTATTAACCAAAAACGAAGCTGAGATGGCAGAGAGGATTATTAATCACATAAAGACAAACGGAAGGCTGTGGCCTGATGAGTGGAAAGTCATAATCCCCACTAAATCTTCAAGGGACATCCAGCTCTACTATCGTACATTGAAGAAATTGGTCAGTTTAGGCTTGATCGGCCGAGGTAAGGAGGGTAGCTTCATATTAAGCGGAGAGCTTAGCAGAAAGCTAACTGTGATGATTGAGAAAGTCAATGCACTGATAGGTGGTGTGTAAGCTCCCGCGGAGAAATGTTCATCTGAGTTATATTCCAAATACCCTGTAGTAATCTAAATCCTTGAGGCAGGCTTTCAAGGTCTTGTCAATTAGAACGTACCTTTTCACTCTCTTCTTTCCCACATTAAATTTCTCGACTGTTACTAATCCGATGTTTGTTAGAAATTTCAGATATCTTGTTATAGTTTTCTTAGACAGTTTCTTCAGGCCTCTTCTCTTTCCGAGAAACTTTGTGAACTCAAATAGTAGCTCACTTGTGCTCCATCCAATCCCTGTCGCCCAGAGGATTATGCTCATCTTTTCAATGTCTTCCTGACTATAAAATGACTCTGGGGCAATCTGTTTTAATATACTAACCGAGCACTCCAAAAACTTTGGATCCACATATAGAAAATTGTCCTCTTTTTCGGTTGAGGCTACTGAAAGATCTTCATATAGCCTAAGCCAGTAGTAGTTTGGTCTCTTACCTTTTGTGGCAGAGATGTATCCAAGCCTTTCCAGCTTTTTTAATCTTCGCCTTATTGTAGATTCGCTTTTAGATAAAATCTTAGCCAATATTGGGACTTTAATGAAAGTACGCTCAGCGGTTATCTTGAGTATCTGGTAATCTAACTTGTCTAATTCTGCTAGGTGTTGTCCATAGGATGCTAAATAGGTTGCAGATTCCGTGCCCCATAGATACCCTAAAAATTCTTTATCCACCAATAGCTTCTGAGTTAGGTACCTGTAGTCTTCAACCGGATCCCACCTAGGGGATATTCTCATAAAGGCCATGATAGCGCCCAGGATTCCAGATGCTATGTTAAGCCTCTCCCGGAGGGCATCTAGCTTTTTCAGAACTAAATTAGGATGTAGTTCGTTTCTTGAAATTTCTACTTTGTCTCTAACTATTACTTCCAGTTTAGGATCTCTGTGGGGATACAATTTTGAGGTGTACAACTTTAATCTGAACTCATGACCTTTCCAAATTATATCAACAACGTTACCATGCTCATCTAGACTGTTAACGTCTCCCTCGCTGATAACATGCTGACGTATCCCATTTCTTTCTCTCAATTCATTTAAGAGCCTGTTCATCTTTAAGAGATTGTCTACAGTTCTACCATCTTTATCTATAGTGTATCTGGGAAACCTCACGTAGAGTTCAGGAGTTAATAATTTGATTCTTTTGAGTCTGTAAGTATAATCTATAGGTCTGTTTGGAAGGTCTCTAATAGCGTTAAGGATGTCAAGGGGATAATAAGTATCATAGCGATCAATTCTCATTGTCGATTTTATATATCCCGCTCTCGTATATGTGGTGTCTATTGTGTTCTTGTATATGAGCCCCACGGTTACTGTCCATTGAGGACGTTCCTTCCATGGATCCTGGTCATTTTTGAAACCTTTTATGATGACTGGAAGTATTCCGATCGAGTCTTTCATCCAGTTTGACTTATAGACTGAGGTTGGAGGAGCCTCCAAAACAATCTGGAGCTCTCCCGTCTTTGGTTTCTTTAGGAATAAATAGTACTTTTTCCCGTTTTTTCTTGTCTCACCTATATATCTCCACTGCTCTATCTCTCTTATCTTATCCCGGCTGTTTATCACATTCCGAACTAGAGCCTTGATTAGATGCCTGCTTAGAAATTCCAAGACATCATATATGTATGTGCTAGAGTATGAGAAATATACTACAAAATGGTGCCTAACGGCGGAATAATGAGACTGTAATCCAAAATGAGAGCTATTGATTGATGATATTTTGTTGTATTCATTGGCAGGGACAAAATTTATAGTGTCCTCTAACCTAGTCATTCCCGGGTATTCCCCATTATTCAATTGGAGCTATTATCTGGAGAGTTTCAATCTTCTTTTATTTTCACAACCGCATTCTTCTCAATCCACATCCTGAGTGCCTCGGTGACTGCAATCCCTAATGCTCCCTTCTTTGATCCGTATCTCCTTCCAACCGCGAGCCTAAATTCCTCATCCAGCTCGTCTGGGATTAGAACATGCAGTTGCCTCATTACTACATTACCTCGTTCAAGTTCTTGTGATAGTGTACACGAGTTCTTATGTAATTATGTAGACTTGCAAGTTTATAAACTTTGAGAAATGGACGTTTTTTATGCTCTTATACTATATAAAGTTTTCAATTTAGATTCTGGCCACTTTAAGAGCTTTTTATCTCGTAAACGTTTGTTTGTCCCCTTTTGGGTATCTCACGACATGAAAAGGTAGTGGTCAAAAGCAAGATCCAATAATTATTTAATTAATTAGAGCATAGAAATTATGCAGATCAATTACTCATGGATATAAAAACAACTGGGGTGGCAGATAATGAAAAGGGAGGAAATTAAAGAGATTATTGGGGTGCTTTACGGACTCATGGAGCCGGGAGAATTGAAACTAAAATGCGTTAAGGTGACTCCTGGAATAAATGCTCTACTGGATATTTTAGCTTCAGGATGGTACCCTAAGGACCCAGCCCAAGAACAGATAGTTTATACCCTTGAAGATCTGCTGGTCCTAGGGCATATCCTTAATTTAATTGAAACCCCTGAAGAGCTAGAGAGTGCTCTCGAAGAGATTTTAGAGCATAAAGAAGCAAGAAAGAACTGGATTCACCGGCTGAACAAATACAGGAAAGATAGGAGGCGGGACAAGATTCTCCAAAGATATGAAAATGTGCTTAACACAATCCTATCTAGGTGGAGAATTGACATTAAGGTTCCATGGACTAAAGTGCCTATTCCCGCTGTGGTCTTTGTTGACGCTTTGAAAACACTGAACAAGGATTCCCGGACTGTAAAGAAAAGTCTGCTGGAATTTGAGTCTTTGGGATTAATCAAAATTAAAGCCTGCACATCACTCAACTTGGACTCGTGTACCGATATATCAACGCTGGCTAGGAAACTTACTGAAACATTTCACAGAACCCGCAATAAGAAGAAAGCTGAAGAGGAGATATCTCGCATATTGATAGACACAGGGCTTTCTGAAGTTTCTCCTTCATTATTGGCCAAAACCTTGGACATCCTCAAAGAAAAGGACCGGCCTCTGGAGGAAAAATACCAGCTTCTTCTCGATGAAATGGTAACTGCCATCTCAACGTCGAGGGTCTACTCTCCCACTATAATAATAGAGCTCCTCATACTTCCGCTCCAAACTACTGAAAAAGCCTTAGATGAAGCCACAATCAAAGAGATTATTGGGGATATTTACCGCTCTAAGAATGTCCCACCTGAAGAGTGATAACTTTTTATTTTTCCTGCTCCTTAATTGGGGCGGTGGATGTTAAGTGGACCTGGTTAGGAAATACAAGCTCTTTTATGCTCTCATGAACGTTGGATTCGTAGGAAACATTCTCGTCATCTACTACCTAACCAAAGGCTTCAACTACGCCCAAATAGGCACAGCAATGGCCATAGCAACCATCGGAACATTCCTCTTCGAAGTCCCAACCGGAGTCGTAGGAGACAAAATAAGCAGAAAAACCAGCGTCCTCACAGGCCTCGCCCTCTACCCAATCGGCACGATAATACTCATATTCCTCAAAAACTTCCCAATGCTCATCGCCTACTCAATAATAACACCCCTCGCAGTCGCATTCATCAGCGGAAGCCTCCAAGCATGGCTATACGACAACCTCAAACACCTCGGCAGAGAAAAAGAATATAGACAACTCATGAAAGACATCAAAACCATAACCCTACCCCTCTCCGCCCTCACAGTAGCCATCGGCGGAATCCTCGCCCAACTCTACGGCTTCACCCTACCCTTAATCCTAACCCTAATCCTCGAAATAGCCACGCTCATAGTCGCCTACACAATCCCAGAATACGAATTCCAGAAACCCGAACGCTCCTATCTAAGCCACACCCTCCAGTCCTTCCGAGAAATCCGCCGGCCAGAACTCCTCTGGCTCATAATCCTCTCCATAACCGTCGTCATGGCCACCAACCAATTCCGCCAATTCTTCGAACCCTACTTAGGCGACATACTCGCCAAAATCCTCAAAACTACGCTCGTAGGAACGCTCGGCATTCTCGCAGTCATAGAGGCCGTTGTCAAAGTCCTGCCCAAACTCATCGGAATCCGGCTCAGGGACAAATGGAGCGTCAAAGCCTACTCCCTCGCCCCAGTAATCGTCCCAGTAATGACAGCCCTCTCGGTAGTTTACCAGAACCCGCTCTGGATAATCGCCTTGGGAATCCTCGTTACGATAATACACACGGCCTTCGGCTTCAACCTTGGAATAGAACTCCAGCACAGGATTCCGAGCGAAAAGAGAGCCACAATAATGTCAATCTACTCAATGGTCTCCGCCTTGGCAATGGGTGTCTTCTACTTCATCTACGGTTTCGTCGTGGACTGGCTGGGACTGGCAGAGGCGAGGCTACTCTTCGCCCTAATCCTTCTCGGTGCGGGAGTCTCATTGAAGGCTGGAGAACTCTTAGGCCCGCTCAGAGACGTTCTAAAGCTCAAACACATGGAAGCTATGATCAAATAAACTTTGATTGGGCTTTGTTTTTGTTTTAATTTAATCTTGTATCTTGCTTTGGATGATATCCGAGGAATCTGTGCATCTCCCAGCTAAGTCATCCAGCTGAAAGCATGAGGTACTTAATTTCCAAAACCTTTATATTCAAAAATTCTCATTTTTATCCAGTTATATTGTGATTATGGTGAGAAAATATGAATACCACAGAGGTCTTAAGAAGGCTCTCCGAACTGGGGGATGTCTTCACCAAGAAGGAGGCCCAAGAGAAGCTTGGCATAACTACAAGACAGCTAAACTACTACCTTAACATGCTCCTCAGAGAGGGATTTCTTCGGAGAATCGCCAAGGGCATCTATACCCTCTCCCTAGAACCTGGAAGGGCCTCTTCGCCTCACGAGTTCCTTTTGGGCCAGTTGTTGGTGCCTAACGGGGCAGTTGCATACTGGTCCGCCCTCAACTACTACGGATTGACTGAGCAGATTCCAAGAACGGTTTTCATCCAAACTCCAGTAAAGAGAGGCTATCAGAAGCTCATAGTACTCGACGGTAAGAGGTTTAAGGTAGTCGTAGTCAGCCCCGAGAAGTTTTTTGGAATCGGTACTATACGTCTTGGACGCAGGGAGGTTCGGATAACAGATCCAGAAAAGACGATAGTGGACTGCCTGGACAAGCCTAAGTACTGTGGGGGAATAATCGAGGTCGTTAAGGCTCTCAAGAACGCGAGGCTGGATTATGAAAAGTTGCTGGAATATGCTGAACGGATGAAGAGCAAGGCCATCCTGAAGCGTTTGGGATTTTTAAGTGAGAAGCTGGGGCTTGGGATTGAGAAGGAAATCAGACTTTCTGAAAATGATAAGAAGAGCTTTGCACTCCTCGACCCCTCAATGCCTCAGGAAGGCCGCTTTAACTATCGGTGGGGCCTGAGAATCAACGTTCCGGAGGATTATTGGGAGGAGGTAGAATGATTGAAGACGAGATAAAGGCCCTAAGTTCTGAGCTTGGGGTTCCGGTTTCCACTGTTGAAAAAGACTATGCTATAAGCTGGATGCTCTACGGACTCTGGAAATCAAAGTTTTGGAGGATATTGGCCTTCAAGGGAGGTACCTGCCTGAAAAAAGCTTATTTTTCAGACTACCGGTTTTCCGAGGACCTTGACTACACCCTGCTTTTAGAGGAGCCGGATATAGGGGATGTCCAAGCTAAAATAGCTGAAGCCGTTGAAGCGGCCAATGAGGGGCCCGTTCAGTTCCTTGATTTTGAACTGAGGCCAAGATACGGAGTGAAGCTTTTTCCGGGAGAGCTTCTTGGGTTTGAAGTTCGGATTCCGTTTAGACTGCTCAGCAGAACCGGAAATCCTCCGAAGATTAAGATGGACATAACCCTCGAAAAGTATGAGAAGATACTGCTACCTCTCCAAGAAAGGCCGATTCTGCATGGGTATTCAGACAGCCCAAGGTTTTCCGTAGTAAGCGTTAGGGCTTACAGCTTGGAGGAAATACTGGCTGAGAAAATCAGGTCTCTGTTCCAGAGGACGAGGCCGAGGGATTTGTACGACATATGGTTTCTAAAAAGCGTCGCCGATTTGGGAAGTGTGACACAGATACTCCGTCCCAAGTTTGAGGCTAAGGGAGTCGAGCCGAATGTGAATGCCCTTCAAGGCAGAAAGCCCTACTATGAAAGGGCCTGGGAGAGCAGTCTGGGTCATCAGTTGAGGGAACTTCCAGAATTTAGTACCGTGTGGAACGATGTTCTAGAATTAGTGAAGGAGGTTCTAAGTAAGCTGGGCAGTTTCGAGGAGTAGAATTCCTCTATACCTAACCTCTAAAAGTTTGGGCCGAATTAAACTCTCTTTTTAACAGACCATGCCTAACTAATCTTTTAATTGCAACTGCAGTGAAACTCCTAATTGTTGTTGAGACTGAAACAAAAACGTAGAAAATGGAAGTGAGTTCAAAGTTTAGGCTAAGAGCTTTGAATTAATTATGAACCTCTAACAAAAGTTGCCAAGCTATAGAAGGCCATGCTAGTTATAAGCTAATAGATAAGTGTATGCCCTGACAGCGATAGGCTGAATTATTAAAATTATCAAAAGAATGCTCATAACAGAGCATTGAAGGGTCTAAGAAAGAAAGAGTTGGGAGTATAGATATGGAAAGCCCTTTTTTGTGTTCTCATGAGTTCTATAGCGTTCTATCAAATTCTATCTTGTTCTATCTAGTTTCATCCTGTTTCGTATCAGCTCCTCAGAATTCTGACGGATAATAGTTGAACATCCCAAGTTTTCAGAAGATCTTCAATAGAACATCAATTTTCATAACCTAAACTCACAATTTCTAAATCCAACACACGGTGAGTTATCCAGACTTGCTAAATTAATTTAGATTATCGGCTTGATTCAGAGTGAAAATCCACTGACGCGCTATCATTGAATATTCTGTTTGTATCTCTTTCCTTCTACAGTATCCCACCACTCATCTTCTGGTCTGTTCCAGTCTTCGGCTAAAATCGGCTCAATGTTCTTCAGCATTCCTAAAATAAACTCTTCATCTTCATCCTTTGGGTCACGGCAAATTTTCTTTCTCTTCTTATCATAAATCAGTGTCACCAAACCTCCCCCTCCTCTCGGATCAGCTCTGAATAAGATTCATAAAAGAATACCATCTGATTTTTCATCTTTTCTGTTTTCACTCTGTATTTATAGGCGAGTGTCCCAACGATGGTGACTTTCCGCTCAAGGAATCCCTTCTTGTATAGACGGTACAAAAACATCCTGATAAAAGCTTCCCATTTTCCGTCGCCTAATGCCTCTGGAGAGAGAATTGAGGCTTTTAGGAGCTCATCTATCAGCTCTCTAACTGTAAACCACACCCAGTCATTCTGGGCCAGGTGGCTTAGGACGAATATCTTTACCCTTATTCTTTGATAGTCTTCTGTGTTTTCTTTTAGCTTATCTTGACGTTTGAGTAGACTTATGTAGACATCATCGAGAGTCAGCTTTGAAATTTCAACTCTAGCATTTTTACTTTTCATCTTCCCGTGCTTTCTGACAGCATATCTTCCCATTTTAATAAACACCCCCAAGACAGTTCACGTTATCTCCCCTATTCCTATGGAGGTTGCTCTGGATTCAGAATACGGATACTTGGAGAAGAACTTCTGGGAGGTTTCCTCGCTTAGAACTAGAAGAAGTTCTGGCATGGCTTCATCTATTATTGAGTCAACGAACAGTCTTGTAAGTCTTTTATACCTTCTGCGGAATCTTTTATCCTCTGTAAGCGAGATGTAGTGCATGAAGTCAACGCCTTCTGCTCTCCCTAAAAGATAGTTCTTGTACCTCCTTAGCTCATCAACGAGCCGAATTCCGCTTAGAAAATTCATGAAATCGACTCTGCCATCGTCTACTAGGCTGTATATCATGTTCTGAAGATGGCTGTCAAAGAACTTTCTGAATAGTTTAATTGTGATTATCGGCTTATCCGGACTGCAGTGCTTAAGCCAAGGATACTTGTGGTAGATTTCTTCCAGCTTTTTACGGCTTCTAAACGTCTCTTTAGGGGTGTAGTAGTGTGTAAATATTTTGTCTATTGAATAGAAACCGAAAATTGGCTGTGTGGGGTCTAGAACATATTTCTTTTTAAAAACCTTGAGTTCGTTCACCAATATAGGATGTGAATATTGGAGTAACTCCTCCCCCATCTCGCCGTAGCTTTGCTCTCCTAAAGTATATTACCCCTTCAGTGAGGTCCATTTGCTTGATTCTTCTACCTGTATCGTCAGAAGTAATGAATTGGAGGTCGTTGATTTCTGAGCTCCTAGCCCCGGTCATAAGGGCTATTAGAGTAGCAAGCCGAACCTTTTCTACTGTGATTGTGGGGCGTTCTGAGATGAGAACCGAAAGCCATTTCAGTGCAAGCTTTATTTGATCCGGAGAAACAACCTTTTCCTTCTCCCTTTTTCTGTGGGTCTGCAGTTGTATTGCCTTTGATCTCATGGCTATTGTTGATACCAGTCTCAAGTAGAGGTTTGGATTAAAGACTTCGTCTCCTAAGGCTCGGGTTAAACTGATTCCGTATTTCTCCCAGAGGATGTGCTTCAACGCTTCTTCAGTGTACTTAACCACAACCCTAAATGTGTGGGTAGATTTGCTCCTTCGAGGGTCTTTGAGGTATTCTGAAAACACCTGATACACATCCATTGCGGTCAGTTTTATTATGGGGTTATCATCAGCTATGGGCCCTTTTATTCTCAGCAGGTACTCAATGAACGTGTTTATTGCAAACGATTTATTCTGAAAGGTGCCTGGACTCAGCTGTTTTAAGTTTCTCAAGCTTATGAGTTCTTCTTTATATTCATCTACGTCTCTAAGGTCGAGGAGTATGTAATCATCGGAGGAGTAACGGACGGGCAGTTTTTGAGGGCCTCCAAATCGTTTCCTCCTCATAGTTCATGCCGCCCTTGATAATGTTCTAAATTGTTCTATGAATATTCAAAGTTTATAAACATTGCTGAATTGCATACATTAACCTATGACATTGATTATATCGAAATATTTATATACTATAAGAGCATAATCGACGCATACTTTAAGGCTATATAAGAACGTTAGAGCATACAATTGGTTTTGTACTTATATACAAAACGCATGCAAAAGAGGATTTAGGATGACACTCATCATCGGTCAACTTCCACTAACGGGCAGGACTTATTAAGGTTTAGCCCGAAAATTCTACACGGGGAAGGACATGAGAATCATTCCACTCGCCTCCGAGAGCCTCGGTGTGAGGAGCCTGGCAGTCTTCGTTAAGGCATCCGGAATAAAAGTCCTCATAGATCCCGGCGTCGCCCTCGGCCCGAAACGCTACGGCCTCCAGCCGGCGAAAATCGAGCTTGAGACCCTCCAGAAGATGAGGAGGAAGATACAGGGCCACGCGAGGAAGGCAGAGGTCGTGACGATTTCGCACTACCACTACGACCACCATACCCCTTTCTTCGAGGGCCTCTACGAGAGCTCCAGCAAGGAATACGCGAGGGAAATCTACGAAGGGAAGCGGCTCTTCATAAAGCACCCTAGGGAGAATATCAACTTCAGCCAGAGGAAGCGCGCCTGGGCATTCATGAAGAACGCCGAGCCGATAGCGGAGAGGGTGGAGTTCGCAGACGGCAGGAGCTTCGACCTCGGCGGCGTTACGCTGGAGTTCTCGCCGGCCGTTCCGCACGGCAACGAGGGCTCGAAGCTCGGTTTCGTTGTGATGGTCATGATCGACGACGGCTTCCGCTTAATCCATGCCAGCGACATCCAGCTCCTCAACAGGCGTGCCGTTGAGTGGATAGTGGAGAAGAGTCCGGACCTGCTCATCACGGGCGGGCCACCGACCTACCTAGGAAAGCGTGCCGAGGGCGGCTGGGAAACGGGCGTCAAGAATCTCAACGAGATAATCCGCGAAACCGGTGCCGAGATAGTACTCGACCACCACATCATCAGGGACAAACGCTATCCGGAGTTCTTCGGTGAGCTGGAGAAAAGCCCCAAAACGTTCGCCGGCTACCTAAGGGTGGAGGACAGACCGCTGGAGGCCTACCGCAGGGAGCTGCATAAAAAGGAAAGGGGTGAGGAGGTGGAGCTTCCCTTCAGGTTATGACTCAGTTCATTCTCTCGGCCGGCACTGTCGTCTGGAACATCCTCCGGGAGAATCCTGGGGCTAGGCTCTTCAGGAGAACGGTGTTCTCTATCAGGCTCGTCCTGTCCATTATGCCCTCGGTCAGGATCACGTAGTCGCTGACGCTGAGTATCCATGAGTGGAGTTCCCTGGGTATTGTATCCCGGTTGACTATGAATATCGTCCAGTGGTCATAGCCCTCCTTCAGGAGTCTCTCTGACCTCATCAAGTACTGGAGCATCATGTTCTTCAGGAACTTTCCCCCGAAGAGCTCGTAGAGGCCGTCAAGAGTCACTACGGCCCCCACAACCTTTCTGCCTTTGAGATCATACATGCCCCGTATCTCGTCCATAACCTTCTCGATCCGGGGGATTATGAGGGTTCTGTCAACCGTCTCGACGGGATAGACGAAGTCGAACTCGGTCTCCTCGTTGAACAGATCTATAACCGCCAGCCGCCCTTTCCTCCCAGCCTCAATGATGTCGAATCCGACGGACCGGGCCCTCTCACAGAGCTTTCTAACGGGAACGGTGGTGTTTAGGATGATGCCAAAAGCACCCCGCTCCACTTCCCTTTTAAGGTACTCCACGCCTATCTTCCACCCGAGGCTGTACTGGCCATAGGAAACCAAAAAAACTCCGCCTCGGATTATCTCACCGATATCAACATCCTTGCCCATCGGCCCCACCAAATAAAAACTGAGAAGCTTGTGTTAATAATGTACTGGTACAACGCTCTAATGGCTCACGTCGAGAGGAATCCCCCGTCAACTGGGATTACCGCCCCGTTGACGTAGCTCGCCAGGTCGCTCGCGAGGAAGAGCATCACCCTCGCAACTTCGTCCGGCTGACCGAAGCGCCCCATCGGGAGGCGCGCGTTGAAGTTGAAAGATATGCCTATCTTCTCCATGTCGAACTTCATTATCGCCTCCCTTTTGAGCTTCTTTACCCCCTCGGTCTCTATGCCTCCGGGCACTACGACGTTTGCCCTGATTTTCTTGCCGTAGTCCCTCGCTATAGCCCTAGTTAGGGCAACCACGCCAAGCTTGGCCGCGTCGTAGTGGGCAAGGCCTTTGGCAAAGGGGAGAAAAGCTTCTATCGAGCTCACGTTGATTATCACTCCCCCCTCCTCCTTCCTCGCCCTGACGAAGTGCTGGCACATCCAGAAGACTGAGTGGAGGTTTATCGCCATGGCCTTCTCGTAGAACCCCTCATCAACTTCCGTGAAGTCCTTGAACCAGTAGACACCGGCGTTGTTCACAAGGATATCCGGCTCCCTGTCCTTCAGGGACTCCCACAGGGTGTCAATCTCTATCTTCCTTGAGAGGTCGACGCGGTGGAGGCCGACCTCGACGCCGAACCCCTCGGCGAGCGCCTTGGTTTCCTTCAGCCCAAACTCGTCTATATCAACGAGCTCCAGGTCCGCCCCGGCCTCGGCGAAGCGAAGTGCCGTTGCACGGCCTATTCCCGAAGCAGCGCCGGTTATCAGGGCTTTCCTCCCCTTCAGGGAGATAAGCCTACCAATCGGGACATTCATGCAATCACCGATTTATCTCTACGCTTTCCGGCAATAAATAGGTTTCTCACGACCGTTTTGTGCAGGTGAAAATCCGGAACGCCTCTTTTTTAGCCTCTTCAACCGACACCTCGTCCCGGAATATCAGGTAGTCCAGGGCAAATCCATCCACCAGCGCCCCGAGGAGAAACGCCCTCGCCCGGGGATTTTCGGCCCCAATCTCCCTGAAAATGTCCTCCAAAATCCCAAGGTATTCGCTTCCGAAGGCTTTCCAGATGTCCGGCCCGTTTTTTTGCTTTAAGCTTTCCTCATAAACCTCCAGAAAGAAGCGGGAGAACTTAAGGCTATGTATAACGAAGTCAAAGGAGGCGTCTATTATAGCCCAGAGCCTCTCCTCCGCGGATTCCAGCGGTTGAATCTTGGAGATAACCTCGCGCCCCCATACCTCAAGACCGTAAAAGAGGGCCTCCTTGGCCAGCTCGTACTTGCTCGGGAAGTGGTGAAAGAGACCGCCCTTTGAAATGCCCGCCCTTCTGGCTATCTCCTCCATGGAAACGTCGTGATACGACCTCTCGCTGAACAGCTCAAGGGCCGCCACCACTATCCGTCTCCTAGTTTCCTCGCCCTTCATGGTATCCACCTGTTTTACCCTCAACGGTGCGCTACCACCCCCGCGACCACCATCATATCGAACCCACCCCTCAAATACTTTTCTTGGGATTCGTACAAACCGGTTGCCAGAGTTCCGGAATCCGAAAGAAAAAAGGAGGTTTCAGCAATCACTGCGTCTGACCTCCTCCCGGCTAAGGGCGAGGCTTGAAAAAGAAAAACGTCACACCTTCGCCCCGGGGCGTTCCTCCGCATCCCTGTGCCAGAACAGCCGTATCAAAATTGGAAGAACCAGAACGGCGCCCAGGAGGCTGTAGATAAGTCCAAAGAGAGTGGTGGTTGCAAACTGGGTTATAATGGGAATCGGAATCGTCACGAGAACGCCGAAGGCTATCAGGGTCGTCAAAGCCGAGTACAGAACCTCCCTGCCCGTGCTGGAGAGGGAAATCGAATAGCATTCGTCAAAGTCCTTTCCTGCCCTCCTCTCCAGGGCCCAGCGGTTGGCTATGTGAATCGGGTAGTCTATGCCGATCCCCACGATTATCGCCCCGACCATGGCGGTCATCGTATTGAGCGGGATGTTGAAGAGCCTCATGGTGAGGAAGAGCCATCCCAGCACGAGAAACGGCGCAACCGCCACGAGCAGTCCGAGGAGTGGTGAACGGTGGGCGAGCCCAAAGGCCAGGGGGAGGACGATGAAAGCGAAGAGGAGGCAGAGGAACATGGAGCTGATCATGGAGTCCCTCACGTCGTCGAGCCCCTTGGCCCAGATTATGGGCTCCCCCGTGAAGCCGATGCTGGCGTTTATCCCCGCGAAGTCCTCCCGCAGCTCCTTCAGGAGTTCCTTTCCGTGATAACCGAAGTCGGTTCTGGTGGGAACCACGAGCAACAGACCATTGAAGCCCCCGTTTTTGTTCCGGTGAAGGTAGTACCTTCCCATCGGAGTGCCGTACACGGCACTTAGGAATTCTTTCAGTTTCTCAGGGGACACACCCTCGTCAATGAACCCATCACCGTCCCCGTCAACGGCGGAGTAGGTTCTCAAAACCTCCGGGTTCTCCATCGAGAGGAACGGGACGAGCGTTAGAATCCACTCGACCTTTGCGGTGCCGTTGGACCTGACGATGTAGGCGTCATCGTTCATCCTCCTCACCGCGTTCTGGAGTCCGGCCCAGAGCGCCGGATTCGTTAGGTTTCCATCCACCCTGACGTAAACGCGCTCCGTGCCAACGCTGAACTTCTCGTTGAGCAGATCATATGCCCTCGTAACGCTTAGGTCCTTCGCCAGCTCCCCAGTTGGGTCGTAGGAGGCCTTCATGCCGAGCCCCAGAGACCACCCGGCGGCGCCCGCCAGGAGGATGGCGAGGAACAGGATGGCGGCTGTTATCTTCCCGCTGATGAACCACGGAACCTTAAGCGTACGGTAGTGGCCCTTTGTTTTCCTGGCAGGAGCGCCTTTTTCTCTCCTACCGTCAATCAGCACCCTAACGGCTGGGACGAAGGTTATGTTCAGAACAAAGATCGCGACTATGGAAAAAGCCGCGAGAAAGCCGAAATGCCTCATGCTGGGGAGGTCGGAGATGCCGTTGGAGGAAAAGCCAACCACCGTCGTTATCATCGCCAGGAGAAGTGCCACGCCGACCGTGGAGAGCACGGCTTTCATGGCCTTTCCCGGGGTTTTCATCTCGCGGAGTTTCTCGCGGTAGCCCATCAGTACATGGAAGGAGAAGTCTATTCCAAGGCCCAGGATGAGGATTGGCACCATCCCGGCCATCAGGTCGAGCTTCCATCCAAACGCTCCCGCGAGTCCAAACGTCCAGACCATGGCGAGGAAGAGTGTGAGAAGGGAGAGGAGGACGTCACCGACGTTCCTGAAGTTGAAGAACATGAGCGCCAGTATCAGAAGCAGGGCCAGAACAAAGGCAGGAGCCAGGCGTTCCTCGGTTTTTACGTAGTAGTAGTTGAGCAGCTGGAAGCCGTACGTTAAAGAGTCAGCATCCACATTCCCCGCGATCGCTTCTATTTCACGCTCGACCCTCTCAAGCTCGTTCTCCGGCAGGCCGGCGTTCAGAGACACGTAAATCGCCATCTCCCCGCTCTTCATTGCATTCCCGTTGAAATCCTTCGGCAGGAATGAGAGCGCGTAGTCCTTCATGTCCTCCGGGATGTTCGGATCGGAGAGAAACGCCTCCAGCGTCTCGGTTATCTCTTCCTTGGATTCAAAGGAACGCATCTCCGCCAGAACCTCGGACTGCGAGGGATGCATCTTGCCCTCCAGGGAAAGCCGGTAGAGCGCCAGGATTCCGGGAAGGGATTCTATACTCTGCTCTTTCGGCTGAATCAGGGCATCACTGATGGAACCATCCTCCAGCAGTTTGGAAGTTATCTCGGCCGTCTTTGAGAAGTACTCCGGGGTCAGGACATCGTCACCCCGCAGTATTATGATGACCGGTTCAACGTTTCCAAAATCGTGCTGGATGTCCTCCATCAGCTTGACTTCCGGGTAGCTGGGAAACATGGCGTTCAGACTGGTCTCCTCCTTGAGCTGCGACGCAGAAGCCATAAACAGGAGCGTCAAGAGGAGAACGACCGCAACGGTTCTCTTTGGCTTCTCCACGACAGATTCGGTAATTGCCCTCAACCAGTTCACCCCCAACTTTACCTACCGACCGGTCGGTTTTTGTCCTTATAAGCCTTTCCCTGGAAAGCCTTAAATCCGATGGCGAGAACTCCCTATCAGGTGGGGAGAAATGAGAGACTTCTACATCGCCCATGAGGATGATATCAAAGCCGGAAAGACCACGGACGTTTACTTCATCAGAACGAAGAAGATACTCGTCGAGAAGGGCATTCACAGGAAAGTTTTCGCCGACGTGACAACGACTTCCCTTCCGAAGGGCTGGAAGTGGGGGGTTCTGGCGGGAATCGAGGAGGTTGCAAAGCTCCTTGAGGGGCTCCCCGTGAACGTCTACGCGATGCCGGAGGGAACTATATTCCACCCCTACGAGCCCGTTCTCCAGATAGAAGGCTACTACAAGGAGTTTGGAATCTACGAGACAGCTTTGCTTGGAATGCTCAGTCAGGCGACGGGAATAGCCACCGCCGCACTCAGGACGAAGATAGCCGCGAACTTCAAGCCGGTCTACTCCTTCGGCATAAGGCACATGCACCCGGCAATAGCGCCGATGATAGACCGTTCGGCATTCATAGGCGGCTGCGACGGTGTTTCTGGGGTCATGGGCGCGGAGATGATGGGGGAGAAGCCCGTCGGCACGATGCCCCACGCGCTCATCCTGGTAGTCGGCGACCAGGTGAAGGCCTGGAAGTACTTCGACGAGGTCGTTGAGCCCGAGGTTCCGAGAACCGCCTTGGTTGATACGCTCTGCGACGAGAAGTTTGAAGCGTTGATGGCGGCTGAAGCGCTTGGCGAGAGGCTCACCGCGGTCAGGCTCGACACCCCGAGCTCCAGGAGGGGCAACTTCAGGAGGATAATCGAGGAGGTTCGCTGGGAACTCGACCTGAGGGGCCACGAGCACGTCAAAATCTTCGTGAGCGGCGGTTTGGACGAGGAGAGCATAAGGGAGATAGTGGACGTTGCGGATGCCTTCGGCGTTGGAGGCTCGATAGCCAGCGCCAAACCCGTTGACTTCTCGCTCGACATAGTGGAGATCGAGGGGAAGCCTATAACGAAGCGCGGCAAGCTCAGCGGGAGGAAGCAGATATACCGCTGCGAGAAGGGCCACTACCACCGCGTTCCGGCGGACAAAAAGCTCGAACGCTGTCCTGTCTGCGGTGCAAAGGTTGAGCCGCTCATCAAGCCGCTCATTGAGAACGGTGAGATAGTGGCGGAGCTGCCGAAGGCGCGGGAGATAAGGGAGTACGTGCTTGAGCAGGCCGAGAAGTTCGGGCTTGGCCTGGAGTGACCTTCTCTTCTACTTTCAAACCTTCGGAACTTTCAGGGAACCCTCAGAAAAGCGGCACCCAATGAAGGGGAAAAAGAAGAGGCTTCAAGCCTCCTCAACGGTTATGCAGCTGACCGGGCAGGCCTCGGCGGCCTCAACGGCGCAGTTGTAGAGAGCCTCGTCCTCAATAACCTCAACGACCGGCTGGGCCTTGCCCTCGTCGCTCATCTCGAAGACGTCCGGGCAGAGGCTGGCACAGATGGCATCTCCGATACAAACGTCCTGGTCAATCTTAACCTTCCACGCCATGGGAACATCACCGGAGTTAGATGAACCCCGGCGAATATAAACTTTTCGTCGGAAGAACGGACGCTGAAAGACGAAAATACGTAGAAAAAGGGAGCAACCCACCCGTTGATGAACAGAAATTGACAGAATGGGTCAGTAGAGTCCAAGCCTTTTCCTGTACTCCTGACTGATTCTGTCGGGCGTCCAGGGCGGATCAAAGGTTAGCTCGATTTCAGCGTCCTTGACGCCGGGGATTTCGAGAACCTTGTCCTCAACGGCCCTGAGAATCCACATCGTGAGCGGACAGCCCGGGGTCGTCATCGTCATCTTCACGTACACTGTTCTGTCCGGCCTGACCTTTAGCTCGTATATGAGGCCGAGATTGACAACATCGATGCCGATTTCGGGGTCTATGACCTCTTTGAGCTTCTCAAGGATGAGCTCCTCGCTCAGCTCGGCGTTCTCTTCGGCCTTCATCTCCCTCTCGCGGTTTATCGTTATGGTGCCCACCCCTTCAATCCTCCCGAGCTCAGCGTTGAGCTTTATCAGCACGTCGTCGATGTTCGGGGTGTCCTTCGCTAGGGTGACCGCCACGTCCCCCTTCTCGTTCACATCGACGGATTTTACGAACTTCTCGTCAACGATTGCTTTAACGACGTTCTCAACTTCCTCTTTCGTGACCATTATCCACCACCTGGGTGAAGTTCAGGATGACAGATTTAAACCTTTTGGGTCAGAAATGAGTAGCTACTGGGATAGGATGTCGAATATCAGCCTCTCCGCCATCTCGGGAGTAAGTGCCCTTGCCCGAAGCTCCCTCAGAACCCTCTGAATGCCGAACCTCTTCAGAACCGGCGAATTCTTTGCGGCCGACCTCCAGAGGGTGCATCCGAAGCCGAGGGCATACTTCCGCCCGAGGGTCGCTATCGCCTCGCCCTTGTCAAGGGCCAGAAAGGCCGGGAGGTTCAGGACAACCACGTCCCCCTTTCTGTGGATAGAGATAAGCCCGGAGCTCAGAAGGTCGCCTGAAGCAACGATTTTTATCCCGTTCTCCCTAGCGTAGTCTTCGATGGCGTCCATGACCATCGTGTGACAGCGGCCGCAGACGGGTGCCCCCTTCCTTATCTGCTCCTTCATCTCGTCCATGTATCCCGGTATCTCCACGAAAACCGCACCCTGCGTCATGGCGTTGAGGAGAACCGGCTCCCTCATCTGCGGGAGCTTTGCCATAACAGGGACAACGTCGAAGCCGGCCCAGCGGAGTATTTTGAGGGACGCCGTGCTGTCCGAACCGGCGGAAAAGGCAAGGGCTATCTTAACGTCGATGGGTGAGCGGTCAAACTCCTTTCTGTAAAGGCGGTACTCTATCAGGGCTTTCAGGCGGGAATAGGCCTCTTCGCCGATTTCTCCCCTAACCCTCTCAAGGGCGTCCAGGTTGTACTCAAGCCGGTACCTTTTGACGAAGTCATCTCCCACGGGGTTTATCATCGGAGACCCAATCGGGGAACGGTTTATTAAACTTGCCGCTGGGAAAACCTTAAAAGAGACCCACCTTAACCCCGTTTACGAACCTAAAATGCTTCTGGAGGTGCTTGCGATGAGGGAGATAGTGGAGAAGGTGAGGGAGAAGACGAGCATCCCCGTTTACGAGAGAACGGTTGAAAACGTTCTGAGCGCCATCCAGGCAAGCGGAGACGTATGGAGAATCGTTGACCTCAGCGAGGAGCCGCTCCCGCTCGTCGTTGCCGTTGTTACTGCACTCCACGAGCTCGGCTACGTAGCCTTCGACGGCCCGAGCGTCGTTCTCACCCAGAGCGGCAGGAAGCTGGTGGAGAAGTATGGAATCGGCGCCAGAAAGGACTACACCTGCTCCCACTGTGAGGGCAAGACCGTCGAGCTTTCAGCGTTCAGCGACCTCCTTGAGCAGTTCAAGGAGATAGTCAAAGACCGCCCGCAGCCCAAGCACGACTTCGACCAGGCCTACGTTACCCCCGAGACCACCGTCGCCAGGATAGCCCTCATGCACACCCGCGGGGACCTTGAGAACAAAGAAGTTTTCGTCCTCGGCGACGACGACCTCACGAGCATAGCGCTGATGCTCAGCGGGCTTCCCAAGAGAATAGCAGTTCTCGACATAGACGAGCGCCTCGTGAAGTTCATCGAGAAGACGGCCGACGAGCTCGGCTACGAGAACATCGAGATGTTCACCTTCGATTTGAGGGAGCCGCTCCCGGACTACGCGCTCCACAAGTTCGACACCTTCATCACCGACCCGCCCGAGACGGTTGACGCCATAAGGGCGTTCGTCGGCAGGGGAATAGCGACGCTCAAAGGGCCCGGCTGCGCTGGCTACTTCGGCATAACGAGGCGCGAAAGCTCGCTCGACAAGTGGAGGGAAATCCAGAGGGTTCTCCTCAACGAGTTCGGGGTCGTCATCACCGACATCATCAGGAACTTCAACGAATACGTCAACTGGGGCTACGAGGAGGAAACGCGCGCCTGGAAGCTCCTGCCGGTCAAGGTCAAGCCGTCCTACAACTGGTACAAGAGCTACATGTTCAGGATACAGACCCTTGAGGGCTCGAAGGGCTTCGAGGAGAAGATAGAGCTTGGCGACGAGCTCTACAACGACGAAGAGGCTTCAACGACATGAAAAATTAAAAAGGCCGCTTATAGCCTCTTCCCCTTTTCTCCGCGTTCTTTCCTTCTCGCGATGAGCACCGCCGTGGCTATCAGGGCGGCACCGGCGCCGATGTACAGGTACGCGGTTTTGTTGTTTTCCCCGGCTCTCTCTGCCGCCCTAAAGCCATTCACTGCGTGGGCCTCTATCATCAGTAGATTTTGCGATGGATATATCACCACGTAGCCGTCCAGCCCGGATATCCCTGCCTCGTCCGTCAGATTCCCGACGTACCTTCCGTCCTGAATCAGAAGGAAAGTGGCGTTGGTCAGCTTCGCTTCCCCGTCCTTCACGGTGACCTCTGGGATATCCGCGTAAAGGACACCCCTAAGGAACGAAACGCCCCTGGCGTACGCGGTCGTGTTCTCAAGTTCCGCCAGCTGGAGTGCCCAGACTGCCTTTGCGGTGGAGGTCAGTCCTGCCACCGAGCCGGGAGTGTAGGGAAACGCGCCGTTGGGATACTGCCTCTCCATGAGCAGGTTCAGGGTTTCGTTGAGCTCCTTCTCCATGCCGAACTCCTTGAAGACTATAAGGGCGTAGGCGAAGTAGTAGGTGGGGACGTTGTAGTAAACGGGGTTTCCGGTTTTTGGATCCTTCGTTTTGAGCATCCAGGTGAGGTTGCTGGAGAGATAGCTGAGGGAGGCGTCGTAGTCGTGGCTGACGTTCAGCTCCCGGAGCACCCACACCACGTACTCGGTGTTGTAGAAGTCTTTCCAGAGGCCATTTTTGGCTGTGCTTAGAAGATACTCCACCTCGTTCGAGTAGTTTTCCCCGAGAAGGGCCTTCACCCGGGCAATTTCGGCAACCTGCCATGGAAACAGCCCCGAATAGTTGGAGGGAAGTTCGGGGGTCATGTTGCAGAGCAGGTAGTAATCGGCCAGGATTACCCTTTCCCAGTCGTCTCCAGGGGTTATCTTCCCGAGATACGGACACGCGATGTCCCTCAGGTCTTCAAAGCCCCCTACCTTGGAAACGCTCAGCAGGTCGAGAACGCGGTAGTGGAGAACACCCCAGAACCCGAAGTGTTCCTTTTCGAGCAGTTCCCTGCGGTATTTCTCATCTCCCGTCGCATAGAGTGCCATAGCTATGGTCACGGTGGATTCAAAATCGTCGCTGAGTTCAACCCTCTCACCGAGGTAGGCCAAGGCAAAGGCGCGGTAGGCTTTCAGCTCGCCTTCGACGCTCATCTTTTCAAGTTCATCCTTTTTTCCAAGGGCTAGGTATCCGAATATCCGCTCTGCATCGGTTTTTGGCTTGGCCTCTATCAGCCAGCCCTCCCCGCGGTTTATGGCATCTCTCACCTGCTTTTCGAATCCCGTGAGGTTTTCGTTGATGTACCCGTTCAGGAATTCCTTGAGAGCGATTAAAGCGAGCGCCGTTCCGGTGTAGTCCTCCCACGAGCCGTCGGGGTTCTGCTTGTATATCAGCCAGTACGCGGCGCCGTTGAGAACATCGAGGTAACGGCCCCTGGCGACGTCTTCACCGCGCATGAGAGCCAGCATGGCCATCGCGGTGTACTTTGCCATGTGCTCTTCCCCGTAGGCCATCCCCCATGAATCAAAGGGCGTCTTCAACGCCACGAGCCATTCGCATCCCTCAAGAGCCCTATCATAGTCCCCGGTTTGGTAAAGGGCAAGAACTGAAAAGGCAGTTTCGGGAACGGTTGGCTTGTAAACGTAAGGCTCGATTTTAGCGCTCCCCATTGGGAGGGATAATCCGATGATCATCAGGATGAGCGCTGCCCCGAGAATCCGCCCCATTTCAACCACCTCAAAGAGAAAAGAAAAGGGTGTTAAAAGCCTTCAGCCGTAGTAGACAACGACGTCGAGCTGGTAGCTGGCCCAGCCTGAGGTGCTGTAGGCGTAAACGAGGAACTTCCAGGTTCCCGGTGCCGGATTGAGGTATTCAACGTGCTCGTAGCTGTTGGAGGTTTCAGAGCGGTCAACGAGGTTTCCATTGGGGTCGTAGAGGTACAGGTCGAGGTCGTGGGCGCTGGTGTCGAAGGTCAGGTCTCCGGTTATCTTGGTGGCGCCGCTGTTGACGGTCATGGTGAAGCTGTCGCTGGTGTCCCAGAAGTCGTGGACGGAACCGGTGAAGGTCTGGCTGTCGGTGGTCGGTGTCGGACCGGGGGAGGGAGTGGTTCCACCGGACTGGCTCAGAGAGCCGTCGCTGACGACGTCGACCTGGTAGTTTGCCGCACCGCTGTAGCTGACGACCTTAATCGTCCAGGTTCCCGCGGTCGGGTTGTAGTAGCCGACCTTTTCGAAGCCGTAGTAGGCGGTGTAGGAGTAGTCAACCTGGTTTCCGTTGGGGTCGTAGAGGTAGAGGTCGAGGTCGCTTGAGCTGGTGTCCCAGTAGAGGGTCGCGGTGACGAAGGTCGCGCCGCTGATGTCGAAGGCGTGAGTGGAGCTTCCCTTGTTGGCAACAGAGCCGGTGAAGACGAGCTTGGCGTAGTTGTCGTAGTTTATGGCCTTGTAGACGTTGATCCTACCTGCACCGTAGGCGATGTCCGCTATCTCATCGGGCTTGACTATGTCGGCGGTCTCGATGAAGGCAGTCTTTATCTTGTCCGGGCTCCATGTCGGGTGGGCCTGGAGTATGAGGGCAGCGGCGCCCGCAACGTGCGGAGTGGCCATACTGGTTCCAGAGGCCTTGGTGTAGTAGTTGTCTATCGGAGTGCCCATGCTGGTTCCGCTGGCCCTCGGGGCGATGATGTCAACACCCGGGGCAACGACTTCCGGCTTGAGCCTTCCGTCGGCGGTCGGACCCCTGCTGGAGAAGCTGGCTATAGTGTCGGTGCTGTCCACGGCCCCGACCGTTATGACCTTGTCAGCGGCGGCCGGAGAGCCGACGGTGTAGGTTTTGGGGCCGCTGTTTCCTGCGGCAACGCAGACGACAAGTCCAGAAGCCCAGGCGTTGTTAACTGCCTGGCTCAGGGAGTCGGTGCCGTCCGAGCTCTGGCTTGAGCCGAGGGAGAGGTTGATGACCTTGATTCCGTACTTGTCCTTGTTCTGAACGACCCAGTCAACGCCAGCGATTATATCCGAGATGGTTCCCGAGCCGTCAGCGGCGAGAACCTTAACGCCGACGAGCTTCGCTCCGGGGGCGACGCCGATGTACCGTGAGTTGACCGCGCCGGTTCCGGCAACGATACCGGCAACGTGGGTTCCGTGGCCGTTGTCATCGTAGGGGGTGGTCTTGCCGTTGACGACGTCGTACCATGCCACGACCTTACCTTTGAGGTCGGGGTGGCTTGCGTCTATACCCGTATCGATAACCGCAACAACGATACCGCTACCATCGTAGCCGAGGGAGTTCCAGACGGTGTCCGCCCCTATCTGGGAAACTGAGGTGGCGTCCGAAACCCGGACCTTGTAATCCTCCTGGATGAACTTTATTCCAGAGACCTTAGTGTTGCCGAAGAACCCGGTGTCGATCATGCCGGCGATGAGCAGGAGGTCCCTGACCTTCATCTTGACCGCGATGGCGGGGATTATCTTATAGGAGTATTTAATCTTCGCCCCCATTGTTTCCAGCACAGTTATGGCCCCGTCCCGATTCTGCGGACTGTCGAACATTATAACCGTGCTGATTTCCTGATCCCAGTCCATTCTCTGGACCTTTTTAAACAGTCTCGGGGTCATCAGACCGTAGTTCTTCTCCTGGGTATCGATATTCCTAACAACGGGTTTTGTCGGCGCTGCAGCTGCCATTCCGGCGACAAGGCCTATCAGGAAGATGGCCAGCACAACAGTTCTCCAGCCCTTCATTCCAGAACACCTCGGTTCATTACTTGCCCTTTTAGACCATTCGGGTATCTAATCCACCATAGGAGCACTGTACTGTATCGTGCGCCCATAATATAAATATTTCGATTCTAAAACGTATTGTTGCATATGATATCAATGAAGAAATTTTTCCGGAAATATTTGTAAACAGTAGATACAAAATACTGTAAGTTACAAAAACGCAAAAATGAAAAGGCAACACCCGGTCAGAGTTCATCAATTCCGAGATCCTTCATCTTCTCCTCGGTTATCCTGCCGTCCCCGGTCCAGCCGCGGAACTCGTAGTACTTCGGGAGCATGAGGTGGAGCCTGACGACGTGACCCTTGTTCGGCCCGTTCCTGACGGGCTCCTCAAGCAGTCTCTTCGGCAGGGTGTCCTCCTTGAGCGGGTCGAGGCCTGCTTTCAGGTTGAACAGCCTCTCGGCGTTCCAGATGCGCTCGCCTATCTTGAGGTACTCCTCGGTCGAGAGGTCCCAGCCGAGGGCCGCGTTAAGCATATCGCGATAGTCATCGGCGCCGAGTCCAAAGGTCGTGAAGACACACAGCCCGGCGGCGTCGATGAGCGCCGTGAGGTCCTGGAAGAGGATGACCATCTTGACCTTCTCGTCGCCGATGTCGTGCGGGTCCATCTTGTACGGGTAGCCGAGAATCTCGGGGCTTATCATGTACTGCTTGATGTGGCAGCCGCCGCGGTTGTTGGTGGCGTAACCGAGGCCGTGGCCTTCTGCTCCGCGCGGGTCGTAGGCGGGCAATTCTTGCTTCTTGACGCCCATGAAGTACTCGGTGTGGCCGTACATCTCGGCCAGACGGTAGCCGCCTTCGGCCAGCTTGTCTCCGAAGCCTTCCCTCTTGGCGATCTTCTCGATGTAGTAGTGGAGAACCTCGCTGTTGCCCCACCTGAACGGGGGAGCTTCCTCTCCAAGGTCTTCCTGCTTGAGGATGCCCTTCTCGTAGAGCTCCATCGCGGTTGCGAGGGTTCCACCGAGGCTTATGGTGTCCAGACCGTACTCATCGGCCCAGTGGTTGGCTTCGATTATAGTCGCAAGGTCGTTTATTCCGTTGTGGGCACCGAGCGCCCAGATGCTCTCGTATTCAGGTCCCTCTGTAACACCCGTTGTCGGGAGCTTGTTCACCCTTCCACAGCCGATCGGACAGGCGTAGCAGGGCTTGTTCCTTATCAGGTACTTGGCGGTCATGGCCTCACCGCTCTGCTCCTCCGCGTACTCGAACTGGCTGTCCTGGAAGTTTCTCGTCGGATACAGACCGTTTTGGTTGATGATGTTCACGAGAACGGCCGTTCCGTACTTTGGTAAACCTCCACCGGCAACGGGGTCGTTCCTCAGCTTGTCGGTCTTCTCCTTGACGACGCTCGTGAACTTCGCCCTGTCGGCGACCTCAACGCGCTTGTGGCCGCGGACGACGATGGCTTTCAGCTTCTTGCTTCCCATGACGGCCCCAACGCCACCCCTGGCGGCGGCGCGGTGCTCATCGTTCATAACGGCCGAGAACCTCACGAGGTTTTCACCGGCAGGGCCTATAAGTGCCATTCTGATGCGGTTGTCGCCAATCTCCTCCTTGAGAGCCTCCTCAGTCTCGCCGGAGGTTTTGCCCCAGAGATGGCTCGCGTCTCTAAGCTCGACGCTCTCATCGTTGATGTAGAGGTAAACCGGGTGATCCGAGGCACCCTCAACTATGACGGCGTCCCAGCCCGCGAACTTCAGCTCCGCACCGAAGAAGCCACCGGAGTTGGCCATGGCGATGTAGCCGGTCAGCGGGCTCTTGGTTATGACCATGTACCTCCCGCCGGTGGGCGCGGTCGTACCGGTCAGAGGGCCGGTGGCGTATATAATCTTATTCTCCGGGCTCAGAGGGTCCGCAGTGGCGTCCATCTCCTTGAGGAGATAGTAGATACCGAAACCCCTCGTCCCCAGCCACTTCTTCGCGAACTCCTCGTCAAAGTGCTCCTCCTTAATGGTCCCATCCGTCAAGTTCACTCTCAAAATTTTTCCCCAATACGCAAACATATTTCGAAGCCTCCAGCAGTTCTTGTGAAACATTTTTGTACATTGATGCTAATAAATTTGACGAAAGCAAAAGAATGCAACATTAATGTAATGATAAGCACATTAGTTTAACAAATATCGAGGTAAAGTTTTTTGAAATTAAAAGTCTCCAACCAAAATAGAAAGATTAGTAAAAGCATGAATTTAAATTCACCAAAATCCTTTCATGCCTTTTTCGGGTATCGGGCAGAGCACTATGCGCCTCGCCCAGAGGCAGTCGGCACAGCTCGGCCTGTTGCTCCAGCAGTCGGACTCAGTGTCCCACACGAAGGAACAAGACTCGTTGAGCGGACAGTCCGCGCAGCTTGGATACAGCGAATTCCTGACAACGAAGCGGAACCAGGAATAGTCCCTGCTGGTCCATATATCCTTCAGGCTCTTCTCCTTAACGTTCCCAAAGGAGTACGCGAGCACCCGTTTCTCCCTTCCGAATACTATCTCCGGGTACGTGTGGAGGAAGCGGTAGCAGGGGGCGACCTCGCCGTCCCACCGTATGACGGCCACGTTCTTCTCCACGAACTCGCAGTGCCTCTCCGTCCTCAGGGAGAACTCCGCGAGCTTGTAGATGTAGCCGTGATAAACGGCTTCAAGCTTGTCCACTATCGGCTTCATGTCAACGCTTCCGTCGTACACTATCAGCTCCGCGTGCTCCTTCGTTATCGGAATCAGGTTTGAGATGAGGACCGTATCAACGCCCAGCGATCCCACGTAGTGGACTATGTCCACGAGCTCGGTGTAGTTCTCCTTGGTGACCACCACCTCAACCCCTATGTGCGGGACGTCGCTGTTGAGCCTTTTCTTGACCTCCTGAATCTTCCTAATCCTGGAACCCGTCACGTCTGGCTTTATATGGCCTATGTCCACCGGCTGGGTGGGCACGGAGTCCACCGAGAAGTATATCAGGTCGAGGCCAAGCTCAACGAGCTCTTCTATACGTTTGTCCGTGAGAAGAAAGCCGTTGGTGCTTATTCCCAGCGCAAATCCCCGCCTCCTGACCTCCCTGGCCATGTCCATGAACCTCGGATGAACCGTTGGCTCGCCTATGCCCCCAAAGTATACCATCTCCAGTTCGGGGAGCTCCTCGGCGTCGTCAAGAATTTTGAGGAACAGCCCCCAGTCCATATCCCCCTCGGGGTCCTCCCAGTACTGCTTGAAGCACATCTCACAGCGGAGGTTGCAGCGGTTGGTTATCTCGATGTAGAGATACTTCAAATCAGGTTTTTTGGGAATCAGAACGAAAGCACCGTTGAGCTCGAACCTATGAGCGTCCTTCTCCAACGTAACCCACCTAAAGACGAAGTAAAGCGATGGCCTTTATAACGTTTAGTGGACAGATGTGGGCGGGACTGCAGTTTCGGAAGAGAAAAACCGGCACTCAGGATGAAACTTCGCACAAGTAAAGTTCCCTATGGTGGGCCCGCGGGGGTTCGAACCCCGGACCTCCGCCGTGTGAGGGCGGCGTCATAACCAGGCTAGACCACGGGCCCATCCCGAAATTAGTGGGCGGAGGGGAAAATATAAAGCTTTCGCTAGATTCCGTCGAGTATCTCTTTCGGAGCCCCTGCGAAGGCCACCAGGTACTCGGCCTCGACTATGTGGAGCCTGCCCGGAACGACCATCACGTGGGGCTGCCGTCCAAAGTCCTCATTGAGCATGTCCCGAACGTATCCCGCCCTGAGCGTCGGGTTCAGTGAGCCGGCCCTCGCGAGGACAACCACCAGAGTATCGGGGGTGAAGACGTTTTCCCTCTTCATCTCCTCTACCTGGAGCAGTATCTCCATCGCCTCGTTGGCCGTCATGTAGCGGTTCTGCTCGGCCTTTATGTCGAGGAAGAGCATCGTGTGCAGGTTTCTTTCCATGTTCTCTTTTATCACATCGTAGTGGCTCGTGGGAAACCAGTTCTTCTCCGGATAGGCGACGGTTGCGCTCTTGCCGAACTTGTATATCTGCAGTCCGGTTACCGCTATCGCTGAGTAGATGCTCGGGGCGTGGATGACGTAGCTCTCGATTCCGAGCTCCTTGGCCCTTATCCGGAGGTCGGAGTGCGTCGTTGCCACCATCGGATCGCCGGCGGTCAGAAAAGCCACGTCCTTCTCCCTGGCCTCGCTCAGCACGATGCGCTCGAAGTGAAGTTCGACCTCCTCCCTGCTGAGCCTTCTTATGGGCTTTCCGATGAGCTCCTCAACCCTGTCCAGCGTTGTTCCGGCCAGAAGAGACGTGTAGAACTCAGCGAAGACCAGGTCGCACTTTCTAGCCACTTCAAGCCCTTTGAGCGTGATGTCCTTCTCGTCGTAGAGACCAAGCCCTATGAAGTATATCGCCATGAGCCTCACCGAATGGCGTTGGAGAAGGCGCTTTTAAGCTTGACCCCGGCAACCTTTGGGCAAGCAAAGCTTGACCAAGGAACCTTTTAGAAAAAGTTTCATCAAAAGCACGTAGCTAGAGAAAAACGGGGTTGTGGGACGAAGCCCCACTCTGGGGGTTTGAGAGTACAGGAAGCTTTTGGAAAAAGCTTCACCAAAGTTCGTGATTCTTTTGTGGATTGCTATTTGGAAGGGATTTTTCACTTAAATTGGCAGTTGATTTAGATTCATTCCACGAAGGCAACCTTCAATAGGTTCGGCTTTTTTAGCGCTCCGGAGGAGCGCGGGTGAAGTTGAACCCGTTAAAAAGCGCCCTTTTGGCGATGAATCCCCTTATAAAGTCACCACTAAAACAAAACCCTAAGAACATGACCACTCAAAAGGAATCACAAGCTTTTGATCAAACTTTTGCCCTGCAAAAGTTTGTGTTACTGGCGGGCCGGGCGGGATTTGAACCCGCGACCTTCGGCTCCGGAGGCCGACGCCCTGTCCCGACTAGGCCACCGGCCCACGCCCATAGGTATTCCCCGGGTGAATTTAAAAACCTAATCACTCGAACGAATGAACCGGAATGTGCATTAGAGCATCAAAAAGCACAAAAACTTTTTAGCTTGGGCACCCTACATAGAACAGGACGAAGGAGGAATGAACCATGGAACCGCATGAATTCAAGCTCACCGAGGAGGGTATAAAGGCAGTTCTTCCACCCCTCGAAGCCGAGATAATGGAGCACATGTGGAAGGTTCAGGTTGCCACCGCAGGTCAGGTCTATGAGTACATGAAGGTGAAGCACCCGGACATCAGGCGCTCCACGGTAAGCATCCTCATGAACCGCCTGTGCGAGCGCGGCCTTCTCAGAAGGAGCGTCGAGAAGGGCAGGGGTGGGATGAGATACGTCTATTCCATAACGACAACCAGGGAGGAGTTCGAAGAGCGGGTCGTCCAGAGCATCCTCGACGCACTGATGACAAACTTCAGGGAGGCAACCTACGCATACCTGTCCAGAATTAAAAAGTGATGAAAGATGCTGTTCATCATCATGGCCCTTGAGGTTTTGCTGGCGGTGATGGCCCTAAAGGAGCTTGGCCTCAAGATAGCGGTGGCTGCCTTCGGCTCCGTAGTACTCCTCTACATCTGGGTCTCAACCAGGGACGTCAAAGGCAATTACGTAACCCTGCAGAGGAGTGAGATGCCCTGGCTCTACGACGGCATAGCGGAGATGGCCAGCAAGGCCGGGATTACAATGCCGCGAATATACATCCTGGACGACTACATACCAAACGCGTACTCCTTCAAAAACACTATAGTGCTCTCCCTCGGTCTTTTCGAGGTGCTCGACAGGGAGGAGATACTCGCGGTCGCCGCCCACGAGCTGGGCCACATAAAGAACGGGGATACCAAGGTATTCCCTGTGCTGGCGTACGGCAGGTACCTGATGATGGTCTTCACGGGGATACTGATACTCCTCGCCCACAGGCCGAGCGTTACGCTGGCGGCGCTGCTCCTCTACGCTCTCTACGAAGTCGCCAGAGCGAACTTTCTCAAGAGCAGGGAGTTTCTGGCGGACGAATCAGCACTCAGACTGCTGAACGTGCCCATGAGCCTGAAGCATGCCCTTGAGGAGCTCAAATACTACGAGGACCTCAGGGCCAATGTAAGACTGAGCGCCGTGCCCAGCATAGAGCCGTCCATAGAGAGACGCCAGAAGGTTCCGAGGATAGAAACCCACCCGAGCTACGATGAGAGAATATTCCGGATACTCGTCGAGCTTCACGGCAACAACATGTTCAACCAGCGCATGATGCAGTGATGCCTATGCCGGTGGAGATAGTACTTGACAGGGAACGGGCCGAGAGGATAAAGCGCATCCGGCCCACCAAGGACGAGTACTTCATGCTCATAGCCAAGCTTGTATCGCTCAGGGCGACCTGTCCGCGCCTGAGGGTAGGAGCGGTGGCTGTAAAGGATGGATACATCCTTGCAACCGGATACAACGGTGCGCCGAGGGGCATGGAGCACTGCATAGACGCCGGATGCCTCATCGTCGACGGCCACTGCCACAGGGCCGTCCATGCGGAGCAGAACGTCATAGCTATGGCGGCTAGAAAAGGCATAAGCCTAGAAGGAGCGACGCTCTACGTCACTCACTTCCCCTGCGACACATGCTTCAAGCTGGTGATCAACGCTGGAATCCGGGAGATAGTCTACGAGGAGATGTACCCAAACGAGGCAACGGAGATTCTCCTGAAGGAAGCACAGGAAAAAGGGATAGTCAGGATAAGACAGTTTAAACTCCCGAAGGAGCGGGTGCGGGTCTTTTTGGAGGAGCTTTTCGGGGAGTTCGTAGATTAAAGCTTCTCCTCGATTTTCTTCAGCCTTCCGTTCATTTCCTCAAGCTCAATGGCGATTTTCCGCGTCAGCTCGGTTATCTCCCGCTCGGTTCTGTCAACCGCCAGATACACCTTGAATATCATTATGTAGGACAGGCCGATGCTGAGGACAAAGAGGGCATCGAGTCCCCTACCAAGGCCGAGAAGCTTCCTAATCTCCTCCGCTATCTGGAGAGGAAAGATTGAAACCACCAAGAGACCAAGAAGGATGGCCTCCCAAAAGAGGAAATCCCCCCATTCAAACTCTTTCTTTCCGTACTTCCCAATCACGTAGAACATCAGAGCCAATACCACAACTATGGCTATGTACTGAACGGCGTACATCCCCATCACCTCATCTTGTCAAACAGCAGGTTGAGGGCTATCTTAACACCCTCCAAAACGTTCGTTCCCTTCTTCATCGAGTACTCTGTGTAGACTGCACGGATAGGCACCTCAACGATGCGGCATCGGTTCCTAGCGGCCTCGATTATAATCTCACTCGAAACCGCGTAGCGGTCGCACGTTATCCTTATTCTGGAGGCACATTCTCTGCTGAGACAGCGCAGACCGCTCTGACTGTCGCTCACGTATTTTCGGGCAAAGACGGCGGTTATCGCGTCGAGAACGAAGTTTCCAAAGCGCTTCACGAAGGGCATCTGGCTTGTGTCGCCCTTGAGCCTCGAACCAACCGCAAAGTCAGCCCTTCCCTCAGCAACGGGCCTCATGACGCGCAGGGCGTCGCTCACGAGGTGCTGGCCGTCGGCGTCGAAGGTGAGTATCAGCCTGGCGTTCTGCCTGAGGGCGTAGGCGATTCCAGTTCCGAGTGCACCGCCCAGACCCCTGTTGACGAGATGGTTCAGCACGTGGACGCCGTAGGAGCGCGCTATCTCCCTCGTCCCGTCCCTGGAGCCGTCGTTAACTACCACTACCTCATCCCGCCTGAAGTACCTGAGCAGGTCGTCCAGGACGCTCCCGAGGGTCTTCTCCTCGTTGTAGGCCGGGACGACAACGTAGGCATTTAAAATGTTCTCTAGAAGGGTCAGAAAACCCGGCATATCCTGAACCTCAAAATCCGGCGTGGAGTCCACCGAAAAGCTCATCCTCCCTGCGGTATGCCCAGTCACCATGACGCTCAGAGCGCCGAGTGCCCTGGCAGGGAGTACGTCGTAGCCGTGGTCGCCCACCACCAGAACCTTGGTGGGTTCGGCGCCGAAGGACTCGATTATCCGCTCCAGCTGCCCGGCGTTCGGTTTGAGTTCTCCGGAGGGGACGTCGTCCCGCGTCGAGATTATCCGGAAGTACTTCCTTATTCCGTGCATCTCCAGTGCCTTCAGAGTCGCCTTCCGGGAGCTTCTGGTCATTATTGCCATCTCGATGCCATTTTCCCTCAGAAAATTCAGAACGTCCAGAACCCCCTCAAAGAGAAAGCTCTCCCCTATCCTCTCGACTTCAAGCTCGACAAGGATAGAATAAAGCTCCCAGAAGTCCCTCCCGGTCTCGCGTGATATTCTGAGCAGGTTTTCGTACATGGGAGTCAGATCGCCGAGCGTTTCCTTGGGTATCCCCATTCCCAAGAGCCTCGATTTAAGCTCCTCCTTGAGTTCCGCGAAGGGTTTGGGCGCGCCGACCAGCGTCCCGTCGAGATCAAAAACTACGAGCCTCACATCCATGATATCCACCGAAGGATTTATTTTTGGCCAGCCCTAAGGGAGTCGGGTGTCTAAATATGATAGCGGCCGCTCCACTTATAGGTTTAACCCTGACGCTCATCCTTACCCCTTACATAGCCGCGAGAATGAAGAGGGCAGGAATAATCGGGAGAGACATCCACAAGATGGACCTGCCGGAAGTGGCTGAGATGGGGGGAGTAGCAATCCTCCTCGCCTTCCCCGTGGCACTCTCGCCCTTCATGAGCGAGGAAATCGCGAGGGTTATTCTGGTTTTCCTGCTCTTCGGGGTCGTCGGAATCATAGACGACCTGACGAATTTGAGACAGCTTCACAAGGTCGTTCTCTCGCTCGTAGTCTCCGTCCCGGTGGCGTTCTTCGGCGTCGCGCCGGAGGTTAACGTCTTCGGCTACACGATCAACCTCGGCATCCTGTACCCCGTCTTCGCGGCCCTCTTCGTCACGGGCTCGGCGAACCTGGTGAACCTGCTGGCCGGCTTCAACGGACTGGAGATGGGCACTTCCGCAGTAATCCTCGGTGTTTTAGCGGCCATAACCGATGGGGATGCGAGGCTCGTTGCCCTCACCGGCCTGGGAACGGTTCTCGGGTTCCTCTGGTGGAACAGGTATCCTGCGAGGGTTTTTCCGGGCGACACAGGAACACTCAGCGCCGGCGCATTGATAGGCCTCATCGCCATCACCGGAAAGGTCGAGGCCTACGCGGCGTTGCTCCTGATTCCCCACTTCCTGGATTTCATGATAAAGGCGGTCGGGGTTCGCTTTGGCGTGAGAAGGCACGGAAGAACGAAGGTTCTGCCGGATGGAACGCTTCAGGCGCCGCCGTACCCCAGCTTCCTGGGGACAATAATGAAACGGGTTAGGGTGACGGAGCCCAAACTGGTTGCGGTTGTGTGGCTGATAGAACTCACTCTTGGCCTTCTCGTCTGGGCTCTTCATCGATCACTTTGACCATTCCAAAGCCGTAGCGCGTCTTCTCGCCGAAGCCGTTTTCGTAGCCGAAGCGGGCTATCTCCAGGGAGCCGCGGTAGCGGAATATCATGAGGGAGCCGCGGTAGTAGGTGTCCCTGACGAGAATCCTGACGGGCTTGAACTTCACCACGTCTATCGTGAAGTCCTTTTCCTCGGGCATGGTGCCGAGTATCGCGGAGTAGCGCATCAGCATTACCTTGCGGAGCTTGTCGAAGAAGGCCTCTTCACTCGGATAGAGGTCCCATATCTTCATCTTGTTGCCGCTGAGCTTGACCGTCCTGACCATTATTGGACTGAGAGTTGAAAAGAGCGCCCCATCCCGTATTCTGGGCTCTTTCAGAATTTTGATGTCGTCCGCTATGAAGGCGGCATCACCCAGCTGAAGAATCGGGCTGTCAATAAAGCCCTCCACCACGGCCTTTATCAACTCGCTGGAAGACGAGGAGACGTAGAGGGAAACGTCGTCGGAGAGCACTTTTATTCCCCTGTCGGGTATCAGTTCACGCTTCCTGACCATGATGCGGGAGAAGGTGAAATAATCAACGTGACTTACTTCGGCCTCCCGAGCTATTTCGGGCGAAACTATGGCCATCTTCTCAAGAAGCTGAGCGTAAACGTCGTAGTTATAATTAAACGGGAGAATCGTGCCCTCCTTTGCGGGCCTGAACTTTATCTCAACTCTCATTACATCCCACCCCTTGCTATAACCCCATTATAGTTGGTACTCGAAGTTAATAAGAATTTCGCAAATAAACCAGGGTTCTATTACTTCAAAATTAAGTCAGGAAAAATCCGCACATCCCGTACCAAAGGTATATAAAGCCGAGTGCCTCAAAGCATGCATGGAAAAGATAGAGTTAAAAAGACCCTTCTACACAGTTTGAAACGTGAGAGGTGAAAGATTATGAGCGTTGAAGACGTCGGAGTCAAACCATCGGACGAGTACGATGATTACATCATGTATCTCAAAAGGAGGATTAGACAGCTTGAACTCCAGGTGAGAACCCTGGAGGCCGATAAGGAGAGGCTGGAGAGGGAGCTCTCTCGCCTTAGGATGGAGATGTCCCGGCTGAGACAGCCCCCGGCCTTCGCGGGCACACTCCTAGAGCTGCTCGACGAGGACAGGGCAATAGTCCAGAACTACAACGGCCCGCGCTTCGTTGTCAGGATAGCGCCGTGGATAGAGCGGGAGAACCTGCGTCCTGGAGCGAGGGTTGCCCTCGACCAGAGGACGATGGCGGTCGTTGAGCTCCTCCCCAGTGAAAAGGACCCGAGCGTTCTCGGTTTTGAGGTCATTGAGAGACCAGAGGTCAGCTACAAGGACGTTGGAGGCCTCGACAGGCAGCTCCAGGAGCTGAGGGAGGCAGTGGAGCTTCCGCTCAGGCACCCGGAGCTCTTCGAGAGGGTAGGGATTGAACCGCCGAAGGGCGTTCTCCTCTACGGCCCGCCGGGCTGTGGAAAGACCCTCATGGCGAAGGCACTCGCCCACGAGGTCAACGCCACCTTCATAAAGGTCGTCGGCAGCGAGCTGGTGAGGAAGTTCATAGGCGAGGGCGCCCGCTTGGTTCACGAACTCTTTGAACTGGCCAAGGAAAAGGCCCCAACAATAATATTCATCGATGAAATCGATGCAATAGGCGCAAAGAGGATGGACGAGACAACCGGTGGCGAGAGGGAAGTCAACAGAACCCTGATGCAGCTCCTGGCAGAGATGGACGGCTTCGATCCGAGCGGGAACGTCAAGGTGATAGCGGCAACTAACAGGCCGGACATCCTCGATCCGGCTCTGCTGAGGCCCGGAAGGTTTGACAGGCTGATAGAGGTTCCGTTGCCGGACTTCCGCGGAAGACTGGAGATACTCAAGGTTCACACCAGGAAGATGAACCTCAAGGACGTCGACCTGCGCATCATAGCGGAGATGACGGAGGGAGCCAGCGGGGCCGACCTGAAGGCCATAGCGACCGAGGCAGGCATGTTCGCCATAAGGGCGAGGCGCGAGCACGTCATCCAGGACGACTTCCTTAAGGCAATAGAGAAGGTCTTCAGCTCGGAGCAGAAGCTGGCGCAGCAGATAGCTATGCACGAAGTCATGTACGGCTGATTTCCTTCTTTTCCAGCTTTTCTTCCACCCGAATTATCCCCCACGCCAGCAGGTACATGGCGGGTATTGAGAGAAACGCCTTCTCATAGCCGAAGCCGTCAATGAGGAGCCCAACGAGGTACGGACCGACGGTTGCACCAAAGAACCCGACCATGTTGACGAAGCCCATGACCGAGCCGAGGTTCTCCCCGGTGGCCTTTTCCGATGTGTATGCGGTGACTATGGCGCCGACCGAATAGAACGCCAGCCCCAGGGGAATTATCACCCAGAGGGAAGCCGTTAGGGCAAGAATCAGTGTGAGGAGGGCGTTGAGACCGAAGACCACCGCTATGCTCCTCCTCCCTATTCTGTCGTAGAGGCCGCCGCCGAAGAGGGAACCTGCGATTCCGATAACCGAGAGAAGGGAGAACAGCAGGGACGCGGTTTCAAGGGAGACGCCCGAGTTCACAAGGAAAGATACCAGGAACGTGAGGAGGCCGAAGAAAGCCGCCAGGACTATGAAGTTCGCCGCGCTGAGCAGAAAAACGTTCCGGGGGATTGAGAAAGTGACCCTCGAAGGTTTTGAGACCTCCCCCTTAACGGCGAAGGCAAGGGCTATTCCGATTGCCAGGCTCAGCGCCGAGAGCCCCAGGAAGGCGTAGCGCCATTCGAGGCTCATCGCTATGGGAACGACTATCAGGGGGGCTATCCCGCTGCCGACGGGCGGGCCGACCATGAAGACGCCCAGCGCGGAGCCCTTCCTCTCGCGGTAGACCTCGCTTATCAGCGCCGTCGCCGGGGCATAGTAGAGGCCGGAGAAGAGGCCGTACAGTGCCCGAACCGCGAGCAGTTCCCAGTACTCGCGGGCAAAGATTATGAGGGCGGATGAGAGCGAGTAGCCGATTATGCTGAGGACAAGGAGCCTCTTCCGCCCAAAGCGGTCACCGATGTACCCGGCTGGAACCTGTATGAGCGCGTAGGGTAAAAGCAGGGCCGTCATCAAAAGCCCGGCCTCGGCGTTGTTTATCCCCAGCTCTGCCTTTATCATTGGAATGAGGGGAGGGATTGCCATCCTGTGGGCGTAGTTGAAGACCCAGCCGAGGCTTATAAGGGCAAGGAGCCTTTTCCGCATAGTTTCGATAAATGGCTAAGCGTTTAAAAGCCTGTTGGAAGGAAGCGGCCAACTACCTTTATAAATCCCGGCCCGGAAGCGACTTCAGGGAAAGGAGATGGTGAGCAAGCTGCTGGCACTCGAAGCCTATCCCAACCTGCGGGATTTAGACTTCAGGGTACTCAGAGGGGTAGAGCTGAACATGCGGCACCACAGGTGGGTTCCCCTGGAGGACATAGCCAGGTTCGCAAGGGTTGACGTGGAAACCGCATCATTCAGGCTTGGCAAGCTCGACGACCTCTCCCTCGTCAGAAGGAGGAGCGATATAGGATACATCGGCTACCAGCTCACGATACACGGCTACGACGTTCTGGCGATAAGGGCGCTCGCGAAGAAAGGCGTTGTGGAGGCCATAAGCACCGCCCAGGCAGGCGTGGGGAAGGACGCCGATGTGTACGTCGGGATAACACCCTCGGGAGAGAAGGTGGCGGTCAAGTTCAACCGCATAGGCGGCAGAACCGCCTCAAGAAAAGCGGCCTATCACGGGCACGTATTCCAGGACAAAAGACACACGAGCTGGCTCTACGTTTCGAGGCTCATCGCAAAGAAAGAGTACGAGGCACTGACCCTGCTGAGCCCGATAGCCAGGGTGCCGAGGCCGATAGCGTGGAACCGACACGCCGTCGTCATGGAGTTCATAGAGGGAACCGAGCTGGCCGAGCTTCGCGACACAGACCTATCCAGGGAGGAAGCGGGGGAGATACTTGAGGCCGTCCTGGATGAGTACCTTAAGATAGTCCGCTTCGGCATCGTTCACTCGGACATGAGCGAGTTCAACGTGGTTCTGACCCACGACGGAGGCGTTTTCATAATCGACTGGGCCCAGTACGTCACGACCGCCCGTCCGGAGAGTTACGAGCTTCTCAAAAGAGACATAACCGTGCTCCTCAACGCATTCCGGAGACGGTGGCGCGTGGAGAAGAGGTTTGAGGATGTCTGGCAGGATTTTGAGAAGGCCTGGCTTGAGAGCCGGGGTGAGGGATGATGGTGATAAAGTACGAACCCCTGAACCGGCGTGAGAGGATCATGAGGCTCTTCAGGGAGGCCATAGAGGCGGAGAACGCCAGAGACCTGGAGACCGCCAAGCGGAAGCTGGACGAGATAATGGAGCTGGCGAGGGACGAGGAGCCGGAGTTCTACTTCGAGGCCTGCTTCAGACTCGCGGATGTATTCCTTCAGGAGGACAACTGCAGGGGAGCCGTGAAGTGCGCGGTGCGGGGAGTGTATCGCGCACCCAGCGAAGACCTCTACCGGCTCGGAATAAAGAGGCTCGGGGACATCCTGTTCATAATGAAGGAGGAGAACCGGCTCGGCGAGATATCCAAGGACATGGACGTTACGCTGGACCTGGTGAAGGACGACGAGGAGCTTTACCGCTTCGTCCAAACGCTCATGAGGATAGCGAGGGGAGAAAGGGTCGGGGAGAGATTCTCGCGGGAGGAGTTCAACGAGATAATCAGGCTCCTCACAGGATAGAGTCAAGAACGCGCCTCACGTAGTCCCTCCCAGGACTTTCGGGGAAGTTGTAGGGTTCTTTCTTTGGCCTTTCGTTGTAGTACGGCCTGTTGCAGCCTGGACAGCCGTGGGTGGCGAATATCTCGGGCGGAATCACCGAGGCAAGCTCATCAACATCGATTCCAAACCTGACGAGGAAGCCTTTCTCATCGAACTCGAAATCCTCCGGCGCGGCGAGCCCCTCCTTTATGAGATAGTGGGCCACCTGGATTCTCCTGTACCTGGCAAGGCTCGGGGGCTTCGCGTTCTCAAGGCGGGTTCCCCTTATGGGCGTGAAGGCGAAGAGGGAAACCCAGGCACCCATCGAATACGCCCGCCCAATGGCCTCCACGGCCTCCCTATCCGTCTCTCCGAGGCCGATTATCAGGTGCACGAGGGCCTTTCCATTGCCAAAGACGTCGATGACGTCTTTCGTGAAGCGCCACATGTCGTCCCAGGAGTAGAGGGAGTCCTTTATCTCCGGATAGAGCCTCTCGCTGGCCACGTCGAGGCCAACGCCGATGTAGTCAACCCCCCTTGATTTGAACTCCACAAGAGTGCCCCTGTCCACGGGGGTTATCGAGACCGAGACCGGAAGGCCCAGCGGCTGGAAGAGGTCGAGGAGTTCGACGACGTCGGAGACCAGGCCAGGATAGTCAACCGTCTGGAGGCATATCCTCGCAAAACCGCCCGCTGGAAGGCGTTCAATGACTTCTTCCACATCAAAGGCAGGCCAGGTTATGCGCGACAGCCTCTTGAGGTCCGCCCCGCTTCCCCTAGCCTGGGGACAGAAGGCGCAGTTGTTGCGGCAGCGGCCGTCGTGATAAGTCATGAGGTACGCGGTGGTTGGTCTGGCCAGCATCCGGGCCTTTATCAGCCCCATCGCTATGGCGGTTCCGTAGGAGACCCTAATCTTCATTTTTTCCTACCTCCCAGTATGAGGGGTGCGTGGACTATTATAAGTGATGCGGCCGCTATGAACGGGAGCAGCGGGAAGACCCCGGCGTAGCCCCTGATGCCGGCGACGTAGCCGAGGGTCACCTGACCGCCGAGCATTCCGAGGTCAAAGAACATCGTGTAGACGCTCGAACCCATCGTCCTTATCTTCTGAGGAAGGTTTCCAAGGGCCATTAACTGCATCGCGGGAACGGAGAGGCCGAAGCCGGCCCCGATGATGAATGCACTGACGTAGGAGCGGGGCGGGAGCCTGTAAAGGATCAGCACTATGTAGCCGAGGATAACGAGGAGCATGCCCGCCCTTATGACCGGAATCGGGCCCATCCTGTCGGCACTCTTGCCGCCAACGAGCCTCATTACGAAGCTCGATATCCCGATGACCATCATGTAGAAGCCGAACAGGCTCTGGGACATGCCCAGTACCTTGTAGAGCGCGGGGAGGTAAGTTATGACGCCGGCGTAGGAGAAGGAGAAGAAGAACAGCGCCAGCGATGCGGCAACGAAATAGCTCCTGAGGAGCTCCGAGTAGCTGACGTCCCCGTGCCTCTCCCCCCTCCTGGCAACGGCCCTTCTGCCATCGAGCCAGACCGGGACCACGAGGGCGAGGCCAACGAGGGAGAACGCCACCGTGAAGGAGAAGGCTCCCACAAAGCCGAGGAGGTCGGAGAGGTAGCCGCCAAGGGCCGGGCCGATTATGTTGCCGAGGGAGAACATCATGCCCCTCCAGCCCAGCGTCTCGCCGACGCGTCCCTCAGGTGCGAGGTCAACGGCCGTGGATAAACTTGAAGGAAAGAATATCCCCATGGAGAAGCCGTGAATCGCCCTGGCGAAAGCGAATATCCACAGGTTTCCAAGGAGCGCAGAGGTTATGTAAAGGAGCCCGGCCAGCATTCCCAGGACGTTGCCGGCCATCATGGCCTGGAACCTGTAGCCCCTGTCGCCGATGAGGCCGCCTATGGGCTTTGAGAACAGCGAGACGACGGAGGCAACCCCTGCGACCAGGCCAACGAGAAAGGGGGTGGCGTTGAGGGTTATCGCGAAGGGCGATATTATGGGGTTGACTACGCTTATTCCCAGGAAGAAAAAGAAGGTCGAGAAATTGAGGAGCCAGATGTCCCGGAGCGCTCTGTCGATGGCTCAAACCCCCGCTACGGGTTCGTCCATCCCCTCCTTCATGAAGGCGTGGCTCATGTGCTTCGTATTCTTCGCGAAGCCCACGTTGCCCTTGGCATCAACCATTATTATGCCCATCGTATCGGCGCCGAAGTAGCGCGTTGCGAGGCTTATGGCTGCATCGCTCGCAGCCTGGGCGTCCATTCCAAGCCTGACGAAGTCGGTGGCGCTCTTGGCCAGGGCGAGCTTTATCGCCACCTCGCCGAGTCCCGTGCAGGAAGCCCCGGCAACTTCGTTGGCGTAGGTTCCCCCTCCGATTATTGGAGTATCACCAACGCGGCCGAACATCTTGAGGAACACCCCGCCGGTGGACGTTCCGGCAACGACCTCCTCGCCGTCGAAGGCGACCGCCCCGACCGTGCTCCTAAGGACTTCGGGATACTCCTTGATCAGCTCGTTGAGCTTCTTCCAGTGCTTAGTTTCTCCGCTTTCAACGAGCTTTTTCCTCAGCTCCTCCCACTGCTTCAGCCTTTCGTCGGTCACCGGGCTGTACTCCTCGAAGCCCATGAGCCGGGCGAACTTAACCGCGCCCTCGCCGTTGAGGAGCACGTGGTCGGTCTTCTCCATCACCTTCCTCGCGACGCTTATGGGATTCCTAACACCCCATATCCCTGCAACGGCGCCGGCTTCGAGGGTTCTTCCGCGCATTATTGCCGCGTCCATCTCGACCTTGCCGTCGAGGGTGAGGACGCTTCCGGTGCCCGCGTTGAAGAGAGGATTGTCCTCAAGGGCTTTGACGGCTTCCTCAACAGCGTCTAAAGCCGAGCCTCTCTTGAGTTCGCGCCAGCCGGCCAGAACAGCCTCCCTAACGCCCTCGATGACCTTTGGAATGCGCTCCTCATTCCTTATCGTGCCGGCACCGCCGTGAACTATTATCGCAACCATGAGAACCACCGTAATAAAAAGTCCTCGAACGGTTAAAAGGATTGTGGAAACGAAAAGATAGGAACTTCAGCTAAGGGCCATGTTGATTATCGTCTCGCCGATATTCTCAAGGTACTCCAGAATCCTGCGGTAGCTTTCAAGGGCTATTGACTGACGGTAATCGATGGAGCGTATCTCGCCCTTCAACTCAAGCATGAGCCTGTCTATCTTGCCCAGGTCCCTCTCCTCTATCTGGGCCATCATCTGGCTGAACTTTTCCTTGAGGTACGGCACGTTTATCTCGCTGGGGTTCTCGGCTATCCGAGTTATGTGATCCCCTATGCGCTCGATGTTCCGGACTATGAAGAGTATACCGAGCAGGTCGAATGTTCTCCTGATTATGCCGCTCTCCTCTGTAACGCCGCGTTTGCTCAAAAGCCGGTTGACGGCACGGATTATGAGGAAGTAGAACCTGTCCAGCTCGTTCTCCAGGTCGTTTATGTCGCGCAGAATCTCGCCGTCCCCAGGGTTTTGAATGAGCAGCTCAAGGTCTCCGAGCATCGAGATGATGAGCGAGCGGATCCTGTTGAGGAGTTCCGCGAGGTTCACCTCCTCCTCGTCGAGGAGACTCTTGGCGACTATCCTCTGGGGCTCGTCGAGTATTATCTCGACCCCGGGAAGACTCTGGAGGACCTTCCTTATCTTGACCTTGTATATTGGCATCTCTTCAACGAGGTGAATCTCAAGGACGTCGTAGCCCTGAATGTAGGCAGAGATGACGAGCCTGACCGCCATGTCCGGGGAATACTCCTTCGAGATGTCCAGAATCCTCTTCTCACTAACCTCCCTCGGCTCCTTGGGGAATATGGTTATGCTCCCATCCGGGTTTATGAGGAGCGGAACGACATCGCCCTGCGCAAGTCCGTGCTCCCGGACCCACTTTTTGGGGAGGGATATTATGTATGAACTCCTGCCCGTAAATTGTATCTTCCTGAACTCCATAGATACCACCGCCGATATATAGACGACGGGTTGCGTATAAAAGGCTTCGGTTCGATATACTTATAAACGCTAAGATTAACGTTAGCACATGTTCCAGGACTACGGCAGGGACGCAAAGATACTCATAGCGGCCAACGCGGCGGGTCAGCTGTTCCTCCAGTTCTCAATATTCATAATGCCGTTCTATCTGACGGTTTTAGGCTACGATATGACGGCGATGGGAACGTTCTTCTCGATACAGACGTTCACGGGGGGACTCTTCTTCCTGATAGCGGGTCAGGTCTCACTGAGGCTTGGTTACCGGAGAACCCTCATCATCTCGGCCCTCCTCGGGCTCGCCGGAAGGCTCCTCCAGGTGGCGGCGATAAACGACTACGTACTGGCTCTAGGCTTCTTCCTGGTCGGCGCGAACATGGGTCTGAGACAGCCGAACTTTACTGCCCTGCTCAGCGAGGAGGTCGGCGAGAAGAGGCGCCATCATGCGTTCTCGATAAGCTTTGGCCTGGGGACTATCTTCAACGCCCTGGGAGTCCTCATAGCCGGCTTTGCCCCGGGCTTTTTCGTGGGGCTCGGGCTGACGGAGGGAATAGCCTACAGGCTGGTCATCTCGCTGGCGCTCCTCCAGTTCGCCCTCGTGATTCCGGCGCTGCTGATGATACGGGACGTTCCCGTGAGGAACCCGAGGATAAACTGGAACCGCGAGCTGGTCGTCAAGATACTCAAGTTCTCCCTCCCGAGCGCGCTGATAGGCTTTGGCGCGGGAATAACCATACCCTACATGAGCCTCTACTTCAAGCTCCAGTTCGGACAGACACTGGCGGCCATAAGCGGGATATTCTTCTTCCAGCAGTTAGCTATGGGCCTCGGTTCCTTCGGCCTTCCAAAGCTGGTTCACAGGATAGGGCCGGTGAAGGTGATAACTTCCTTCCAGAGCATAGCGGCCTTTCTCTTCGCGATATTCCCCTCGATAGAGACGTTTCTGCTGGCGGCACTGCTCTACGTCGTCCGCTCCATCCTCATGAACATAGTCTGGCCCATAAACGACTCCTTCATGATGGGCTTCTTCTCGACCGAGGAGAAGGCCACCGCGGCGGGGATAAGGAGGGCCTTCTCGACCTTCATGCGCGGCGGAGGGAACTACGTCGGCGGCCTGCTCTTCGGCATGTCACTGAGCTATCCGTTCTACGCGACTGCTCTGCTGTACGTCATAGCAACGGCGATATTCTACGCCTTCTTCATAAAGCACAACGAGTGAAAAGAAAAATGTCAGCCCTTAGCGAGCTCGATTCCCCGCTCAAGGGCCCTGAAGTTGATCTCCCAGAGCTTTTCGCGAAGGGTGAGCCTTATTCCCTCCTGGAGGGACTCCTTTTTGAGGGGCACGAGGCCCTTCCCGTGGGCGTAGCCGAGCATCAGGACGCCGAGGGTTCTTGGGTTTATCCCATCGGCCTCGCGCTGGAAGTCCATCATGTACACCGGGCAGATTCTTCCCAAGGCGGCCTCTATTTCGTCCAGCCCCGGGTATTTCTCCTTCCCGACGAGGGTCGTTGCCGTGTGGATCGGGTAGGCGTTGACCACCGCGTGGCTGTCCTTTCCCAGAAAGCGCGCGTTCCTCAGCGCCTCGGCGGGTTCAAGGGCGAGCATGAGGTTTGCCTTTCCTTCCTCGATTAGGGGTGAGTAGACCTCCTCACCAAAGCGGAGGTAGCTCAGAACGCTGCCGTAGCGCTGGCTCATTCCAAGGGTTTCACCTATCCTGACGTTGTAGCCCTCGTGCATGGCGGCGTTCCCAACGATCCTCGAAAGCGTCAATCCGCCCTGGCCGCCGACTCCCGTGATTATGAGGTTGAACTCCATCGGCACCACCGAGATACATTGGAGGGGACGGATAAAAACCTGTTGTCGAGAAAATTCGGAAAAAGTAGAAAACCACACAAACTTTTGCGGCAAATATTTAAAGACAGACGAGTAAGTAAAAACATGGGCTTCGAAAAGTACTACGAGGCGTTTCCGGCGTACACTGACGTGTACTCTGAGGAGTACAGAAAGCGTATTGAAGCACTGGAGCCGCTCCTGATGAAGCACATGCCGGCTAGAGGAAGGGTTCTCGACCTGGCCTGCGGAACTGGGGGGTTCTCATTCCTCCTTGAAGACCTGGGGTTCAACGTCGTTGCCCTCGACAACAGCGACGTCATGCTCTCCCGGGCAAGGGAATTCGCAAAGGACAAGAGGTCAAAGGTTGAGTTCGTGAAGGGCGACGCCAGAAAACTGCCCTTTGAGGAGAACAGCTTCGACTACGTGGTTTTCATAGACAGCCTCGTCCACTTCGAGCCGATGGATTTAAATTCAACGTTCAAAGAGGTCGCGAGGGTTCTCAAGCCCAGCGGGAGGTTCATCCTGCAGTTCACAGACCTGAGGGCCCTTTTACCAGTTCTCATGAACGGGCAGATAGTGGGCGCTGAATATTGGATCAGCAGGGTTCTGCCGGACGCCGACGAAAAGACAGTGGTTCTGGAGTTCCAGAGCGAAAAGGATAACTTCCGCGTCAGATTCAACGTATGGGGAAAGACCGCGGTGGAACTGCTGGCAAAGCTGTACTTCAGACAGCTCCACAGTGAGAGGATGAACGAACACAGCTACTTCCAGGTTTACGCGCCGAAAAAAGGATAAGTGATATCAGCCCTCCAGGCGGAGGCGCTTTATCACAAAGTCCCTGTCGAGGGAAGCCAGGAAGCTCGCGAGCCTTGGACCGCGGTCCTTGCCGATGAAGACGTTGTAGAGCGCCTTGAACCACTCCTTGCTCGGGATCTCACGCTTCTTGGCAATATCAAAGAGCGCGTTGTTGAGTTCCTCAACGGTGAAGCCCTCACGGGAGCTGAGCCACTCCGCGACCTCCAGCATGGCCCCCCTGATTTCAGGCCTAAGCTCGATCTCCGGGGGCTCTGCCAGGATGCTGAACTTCACGTTGTCGGGGGCGTACTTCTCAACCCAGTTCCTAGCCAAGCGTATGCGGAGCCTTATGCGCTCGACGTCATCCTCGCCGAGCTCCCTCGGAACGTGGCCCTGCTCCTGGAGAACTCTTATTATGCCCCCCTCGTCGAGGTGCGGCATCTGGACGAGCGTAACCAGGAACCTGAATGGTGCCTGCGCGGTCAGCCTGTCGGGAACCTTCGGCATCGAGAGCTCGTAGGTCCTCTTAAGTTCTTCTTCCTCCTCAGGGTTCTTGGCCCGCTCAAGGCCGAAGTAGATGCGCTCCACCTTGTCGAACTCGTCGTAGAGGTTGAGCAGTCCCAGGCCGAGGTCGATCTTAAGCTCTTTGTTCGGCCTCGCCTTTGCGTAGATGAAGCGGATTATTCCCGGCTCAAGCACCTCGTAGAGGTCGCTGAGGAGTATAACGTTGCCCTTGCTGCCGGACATCTTGCCCTTCTGCCCCTTGATTCCGACGAATTCGTACATCAGGTCTATGGGTGAAGGCCATCCGAAAACTTTCTCAACTATCTCTCTGCCGGTGTCGTACGATCCGCCCGCGGCGAGGTGGTCCTTTCCGGCCGGCTCGAAGTCCACCTTGAAGTGCGCCCAGCGCATCGGCCAGTCGACTCTCCACCGGAGCTTAACGTTGCCGTCCCTTATGTCCGTCTCGCCCTCACTACCGCAGTGGGGGCACTTGTAGGAGACCTTCCACTCGCCGTCCCACGAAACGAACTCCGCCTCCTTCCTGCACTTTGGACAGTAAACCATAACCGGCTGCCAGTCCTCCTCAAGGGGCGGCTGCTTGGCCCTCTCGCGGTACTTGTCGAGTATGGCCTTTATCTCCTCGCGCTTGGCCAGGGCGAGCTTTATCTCCTCGGCGTACTCACCGGACTTGTACAGCTCGTAGGCGTGGAGGAAGTCCACCTCTATGCCGAGCTTCGACACTTCCTCTTCGAATATGGCCATGAAGTGCTCCGCGTAGCTGTCGTGGCAGCCCCACGGGTCCGGAACCTCCCTAACCGGCCTCGTGAGGTGCTCCTTCCACTCGGGCGGGACGTTCTTCGGCACCTTCCTAAAGCGGTCGTAGTCGTCCCACATGTGGATGTGGCGAACCTTCTTCCCCCTGTCCCTGAGGGCATGGCCGACTATATAGGCCGTGAAGAACTCCCTGAAGTTCCCTATATGAACGTACCCGCTCGGGGTTATTCCGCTCTCCACAACGTATTCATCCCTGTCGCCGCGCTCCCGGATAATCTTTTCAGCCATGTAGTCTGCCCAATGAACCATTCTCACCACCGCGCTTAGGTCTGCGGAGGAGCTTTTAAGCTTAAGCTTGGCATGGGAGACAACTTCAAGAGGGAAAATTTTATAAATTCTGATGGTAAAACTACAGATAAAAGTAACATGGAGGCATTCCCATGGAGTTAGAGATGAGGAGGATGCAGGCGTTTTTCCCGGCGTCGCTGGAAATTCAGGAGGAGCTGCTCAAGGCGGGCTTCAGGGTACCCTACGACAAAGAGAGCGGGAGAAAAACACCGATTCCCGTGGTGGTGGGCTCTCGGGAGGAGAGGCGCGTCAGGAGGAGCCGCCTGCTGAAGGCCAAGGACTTTGAAAGCGACGGCAAATTTGCCATGCTGCCCGGCGAAAGAACGTTCCTCAATATGGAGCTCACGGAAAGGGGCTTTCTAGTGCTCAGGCCAAAGCCGACCGAGTACCACCTAGAGGAGATGGGCTTCGTCTCGGTCCCTCCCAGGGTCTGGGGGACGTGGGCGAGCTTTTCGCTCCCCTTTTCGGCGTACGATGAACTGGTGGATTTCCTGGGCGATTTCAGGAACGATAACGGAAACGGATTCTACACAGCCTCCAGGGGCTCCGGCGGAAGGATAGAGGTCTACGCCTACAAGGGAAGAAGCAGAAAAGACCTGGGAATTCCAGTTTTTGGCTACGCCCTCGGGCTCCACGGACTGACTCTGGCGGAGGAGTACTTAAGGGAGAAGGCCAAGGAGAACGGGGTTCCGGAGGAGAGGCTCCGCTACCTCAGGCTAGGCCTTAGAAAGAGGAGGGAAACCAAAGCGGGCCTCAAGGTTGGCCTTGTCTGGGAGAGCGGAAGACCGGTTGAGATAGCGCTCAAGCTCTCTACGACGGAGCCGAGGGTTAAAATCCAGGGGCTCTACGGCGAGCTGGTCGGCAAATCCAGGGGAGAGCTGGCGAGGACGGATGACTGGTACGTCGTCGTCCACGCGGGCGATTTCATCACGGCTCTGGAGGCCGTCGGAAGGGCCTTCGGGGGCAACTCATATTAACCCCAAACCCCTCTCATTTTTTGGTGGAACGAATGCTCCCAAGCTGGGGAATCTACGCCGGCACCGCCGCGGGGTTCATACTCGCCGCCATAGGCATCACGAAAAGGCTCGGGCCGGAATGGGCCTGGGTGAACAGGAAGATAATCCACTTCAGCATCGTTCCGGCCGTTCTGATGTTCTACTACGGGAAAATACCCGCCGAGGTCTTCAGCGGAGCGGCTTTCATTTTCGGCCTATTCCAGCTCTGGCCGCACCTCAAAAAGAGGGAGTTCTCGTGGTATCAGATAGAGCACAACTACGGCGAGGTTTTCTTCGCCTTCTCCGCCTCGGTCGTTCCGATGATTCTGTCGAAGGAGTACGCCACCGCCCTGCTACTGGCAATGGCAATAAGCGACGGGGTGACCGGGATAATCAGGCACTTCTACTTCAGGCGGCACGGCTTCAACGTGAAACTGAGAAAGCACTGGACTGGAAGCTTCGGCTACCTGACGACGGCGCTGGCTATAGCGTTTCTGCTGCTCGACACGGCAGCAATAGGAAAAATAGGATGGGCGGTCATCCTGACCCTGGCGGAATACCAGGGCTGGCTCGACGATAACCTGGCGGTGCCCCTGGTGGGGAGTCTTCTCTTTCTCCTCTACTGAGCCCACCTGACCTTCAGGCTGTCCTTCTTCACCTTGTTGAACTCCTCCACGAGGGCCTTTCCGGTCTTCTCCATGAAGCCATCTACGTCCGTTATGCCGAGCTCCTTCAGGCCGATGGCATCTACGCCCTCCGGGATTCCTTTGGCCTCGACGTTTATCCCGAGGTGAATCTTGACGCTCACGGGGGAGACAGTTGCTATCGAGATGCTGAGCTTCCTTCCGTTCACGTAGATGTCGTCGCCCTTCCTGAGGGTTTTCACCCCGTACTCGCCGAGAACTTCGCAGAGCTTGGCTATGAAGAGCTTTTGTAGAGTTGAGGCGAAGAGGGCGTTGACGAGGTCAAAGACCTCGATTATGTAGTGAACCATGTCGTCGCTCTTGATTTCCTTGCTCTGGCGGAGGTCTTCAATGTCTATCATCTCTTCGACCTTGACGTCGCACTTTCCGCGGAAAACTACTAGCGAGTTCCCAAGGATTCCGAAGTTCCTGTAGGCCCAGTGGCTCTGAATGGCCGAGCCGTCGTAGTCTATGCGCCCCTCCTTCACGATGAGCAGCTCCATGCTATCACCCCATCTTCTCTAGGAGTTTCTTCAACTCCTCAAAACTTTTGACGTCCCTCCACATATGGATGAACCGGATAGACGGGACGGTGGTTTTAACGTCTTCGATGTGTATATCCCTGTCGTCCAGGTAGATGACTCCCCCAACATCGTATCCCGAAAGTTCCAGCTCCCGGAGCGTTCTCGCTATCATATCGCCCTTGTTCGGGTGGTTCTCAATTTTTGGAAACCTGAAGTAGTCCCAAAGGCCAAAGCCCTCAAGGATCGGCCTGACCTTCTCCTCAACGTTCCAGCTCGCTATGCTCAGAACGAACCTGCCACTCGCCCATTCGAGGAATCCCCTGACTCCCGGAAAGAGATGGAGTTTCTCGCCTGTAGAATCAACCAGATAATCATCGTGGAACTCATAAGGCGGTGTAAGCCGGGATGCATCCTCGTGATCCCAGAGGGTACCATCGAGATCAAGAACTAACAGCTTCATTTCATCACCAAGAAAAGCTCCGCTGGAGGGTTTTAACGGTTGCGGAAAAACATCATAACCGGGGGTTTAACACTGCGATGCAATCAAGACAGAAACGAGATTTAGGGCCAGGACCGTGCACAGGCCGATTGACCTATCAAATGCCCAGCCCCCCTTTCAGAGGCAGAAACCTCGGGCTGTTGGGAGCGGCAGACTGAACGGGTCGGTTTCCCTTCCCGCTTACATCCCCGCCCCATCAAACGGGTCTTCTTCCCGAGCCCTCGTCCCAGGCAAAGGACCGGTCGCCCGACCCCCTGCGCCTGGGAGTGGGTGCCTATTTTCGGGGACCGCTTCGGCCTTAGATGCTTTCAGGCCTTATCGGACGCGGCGTAGCTGCCCGGCTGTGCCCTGTAGGACAACCGGTAGACCAGAGGCCGCGGCTCCCTGTTCCTCTCGTACTGGGGGAGCCTTCCCCTCAGGCACCCAGCACCTCCGGTAGATAGCATCCGACCTGTCTCACGACGGTCTAAACCCAGCTCACGTTCCCCTTTAATGGGTGAACACCCCCACCCTTGGCCCCTGCTGCAGGACCAGGATGGGAAGAGCCGACAGCGAGGTAGCAAGCCTCGGGGTCGATATGGGCTCTCGCCCGAGACGACTCTGTTATCCCCAGGGTAGCTTTTCTGTCATCCCTGGCCCCCACCGGGGAGGCACAGGGGTTCGCTAGGCCACGCTTTCGCGGCTGGACCCGCCTCTGTTACGGGTCCAGTCAGGCCGGCTTTTGCCCTTGCACTCTACGGCGGATTCCTGACCCGCCTGAGCCGACCTTAGGGCACCCTCGATACCTTTTCGAGGGTGTGCCGCCCCAGCCAAACTGCCCACCTACCGCTGTCCCCGCTTCCGCGGGTTAGCCGTACGGCAGAGGGTGGGCGGTGTCTCATGGACGGCTCCACCCGCCCCGGAGGACGGGCTTCGACGCCTCCCGCCTACGCTGCGCACCCCCCGCCGTACGGCAACGGCAGGCTGCAGTAAAGCTCCATGGGGTCTTCGCTTCCCACCGGAGGTCCCAGGCATATGCGCCTGGCAGTGGTTTCGCCGGGCCCCAGCCGGGGACAGTGGGGACCTCGTTACGCCATTCATGCAGGTCGGCATTTAACCGACAAGGAATTTCGCTACCTTAAGAGGGTTATAGTTACCCCCGCCGTTTACCGGTGCTTCACCCGGTTGGACCCGGGCTTCACATACCGGCACTGGGCAGGCGTCGGCCCCAGTACAAACCCTTTCGGGCTAGCTGGGACCTGTGTTTTTACTAAACAGTCGGGCCCCCCTAGTCACTGCGACCTGCGGGTTACGCATCCGCAGGCACCCCTTCTCCCGAAGTTACGGGGCCAATTTGCCGAGTTCCCTCGGCTGGGTTTCCCCCGACACGCCTTAGGCTTCTCACCCAGGGGCACCGGTGTCGGTTCTCGGTACGGTCGCGGTGGATCGTTCCCAGAGGGCTTTTCACGGGCCCCAGGGATCGGCGGAACCCCCCTTACGGGAGGCCATTCGCGCTTTCATCCGGTTCTCGCCATTACGGCACTCCCCGGACTTATACGCTTAGCCGGCCTTGTGGACCGGTCCGCCTACCCCGAGGCGTCACCCTCTGGGCTTGCGTTGCCGCGCCTACCACCGCGGTACGGGAATATAAACCCGTTTCCCTTTCGCGGGCGCCGAGTTACGGACCCGCTTAGGACCGACTAACCCACGGCTGACGAACATTGCCGTGGAACCCTGGCCCCTTCGGCGGCCGGGATTCTCACCCGGCTATGCTGCTACTCCCGGCAGGATCCACAATACCGACGGGTCCACCGGACCTTACGGCCCGGCTTCCACCCCACCGGCACGCCCGCCTACCCGATCACGGACCAATCGGTCCGTGCGCCGGGGTCTCGGCAGCCGGCTTTAGCCCCGTCCATTTTCGGGGCCCCTGACCTCGACGGGTGAGCTGTTACGCACTCTTTAAAGGATGGCTGCTTCTAAGCCTACCTCCCCGCTGTCTAAGGCCAGGGACACCCTTTGGAGTAACACTTAGCCGGCATTTAGGGGCCTTAACCCCGGTCTGGGTTGTTCCCCTCTCGGTTGACGGCTTACACCGTCACCCTACTCCGGCCATCTACGGCGGCAGTGGGTTCGGAGTTTGACAGGGAGCCGGGGGATTTCTCCCCCTAAACCCCCAATCAGTGCTCTACCCCACCACCTACCTCCGGCCGGGCTATCCTGAGGGATAATTCGGCGGGAACCAGCTATCGCCGGCCTCGATTGGCCTTTCACCCCTAGCCCGAGGTCACGGGAGCGAATTGCACGTCAGCATCCCTAACGGGCCTCCATCCCTCTGTTGAGGGACTTCACCCTGCCCCGGGCTAGATCGACCGGCTTCGGGTCTCATCCGAGCGACTCCGGGCGCTTTCACACCCCGTCCCTCACCCTTACGGGCTGCGGACCTGTCGGTTTCCCTGTGGCTTCGGGGGTGAACCCCTTAACCTCGCCGCTCGGATGAACTCCCTGCCCCGTGATCCAAGACGGACGGTGCAACCCCGGTCGCCTCCCCTCGTACTCCACGGTCGCCCGTGTTTCCTTCGGGGAGGGTCAACCCTTTCGGGCCGCACCCACCTATCGCCGCCTGGTTTCAGGCTCTTTTCACCCCCTGCCAGGGGTGCTTTTCAGCTTTCCCTCACGGTACTAGTTCGCTATCGGTCTCGGGACGTATTTAGGGTTGGGAGCCGATGCCTCCCAGCTTCCCGCCGGATATCCGACCGACGGTACTCAGGGACACCCCAAGACCCTGCGGGCTTGCGCCTACGGGGCTTTCACCCTCTACGGCGCCGCGTTCCAGCGGACTTCGGCTTCACCCGCGAGGGTCTTTCGGGGGCCCTACTACACCACATCCCGCCGGGGTTTCCCCCGACGGTTCAGTTTGCCCTGTGCCGCTTTCGGTCGCCCCTACTAACGGCATCGCTTTTGCTTTCTTTTCCTGCGGGTACTAAGATGTTTCAATTCCCCGCGTTCCCCCTCCCGACTGGGAGTGCGGCAAGAGCCGCGGGAGGTCCCATTCGGGCATCCCCGGTTCGACGGCTGCCTGCGCCTCGCCGGGGCTTATCGCAGCTTGCCACGCCCTTCGTCGGCGCCCCGAGCCGAGCCATCCACCAGGCGGCTTAGGTTTTCTGCCCCCTACTCAGGGGGCTGGGCATTTTTTGGGTCAATCGGCCTGTGCACGGTCCTCATCGTGACCCCTGTTCGGGGCCTAGGACCCTTCCACCCCGAGCGGTGCTCGGGATGTGCACCTCTTCGTGGTGGACCGGCCGGGATTCGAACCCGGGGCCTTCGGCTTGCAAAGCCGACGCTCTCCCAGGCTGAGCTACCGGCCCACGGATGGCAGGCCCGACATCCCTTAGACCCCCCGGACGGATTTTCCGGCGATAGGAGGTGATCGAGCCGTAGGTTCCCCTACGGCTACCTTGTTACGACTTCTCCCCCCTCACGGAGCCCAGACTCGACCCGACCTCCCCGAAGGGAGATCAGGCCTCATCCAGACCCCGCTCGGGTGGAGTGACGGGCGGTGTGTGCAAGGAGCAGGGACGTATTCGCCGCGCGATGATGACACGCGGGTACTAGGGATTCCAGCTTCACGCGGGCGAGTTGCAGCCCGCGATCCGAACTGGGGGCGGGTTTAGGGGATTCCCTTCCCCTTTCGGGGTCGGATCCCATTGTCCCGCCCATTGTAGCGCGCGTGTAGCCCGGGGGTTTCGGGGCATACTGACCTACCGTCGCCCGCTCCTTCCTCCGGCTTATCGCCGGCGGTCCCCCCAGAGTGCCTCCTCCCCAGCGGGGAGGACTGGCAACTGGGGGCGCGGGTCTCGCTCGTTACCACACTTAAGTGGACGCCTCACGGTACGAGCTGACGGCGGCCATGCACCTCCTCTCGGCGTGTCCGGCAAGACCTTCAGCCTGGCCTTCATCCTGCCGTCGCCCCCGGTGAGGTTCCCGGCGTTGAATCCAATTAAACCGCACGCTCCACCCCTTGTAGTGCTCCCCCGCCAATTCCTTTAAGTTTCAGCCTTGCGGCCGTACTCCCCAGGCGGCGGGCTTAACGGCTTCCCTTCGGCACCGGACGAGCTCGAAGCTCGTCCGACACCTAGCCCGCATCCTTTACAGCCAGGACTACCCGGGTATCTAATCCGGTTCGCTCCCCTGGCCTTCGTCCCTCACCGTCGGACCCGTTCCAGCCGGGCGCCTTCGCCACTGGCGGTCCCCCTGGGATTATAGGATTTCACCCCTACCCCAGGGGTACCCCCGGCCTCTCCCGGTCCCAAGGCCCGCAGTATCCCCAGCAAGCCCCACGGTTGAGCCGTGGGATTTCGCCAGGGACTTACGGGCCCGGCTACGGACGCTTTAGGCCCAATAATAGCGGCCACCACTCGGGCCGCCGGTATTACCGCGGCGGCTGCCACCGGCCTTGCCCAGCCCTTATTCCCGGAGCTTTTTACACTCCGGAAAAGCCGTGGCGATGCCACGGCACTGGGGGTCCCCCCGTCGCGGTTGCCCGCATTGCGGAGGTTTCGCGCCTGCTGCGCCCCGTAGGGCCTGGACCCGTGTCTCAGTGTCCATCTCCGGGCTCCCACTCTCATGGCCCGTACCGATCTTCGGCTTGGTGGGCCGTTACCCCACCAACTACCTAATCGGCCGCCGGCCCATCCTCGGGCGGTCAGAGACCCTTTCGGCCTGAGGACCTTCCAGTACCTCAGGCCTATGGGGGATTAGCCCCAGTTTCCCGGGGTTATCCCCCTCCCGAGGGTAGGTTACCGACGTGTTACTGAGCCGTCCGCCGGTGCGCGCAAGGCGCCCCATGACTCGCATGGCTTAGTCGGACCCCCATAGCAGTGGCCTCCGGCAGGATCAACCGGAATTGAGCAAGGAGTACGGCCGGTGGGACTTCCCTCAAGGGGAAGTACCAAATATCCGTCCGGGGTTTAGTCGGGATGTCGGGCCTGCCTTACCCCCGAGGGGTCCGCCTTTCGGCGTTTCCTCGGGAGCGCACCTTTTTGTGACCCGGGCTGGAGGGCGGGGTTCATGAGTGGGTGCTTTGCACCCTGTCCCCCCGACGCCGCCGTCTTGGCGCCCGGGTTTTGTCGCGCCCTGTTCGGGCGCTCCACCCAATAGGGGTGAACCCCCACAGTGAAAAATTTTTGCAAAACCTTTTCCGGGCCGTATTTTTGAAAAAGAAGCTGTCAAAAAGCGCCGATAAAATGCACAAAATTAGACATAAAAATGTCAAAAATTTTTGCACGGTCAGAGGAGAAAAAGAACAGGAGCAGCAATCCCGAGACAACGGAAACGAAGACACCCACGTTAACTGCATCCTCGGAACTTAACCCACGACCCCCTCCCACCAGCCATCCAGCACTACCAACCACAAGGAAAGAAACCACCATAATAAAACCCAGCTCCGAAAAACGTCAGAAATATCAAAAGAGCAACGAGAGAGGAGATTCGAACCATTCTCCCCTCACAGCCCAAGTATCTCGGGCACAACGCTTATCTTCGAGACCGGTGTGGGTATCGTGTTGGTGACCGCCAGCTCGTCAACCGCCTTGCTTACGCGCTCTATCGCACCCTCGGCAAAGACGCCGTGAGTGGCCGCGACGAAAACTTTCCCTGCCCCCATCTCCCTGAGCAGGTTCGCCGCCCTGATCATGGTCCCGCCCGTGCTTATGATGTCATCAACTATGAGCACGTTCTTTCCTCTAACGTCCACATTCACCGGCTTCATCTGAACTTCGGTCGGGGATATGCGAACCTTGTGGAAGTGGCTGTACTCAAGGCCGAGCCTCTCCGCAACGACCCTGGCCCTCTCAAGTGCGCCTTTGTCGGGGGCGAGAACAACGCCCTCGCCGAGCTTCTCCCCGAAGTAGTCCGCAATGACCCCTGCGGGGGAGAGGTTGACGGCTTTCCCCTGGAAGAACCTGAGGGTCTCCGGGTTGTGGAGGTCGAAGACGTAGAGTTCATCGTAGTAGACGGAGAGAGCCCTCATAACGGCTCTCACGCTCACAGGCTCGCCGTCCTTCGTGACCCTATCCTGTCTTGAGTAGGCAAGGTACGGAACAACCGCCCTGAGCTTCTGAACCCCCCTCTCGCGCAGGGCGTCCGCCATGAGGATCAGCTCAATCAGATGTTCGTCCTGTGGGGCGAAAGTTGACTGCACAACTGTGACGTTCTTCGAGGAACCCATGATTCTGACGTACTTCTCACCGTCTGGGAACCTCTTTATTTCAGCATCGAGGACCTCGCCGCCGAGGGCCTTTATCTCATCCTCCAGATGCTTGGCACCGCTTCCAATCACGAACATGAGCACCACCCCTTTTTGCCGTTGGAATGTTCAATTCACGGCTTATAAACCCACCGTCATACCAGAAGGACGGCAATAATCCCGGCGAGGAATATGCCGTCGAAGGTTCCCGCTCCCCCAATGCTTACCATCGGAGCGCCGAGCTTCCTGATACGGTTCCAGTTCATCAGGTCGGCTCCTATGAGGACTCCCATCGTTCCGCTGACGTAGGCGACCAGCGTGGGATTTCCGTCGCCGAGGAGCCAGCCGAGGATTATGGCTATCAGAGGCGGGAGGAAGACCGGCATCGCTATGCCGAGACCCCTGACGGGTCGGGCAAAGGCGTGGCTGAAGAGGGCCGCTACGAGGGTCGCTAGGGCCGTGTTGAAGAGCAGCCCAAATTGACCGAGGTAGAGGAGCCTGAAGACCTCGTACAGAACGATGCTGATTGGAACCAGCGCCCCGCCGACGTTTATAGCTATTATCACCCTCCTCTCCTCCCAGTCAAAGTACGGAACTGGATAGGAGATGCCGAAGAAGCGGACCTCTCTAAGGGCAACGACGGGCTCGTACGAGACTTCCTCAGCCACTGGGATGTTGATGAAGCTCCCGAGGAGGGAGAAGAGGAAGAGCGCGTAGGCCACCTCCGGGGGTATTCCGAGCTTCTCAAAGGCGGCCATGACTATGCTTGAAAAAACTACAAAAACCGCCAGGAAGATGAGGAATATCAGAAGGAGAACCGGAAGCGAAACGGGCGGGATTATGAAGCGCCTCTTATTCATCCTCCACCACCACGTTGGCCCAGACCTGGGCGCCCCTAGGGATGCGGACCTTCCTCGGCCCATTGAATTTCTTCGCGTTGCGGAAGACCCAGGCGTAGAGGGGTTTGCCCCCGGAGTATTCCCTCAGGAAGTCAACGTCGACGAGGTGCTTGTCCCCATGTCGGGCCAGCTCCTCAGGGGTAAACGGGCCGAGGACGTCAACGAGTTCGGCACTGCCCACGGCCCTGCCGCCGCTGAGGATGAGAACCTCGCCCCTAACCCTCGTCCGGGACTTCCTAATCTCCCAGACCTTTTTTCCCTCAGCTATGAGGGTTGCGAAGGGTTCGCGAACTATCAAACCCCTTTTGAGGCTTGAATCCTCGGCGCACATCAGTATGGTGACGAAAGTGAAGTATATAAAATCTACGCCCGGATTTCCGAAGCGAGCCGGATGGGTTTCCAAAAAGAACCGTCAATGAAAAACTTTAAGTCCACCTCACCGAACCCATTGGAGGAGGTATCACCGATGAGGATTATCTGGTACGGACACGCGTGCTTCTGGGTCGAGACGAAGGGTGTGAGACTGCTCATCGACCCGTACCCGGATGTTGACGACGACAGAATCGGCGAGGTGGACTACATCCTGATAACACACGAGCACGTTGACCACTACGGAAAGGTCGAGCTGCTCTCAAGGCTCCGCGACGCGACCGTCATAGGGCCGAAGCCCGTCTACCTGATGGCCATCAGCGACGGGGTGACGAAGGTAAGGGAGATAGAGGAGGGGCAGACGATAGGGCTGGAAAACGGCGTTAAGGTCACCGCCGTTTACATGGAGCACCCCTCAAGCCAGTATCCCGTCGGCTATATCATAGAGGGCGACAAGACCCTTTTCCACACCGGCGACACGTATTCAACGCCGACCCTCCAGAGGCTCAGGGGAAAGATAGACGTGCTCCTGGTGCCCATCAGCGGCCGATCAACCGCCAACGAGCGCGAGGCGGTACAGATAATAGAAGACATAAGACCCCGGGTGGTAATCCCGATGCACTACGGGGTCTACGGCACGGGAAGCGTCGAGAAGCTCCAGGACGAGCTGAAGAAGAAGCGCATATGGGTAATGGTCCGCCCCATGGAGCCCTACGAGGAGCTCACCCTCTAGCGGTGGGACTGATGCTCACCACGGGGGTGAAATCACTCGACGAGCTTCTCGGCGGGGGAATAGCCGAGGGAGTGCTGACCCAGATTTACGGCCCCTACGCCACAGGAAAGACAACGCTCGCCGTGCAGGCCGGCCTCCTGAGTCCCGGAAAGGTCGCCTACGTTGACACTGAGGGGGGCTTTTCTCCGGAGAGGTTGAGTCAGATGGCCGAATCTCGGGGGCTGAATCCGGAGGAGGTCCTCCAGAGGTTCCTCCTCTTCACGCCCTTTGACTTCAAGGAGCAGAGGCGCACCATCGGGAGCCTGAAGCGGGTCGTTGATGGTTCCTTTTCCCTCGTGGTCGTTGATTCCATAACGGCCCACTACCGCGTCGAGGAGCAGAGGAAAAACCTCACCGCCGAACTCGGCAAACAGCTCCAGGTTCTCCTCTGGATAGCCAGGAGGAACCGCATTCCGGTGATAGTCATCAACCAGGTGCACTTCGACAGCAGGGCCGAGAGGATGAAGCCCGTCGCCGGACACACCCTCAACTACCGGACTAAGGATATCCTCCGGCTCGACAAGCTCAATACGCCCGGAATGAGGGTGGCTGTCCTAGAAAGGCACAGGTTCAGACCGGAGGGTGGAATGGTTTACCTCAAGATTACGGAGAAGGGGATAGAGGACGCGGGCGAATGACGTCGTTGAGATCAAAGGCGAGGAAGCCCTCTTCCCTTAGTTCCTCCCTACCCTCAAGCTCCCTCGCTATAATGCCGAACCGGTAATCCCCTTTGAGCGGGAGGAGTTCCGCCTTCCTCTCAAGGGACCTCAAAACCTTCCCCGCGTCCCTCAGGCTCAGGTCCTTCCACTTCACCTCGAAGAGAATAATGTTCTTCCGGTCGTAGGCGACCACGTCTATCTCTTCTCCCCTGTGCCACCACCTGCCAACGCGCTCGGGCCTGAAGCCGAGGTCGAGCCCTCTCACGAAGTCCAGGGCTATTCTCTCGTAGGTTTTGCCAACGAAGGCGGGAAACTCAGTTTTAAAGCGATCAAAGACCCTTCCGGGGTCCTCCTCAAGGGCGGTGTAGTTGTGGTAAATGAAGCGGAACCAGAAGTTGAAGAATTCGTCGCTTATGCGATAGGCCACCTTCCTCGTCTTCAGCGGGTTCTCGGTGACGGGAACTTCCCTCCTCAGGTACTCATAGTGGTTCGTTAGCTCGCTGAGGTACTTGCCGACAGTGAGGAGCTTCATACCCGTTTTGTCGCTTATCTCCTTGGGCGTAACGTGGCCGAGACTGACCGCTTCGAGGATTGAGAAGTGAGCGCGGTAGAACCTGCCGAACTCCAGCTTGAGGACATTCAAGCCCTCCTCCCTCAGCGGGGCGAACTCGTCAAAGAACAGCGCCTTCAGGGCTTTGAGGGAATCTCCCTGGTAGTAGCGCGGGACGTAGAGGAGGTACCGGGGCATTCCGCCCAAGGCAGAATAAAGCTCAATAAAGTCACTCGGCGGAACATCAACATGGGAGTGCACGAAGTCGAAGGCAGTCCAGAAGTCAAAGGGCCTGAGCTTAACCCACTCGTCCACCCTGCCGAAGAGGGGCTCTTTTCTATCCATGAAGATGCGCTTAATCATGCCGACGTACGAGCCAACCGCGATGAGCATGAGGTTTGAAGTTTCCTTTTTCTCGTCCCAGAGCCTCTGGAGGGATGAGAAGAAAGAAGGTTTAACCGTCCTGAAGTTCTGGAACTCGTCGAAGACCACAACCAGTTTCCTCTCCCGCGAGAAGTCGAGCAGGAACTCCACAAGCTCCTCAAGGGAGCCGAACTTTAGCTTCAAGTATGAAGGGAGGTAATTGGAAAGCTTCTCCTCAATCTCGCGCGACCACTCCTCAAGAAGAAGGGCCTCGTCCTTTTCGCCCACGAAAAAGTAGAGGCCAAGCTTATCACTCAGGAACTCCCTGGCCAGGGCAGTCTTCCCAACCCTCCTCCTACCGTAAATAACGAGAAAGCTTGAGCCCGGAAAGGAGTAAACCTCGTTGAGCTTCTCAAGCTCGCGCTCCCTGTCGTAGAACATATTACCCACCCAGTATATTACCAAACAAGTAATATTTAAGGGTTGCGGGGAATCAAAGCTAAGACCAACAAGCTCGGCACTCCTCAAGCTACGAACGTTACCAAAAGTTTTTGAGAGCTATCTTCAAACACCCGCATATGAACTACCCGGAAACCGAAAGAAGGCGCCGGAGAAAAGGGCTCAACCTACCAATCCTCCCCGGAGGTAGGGGTTTATCCCCTGAGGAAATCGAAGAGACCATAAGCCTCGGCCAGGGTAGTGAGATAGTGGAGGAGGTAAGACTGACCTCCTCCCCGCCCTGAAGGGCGAGGCTTTCAAAAGAAAAATGTAAAGAAAACGGGGAGGAGGGAGCGCCTTCAAATCCTCTCGTAAACCTCCTGCGTAATCCTCAGCACTGCCCTGTAGAGCTTCTCCGTGATTATGCCCTCCTCGTAGTGCTCGGTCAGCTTCTCCTTGTCTATTATCTCCTTCTTGCCGTCCGGCCACTTGACGATGTCCACCTCAAGGTCGATGTAGCGCGCCCTGTCGGGGTATATCTCCACCGGCGTGTTGATGTTGTAGTACTCGCCCTTGAGGTTGCCGTTGCGGTCGTAGTAGCGGTGCACGAACCACCACTTTCCGGACTCAATCTCTGTCACGACGTAGTCCCCGAACTCTATGGGGATGTCCAAGCCGTCGTAGAACTTGCCGGGCTTTAGGTGGCGCTTGAAGGTTATCTTCAGCGGGTTCATCGAAACCTCGGTTATCTCGCCCGGCCCTATCTTTATCCTCTGCCCGTCAGGCTTGTAGTGCTCAAGGCTGAAGAGCCACCCCTTTCTGGGCCCCTTGTTGGATATAAGGGCTTCCCAAAAGCCCGCCTTTACCTTTTCCCTCTGGCCGGGAACCTTCGAGAGGATTCCCTCAGCTATCTCCACCGCAAAGCTCAGCTCCGGGTCGTAGGCCTTCAGCTGGTGGTGGCCCTCAACGGTCGGAACGACTTTGTTCCTTATCTCGTCGAGCTTTCTCTTCGCACCCCCGCCGAACTCAACCTCGTATATGTTCCTCCCCTCTATTATGAGGGAGGGAGCGGTGTAGGAGTCGGCCTTCTTGAGCCTGTCGGCCAGTTTGGACAGGTGTATTATCTCGTCCCGGAGGGTGTTCCAGTCCTTATAAGCTGCGGCCGTCCTCCAGAGGATTCCCCACTCGCCCAGGTCTATGCTGAGTCCGAGGATGCGGAGCCTTTCGCGCTCGCTCTGCTCCCTTATCTTCCTGGATATCTTGACGTGCCTCTGCGCCCCTATCGGCTTCGGAATGAGAACCGCGTAGTCGCCCGGAATCGTGAGGACAACGCTCAGCTGGGGGAGGAGGTTGTGCTTCTTAACCTGAACGAGAACCTCATCGCCCTCCATCGCGCGCGGCAGTTCGCTGGCGACCACGGTCCCGATGGCGCTTCCTATGTCTATGTAGACGTAGCGCTCGTCCCTTTTGACCACCATCCCCTTGTAGATGCCATAGAGCTGGTAGGGGAGCTTCCTAAAGAAAACGTCTATAAGTTCGTCCTCAAGAACCGCCTTAACCTCCTCAACCTTCGTCCCAACGAGGATTACCCCGTGGTGGTCCTTCTTGTCGTAAACATCCACATCAAACTCGTCGTAGGTCTTTTCGAGGTTGAAGCGCTCGACGATTCTGTTGCTGGGCTGCGAGATTCCGAAGCCCCTGTCGAGGAAGAGCTTTGTAAGGGCCGTGCTGTAGATGCCCCTAACTCGAACTGAAACTCCTGTGCCTGTAGACACCTTCACCACCCCTCATCTTCTTTTCCACCACTCCGATGAGCGTGAGCCCCTCAAGTATATCCTCGGCGTCCTCGACGCCGCTGAGCTTCTCAACGTTTCTCGCCTCAACCCAGAGCAGTCCCCTGGAGTGCCAGTCTCTCAGAGCCTCTTCAACCTTATGCACATCGCCGGGATGAGTGTAAAGCCTGAGCAGGAAAACCTTTAGGATTTCAAACTCGGCCTCAAGTTTCTTAACTTTTCCCAGCTCCCCCATTATACCAACGGGTACCTTTTTCTCCTTTTCGCCCTCGGCCAAGAGGCTCAGCCCCTCGATCTCAGTCGAGAGCTCACCGAGCGCCTTCCTGACGGCGTAGTCGTAGACCCTGTGGAACTGGACGAGCCTGTCAAGGGCCGTTGAGAGCTTTATCCTCGCCCCGTAGTCGTGCTCCTTGACGAGAAGGGAGAGTATCTCCTCAAGGCGAAACTTCATCTGGTACTCATTGCGGTACAGCTCCTTCGCGCCCTCCTCGATATGACCGCCGAAGCTCCCCATCTCACGGTACAGAGATGACGCTATCTCAAGCTTCTCCCTCGATATGTTGTAAAGGGACTTCACCCTCTCCAGAAGAGCCTCCCCGTCCCGTTCCTCGTAGATGGTTGGAAACTGCCGCTCAAAAGTGGAGTGAAGCGACTCAAGGTGTGAAAGTTGGGCCTTGACCTCCTCAACGTTCATGCGGAAAACCCCCTAAGCTTAATCTTGCGCCTCCCCCTACTTGTAGTTTTCGATGAAGCCTGGTTAAACAAAAACGCTTACCCAAAACCTTTTTTTAAGCCGGAAAACTAATCACCCCGGTGGTTGAATGACCCTTTACGACCGTTTTGGCCGGCCAGTAACGAACCTCAGGATTTCGCTCACCCATGACTGCAACTTCCGCTGCTTCTTCTGCCACAGGGAGGGACAGCACTTCAACGCGAGGCTCGAACTGAGGCCGGAGGAGATAGAGAGAATCGTTAGGATAGCCTCGCGCCTTGGAATAAGTAAGGTCAAGCTCACCGGCGGCGAGCCGACGGTAAGGGACGATATAATCAAGATAGTCGGGCGAATCAAGCCGTACGTGGTGGACTTAAGCATGACGACCAACGGAAGTCGCTTAAAGGAGCTGGCAGAGCCCCTTGCAAAAGCCGGCCTCGACCGGGTGAACGTCTCGCTCCACAGCCTGAGGCCGGAGGTTTACAGGAGAATCACGGGCGTCGACATGCTCGACGTCGTTATCGAGGGCATCGAGGAGGCCGTGAAGCACCTCAGCCCCGTGAAGCTCAACATGACTGTGATGAGGGGCCTTAACGATGACGAGGTATGGGACATGGTCGACTTTGCAGCGAAGACCGGGACGATCCTCCAGCTCATAGAGCTCGAAGCCCCAAGGGAGTTCACGGAGACGAGGTTCTTCAGAAAGTACTTCTACCCCCTCAAACCGGTTGAGAAAAAGCTTGAGGAAATGGCCGTTGAAATCCGCGAGAGGCGGATGCACAGGCGGAAGAAGTACTTCATCCCCACCGACTACGGAATAGCCGAGGTCGAGGTCGTCAGGGCGATGCACAACACGGTCTTCTGCGCCAACTGTACGAGGCTGAGGGTCACCTCCGACGGCAAGTTCAAAACATGCCTTCTGAAGAAGAACGACCTGATAGACTTCGCCACGGCGCTGAGGAACGGGGCGAGCGATGCCGAACTCGTCGAGATATTCAAACAGGCCGTTCTCATGCGCGAACCTTACTGGAAGTGAGTTTTTAAACCCTCCTTCCAACTTTCTCCGGTGAGAGCTTGCCGGCGGTGAAGGTTCCAAGGCGGGAGGCCGAACCCGTCAAGAGAAGGCTGAAAAAGCTAAACCTCTACGACGGCAAAAGGAGGCCGAGGAGGGAAGACGAGTACGTTCTCCTGCCGGTAATTGAGGACGGGAGGGTTTACTCCCTCGGCTACGAGGTTCTTCCGGTTGAGCTTCCGCTCAGGCCGGAGAGGCAGATATACAAGAACCTTGAGAGCGTTCTGGCGGAGAGGCTGAGCAGAGAAGAGCTGAAGTATCTGAGGCGCTACGACGTGATGGGGGACATAGCGGTCATCCAGATACCGCCGGAGCTTGAGCACAGGATTGAGGATATAGTTTGGGGCCTGAGGAAGGTCCATCCGTTTCTGAAGGTCATCGCCAGGAAGGGGTTCCACGAGGGTGCCTTCAGGATAAGGGACTACTCGATAATCTGGGGGGAGGAGAGGCTCGAAACGGTCCACAGGGAGAACGGCGTTCAGATAAAGGTCGACCTCTCGAAGGCCTTCTTCAACCCGCGCATGAAGGGTGAGCGGTACCGCCTTGCCCAGCTCGTCCGCGACGGCGAGAGGGTTTTAATCCCCTTCGCCGGCGTTCTGCCGTATGCGCTCGTGGTAGCACGCTACAGGAGGGTTAAGATAACAGCCGTCGAGCTGAACAAGGAAGCTTACGAACTCGGGCTGGAGAACGTAGAGCGCAACAGGAAGAGGCTGAAAGGCGAGATAGAATTCCTTCACGGCGACGCTTTCAAGGTCCTGCCCGAGCTTCCGAGCTACGACAGGGTGGTAAGTCCGACGCCGAGGGGCGTTGACGCGTTGGCTTTGACGCTCTCAAAGGCCGAGCGCTGGCTTCACTACTACGACTTCGTCCACGAGGGGGAGATTGAGAGGTTCAGGGCGAGAATCCTTGAGGAGTGCCTGAAGCTCGGAAGGGACTGCGCCGTCAGGGTCAAAAAGGTGAGCGACTTCAAGCCGCACGTTTTCAAGGTCTGTGCGGATGTTGAAGTAAGGTGAGACCCTTAAACTTGATGTTGCATCACAATACAACTCTTTTACTCAGGCTTCTTCTGGTTAAAAATGGCGGTGAAACTAAACTCTGAAAAAATTTATCCCCCCTAAAAAAGGAAGGACACTTAATTATAATAGGCAGTAAAACCTATAAGGGCAAAGTGTGTATTGACTATTGCAGAACTATAATAGGAGTGGAACTACCATGCGATGGAAGTCTCTACTCGCAGTCCTGTTGGGACTGCTAATAGTAGGAGTAACGGCAGGAAGCGCGGCGGCAGTGGGAATCAACAATGATTCGAAGCACTTAAGCGAAACTCAAAATAACCGCTGAGCATCTAGACAGTAAAACTGCTCGAAGGTGATGAACATGCCAAGCAGGTGTTCGCTGGCAATTTTCCTCCTTCTTATTTTTTCCATCGGTGCCAGCGCCCAAATGTGCGAACACTACAAAGATGCCGCTGAGGAGGCCCAGAAAAATGGCGACATACGCACGGCCACCCTGCTCACAGGCACGTACCTCCATGAGATTCGCTTCCACTCAAAGGCCGCCCTTAACGCCCTTTCACATGGGGACTTTGACATCTTCAACTTCACGATGGGTGAGCTCTACAGCGACCTTGTGAACCTTGGGTTTGCGTTAGACCTAATCGCGGAACTTGTGTTTCCAGAAGAATATGGGAATAATATGACCGTAACCAGCATGACCGAAACGGGGTCGTGTGCTGACTTTGTGAATAAAGCGCGGGATGCTGTCTTATCCGGCCAAGGGAACCTCTCTGCCGTTAGAGAAGGCCTTATACTAATCCACGATTTTGCCAACCAATGGATAACCGGTGATGCTAATTCCCCAGCTCTCAAAAATAACTCCACGTATGTTCATCATTTCGCCAACAGGTGGGTCTTTTCTGGATCCCTTGTCAGCAGGGCATTCCTTCAGGCGAACGGGAGACTTGAAGAGGAATGTGAACTTCTCGCCCACAGAATTGATGGAGGCTAAGATTATGCAAATCATTCCAGATATGCACTCAAGAGGGCCAAAGCCCTCAATAGCGAGACGCACTTCACCGTTTTCTCACCGAATCTTATATATTCCGCAGAATACAAAAACACCAAAAATTTGTATTGCAAAGAATATAAAATCTGGCCATCACTTCTTCCCCAAAAAGTCGAACAGCGTCGCCTGCTTGCCCTTCTTCTTGGGCTTGTCTATCTTTCCGGACTCCTTCGGCTCTTCCACACTCTCCATCTCTTTCTCGGCCTTCTCAAGTTCCTCCTCGCTTATCTCTTCCTCCGCCTCTTCTCCGACCTCTTCCTCTTCCGCGGGCTCAACCTCTTCCCCGGGCTCCTTCCCAGCGGCAACCCTCACGTGCTCCTCCAGCTCCCCGCGCTCCTTGAGCCTCTTCTCGATGTTCATGCTCTTGCCCCATATCGTCCTGGCCTTCTCCTTGTCCCCGACTATGAACTCGACCTCCTTGAGGTCAAGGTCGAGGTAAACGACGAAGTGCGCCGCCATGTCCGGGTTGTACTCGAATATCGCCTTCAGGACGTTGAGTGTCTCCAGAGCCTCCAGCTTCGCCATGTGCATCTCGCTCATTATCTTCTTGAGTACCGAATCCCTCAGTCCCCTCTCAGCTTTGCTCTCCGTGAGGAGCTTTATGGTCTTGGGCGGGTAAATCCTCACGAAGCCCTTCTTTTTGACGCCCGCAACGGCAACCCCCGCGGTCATCATGTCGGTGGCGTACTTCCAGAGGCCGTAGTTTCCGGTTCTCTGCGCCCGACCTAGGTATATGTCGGCCCTGCTGAGCGCCTCATAGGCCCTCGCTATGTCCTCGGGCTTGTAGTAGACGTAGGGGAGGTTCTCGTCTATCCACTGGAGGAGTTCATGGGGGAACATGTCAACGCCGAGCGTTGCCATCCTGGCTTTCTTCGCGTTGTCCGTGGCAAAAATCTGCGCCAGAGCCTGGAAGACGCTCTTTTCCGTGTCGCGGTAGGCGAGAACGTCGGCGGCATCCTCTATCCCGCCGGACACGACCGTCTGGAGGTCGTTGATAGCGGCCCTCAGATCACCGTTGGCGCGCTTGGCTATCTCGTAGAGAACCTCTTTCGGAACCGTCAGACCCTCCGCGTGGAGGATTCTCACGAGCCCCTTTATGATGTCCCTCTGGGTCAGGCGCTTGTACTCGACTATCTGGGCCTTGTTCCTTACCTCCCTCGGAACCTCCCAGTAGCGGTTGGCGCTCATTATTATCGGATTTCTGGCCCGGCCTATCAGCTTCGCTATCTCCCTCGCCCCGCTCGGCTCCATGTTGTCTGCCTCATCGAGGAATATGAGCTTCCTCCGCTTTCCGAGGATGTCGAGGGTGTAGGCGGCCTGAACGTAGCGCTCTACCTTCTCGTATGTCCTCTCGTCGCTGGCGTTGAGTTCGATTATTTCGAAGCCGTACTCCCTGGCTATGGCGTAGACCGTCGCCGTCTTGCCTGTTCCCGGAGGACCGGCCAGAATCAGCGCCTTCTTCTTCGGTGGGCTGCCCTGGAGCCACGCCTCTATCCACGCCTTCACCTGCCCCAGGGCCTTTGTCTGGTTTATAAGCTCCCCGAGGCGTCTCGGCCGGTACTTCTCAACCCAAGGAACGTCCCGCGGCATGGTCATCACTTACCCATCAGGGTGAACTGGGCCAGCAGGGCCTCAAGCTGTATCATCTCGTTCGCCCCTTCCACGAGCCTGAAGTTGTACTCTCCAATCTTGTCAGCCAAGGCAACTTTCCTGTCCTCGGGTATCGTCAGGTTGAAGACCTCCTTGTGCATCTGGATGAGAACGTCCTCGCCGCTCAGTCCCTGCTTGAGGAGAATCTCCCTGAGCTTCTCCCTCGCCTTCAGGAAGTTGCCCTCCAGAGCCAGCTGCATCATCTGTCTGACATCCTCCGGCCTTGCCCTGCTGGCAACGAGGAAGACGTTCTCATCGGTTATCTTGGTGTCGAGGGCGGCAGCAGCCTGCAGGACGTTGATTGCCCTTCTCAAATCACCCTCCGCAACGTAGAGGAGCGCCTGAAGTCCATCCTCTGTGAGGTCAAGCCCTTCGTTCTCGGCGATGTAGAGGATGCGCTTCGCTATGTCCTCGTTGTTGAGGGGCCTGAAGCGGAAGATTGCACACCTCGACTGTATCGGCTCGATTATCTTGGAGGAGTAGTTACAGCTGAGGATAAACCTCACGTTGTTGGAGAACATCTCCATCGTTCTCCTCAAAGCCTGCTGGGCGTCCTGCGTTAGGGCGTCAGCCTCGTCGAGGAAGATTATCTTGAAGCTCGCCCCGCCTATCGGCTTCGTGCGAGCAAACTCCTTGACTTTCTCCCTAATCACGTTTATTCCGCGCTCGTCGGAGTTGTGAAGCAGAACCGGAATTTCACCGGCGAAGAACATCTCGTTGCCCGGAACGCTGACGTCGTAGACGAAGTCGTTGTATTCAACGAGCTCGACCTTCCTAACGGTTAGGGCGTGTAAATCCGTCTCGGCAAGCTTTCTAAGCGTTTCAAGTATTCTTCTGCCTTTCTCGTCGAGCTTGCCCTTGTTGACCATTCCGAGGACCTTTCTCAGTGTTGCCTTCCTAACGCGCTTCTTGCCCTCGTAGAGCTGGTGCCTGAACTCGTAACGCCAGTTGCCCTCGATGGCGTTCTCTATTGCCATAAGCATCCTAGCTATCGGCTCCGCAGGAAGGAGCTCAGCCTTGCTCCACTTCATTCCACCCTTCCAGATTAGCCTCGCCTCCCTCTCGAAGAGGCTCGCATCTATTCCAGAAACCCTCGCGAGCCAGACGGTGTCTATGAGCAAATCCTTTGAAACTGAGGAAACCCTGATTACACTACCCCATTCTCCTGTTCCGTCACCGTCGGCAATGCCTTTCAGGAAGGCTATTCTCTCCGGAACAGGAAACTCAAAGACAAATCCGGGGATTCTTTTGTTCACGGCCCTTCTGCCGTTCCCGTCGTAAAAGCTGTCTTCAAAGAACCTCGCCAGCTGGGTGTTGAGGAACCTGAGCTGGTGCGCGCTCTTCCTTGAGCGGTCGAAGGCGGAACCAACGTCGTTCTCATAGAGGCTTATCCCAAGGTTCTCGGCGAATGCCCTAACGCGGTTTATCAGCTCGTCTTCGTGATTTCCGAGGGTGTAGATGACCTGACCGGAGGTCTTACCCTTGAATCCCACCGCTCCTTCAGCGGCATAAAGGCCGAGCATGTAGGAGAGCTCCTCACCGACGGGAAGGTTCTCAAAGGCCCTCGTCCTCGCGCTCTCCTTAATCCTGTATTCGCTCAGGTCAAGAACGTCGAGGAAGCCCTCAAGGTTGGCCGTGAAGCTGAGGAGGATTGTACCTTCCGTAAGCTCACTCGCCTTCACAGTTTCGAGTCCGTTCTCGGTGAGCACCATAACGGAGTGGTTTCCGGTGAGTTCGAGCTTTCCACCGCCTTCGAGGTGAACACGGAGTATAACCGGAACGCGGTGGCGGATTATTTTGCTCACCCTGGCCCACTTGACGCGGTAGTTCTCGTCAACCGTAAGGACTTCAAGGTTTGGAGCATCTTTGTAGGCAACATCACCGTCGTTCCCGTCGAAGTAGATTTTGTCAAGCTCGGCAAACGTCGTCCTGATGATTCTTCCGTTGAGCCTCACGAGTATCGGGGTGTCCTTGGAAACGGAGGCATTCAGCTCAAGGAAATTGTGTTTCCAGTGCTCTCCAAAGAGTTCTCGCGCTAAGGCCAGCGCACTGGTCGTCTTTCCCGTACCAGGAGGCCCCGCGAATAAAAGATGGGGCATCGAACCGGTTTTAGCGTAGTGCTTGAGCCTTCTGACGATGTGAGCCTGACCAACGATGTCGTTGAGCCGTTGAGGCCTGTATTTCTCAACCCAGGGCTTCTCAAGGATTTTAACTTCCTTAACTTCCTCAGACATAGCCATCACCCTACCTAAAGGCTTATGAGCCTTATGAGGTATTAAGCCTTTTGCCATGATCCGCTTGAACACGCCTCGATACCCACGCTGGCATACCTCGCACTCTCGTCGAATCCCACGGGAGACAGCGTCGCCCTCGCCCTGCTCCTCCTGGCGGTAATGGTTCTTAGGCTGCACTAACTGGGGCACTGCAAAACTTTTATACCTCGATGTCCAAGAATCACCGGTGGTTCTCATGGCGAAGCTCGACTGGATTAGGGAAGAGCTCAAGGAGCTCAAGGAGAAAGGCCTTTACGTAACCATAAGAAAGCTTGAAAGCTCCCAGGGCCCCTGGGTCGTCGTTGACGGAAAGCGCGTTCTCAACATGTGTTCGAACAACTACCTCGGCCTGGCCGCACATCCCAAGATAAAGGAGGCCGCGATAAGGGCCATCCTCGACTACGGCGTCGGTGCCGGAGCGGTTAGGACCATCGCCGGCACCATGGAGCTCCACGTGGAGCTTGAGGAGAAGCTCGCCAAGTTCAAGAAGAGGGAGGCAGCCATACTCTTCCAGAGCGGCTACAACGCCAACCTCGGCGCTTTAAGTGCTCTGCTCACCAAGAAGGACAACGGTGTGTTCATCAGCGAGGAGCTCAACCACGCGAGCATCATAGACGGAATGCGCCTCAGCGGCGCCCCGAAGGTCATCTACAAGCACCTTGATATGGAGGACCTCAAGAAGCGCCTCGAAGAGAACAAGGACAAGGAGAAGAAGATAATCGTCAGCGACGGTGTCTTCTCGATGGACGGTGACCTCGCCCCGCTGCCGGAGATGGCGGAGCTGGCCGAGCAGTACGATGCCATGCTCTACATAGACGACGCCCACGGTGAGGGTGTCCTCGGAGACAGCGGAAGGGGTATAGTCGACCACTTCAAGCTCCACGACCGCGTTGACTTCGAGATGGGTACGCTGAGCAAGGCCTTCGGTGTCATCGGCGGCTACGTGGCCGGACCGGAGGAGGCCATCGACTACCTCCGCCAGCGCGGAAGGCCGTTCCTCTTCTCAAGCGCCCCGAACCCGCCCGACGTCGCCGCGGCCATAGCTTCCGTCGAGATACTCCAGCACAGCGACGAGTTAGTGAGAAAGCTCTGGGACAACACCCACTTCCTCCAGAACGGGCTGAGGGACCTCGGCTACGACCTCGGCAACACCAAGCACCCGATCACCCCGGTCATGCTCTATGACGAGAAGACCGCCCAGGAGTTCTCAAGGAGGCTCTACGACGAGTACAACATCTTCGCTCAGGCCATAGTCTACCCGACCGTCCCGCTCGGAACCGCAAGGATAAGGCTCGAACCTTCAGCGGCCCACAGCAAGGAGGACCTCCAGTACGTGCTGGATGCCTTCGAGGACCTCGGAAAGAAGACCGGGTTCCTGAAGTGATTTTTTTCTTTTCTCCTTCAGTCAATAAACACTAAAAAAACAGTAATCAAACCAAGATGGATACAATTTAAGTGAAATCAATCCCTTCTTTATGGTCAATCTCGATTTCCTCCAAGAATCCTGGTGGGTACTCCCAACTGTAAATTTCAAAATATAGATGATTGCCACACTTCGGACATTCACCGTCATACTCGATAATCCGTTGTACTTCCGGACCCATATCTTTAATTTCAGTAGTTTGTTCATCAGCAATCCACGCATCAACTTCAAAGGTGTTCCCACATTTTAAGCACTTAACAGGCACCTTAATGGATAATATCTTACACTCAACGAAACTACTACTCATTGTCACTGGAGAAGAGGAATCCTCTTTTTTGAATTTTATTATGTATCTCTATCATGCCGAGGACATTCCACTTCCAACTTTAACGTAATCATGCCACAATCACCCATATAACTAAAGTAAGTAGTCCTAATAAAGATTTCGAATTTCAGATATCAAGTGACTCCGCTCGGTTAAAACTGTTCAGAACTTCACCCACTCAACCTTGTAGTACACCACGTCGTTGTCCTCATCGACGACGGCCATCACCATGTTCTTCCTGACGCCGTGGGCAACCCTCACGCGGGCGGTGATGTCGTTCGGGGAAAAGCGGAGGTTCTCGGGAACCACCCATATCAGCCACTGGGAGTGTTCGTCCATTCCGCGCCTGTAAACGCGGAAGTGGGAGCCGAACTTGAGGGCGGACTTCACCGTGTACCCTCTGTCGCGCAGGTCGGTGTAGACGAGGAGCTTTATGTCGAACTGGTCGTCCCTCTTCCTCCCGAGTTCGACCAAATCCTGAAAAGAAAGTTCTTTTTCGCCGTTGAAAACCCGTATCTTGCCCTTCTCCATCAGATAAGCCGCCTCTATGAGCGAGAGGAAGAGCTTCCCGTTCACGACCTCGCCGAAATACCTCTTGTTGTAGAACTGGTTTATCGCCTTTTCGCGCTCGCTGAAGACCCTGTCCCCGCTGAGCTGGAAGATTATCGGCTCCTTCAATTCCTTCCACCCCACTCGTCGGCCGGCATCAGCATGTAGTAGGCATCCTCCCCGTCGGAGTAGTAGCCGATTATGCGTTTGATGCGCCTGAAACCGAAGCGCTCGTAGAGCTTTATGGCCTTTTCGTTGCTCACGCGAACCTCCAGACCGATGTAGCGGGCGCCCTTCTTTATGAGTCTTTCGATGACCTCACTCAGCATGGCCGAACCGATGCCGCTGCCCCTGTACTCGGGGTCAACGGCGATGCTCATTATATGTCCCTCCAGGTCGGGACGGAGGTATGCCATCACGTAGCCGATGACCCTCCCGCGGTACTCGGCCACCAGGAAAGTATCGGGGTTGTTCTCAAGGAAGACCAGAAAAACGCCACGCGGGTACTGCTCCCGGAACGAGAGCCGCTCTATCCTGACAACGTCGGGTATGTCGAACAGCTTCGCAGGCCTTATAACGACTAACGCCAGGGGAATCCTCCCGCCGGCTTCCCTCACGGACACGCTCATGTTATAGACTACGCGCCAAGGCTTTTAAGGCTTGAGGGGGAATTCATCCTGGGTGGCCACCCCGCGTGATGAGCACTCTCGAACCTGACGGCGGGATGATGACCGGATTCCTGGCTGATTCTCCCCCCTACTTTCCGGAGTAAAGTTTAAAGCCCCCGAAAACTAAGTCAACCGGTGGGTGATGTTATGCGCATAGCCGAAGACCTCAACAGCCCGGTTGGAATCGTGACCGGTGAAGCCACGGTCAACTCATTCCAGTTCTACGCTCATCCCGATAGCGACCTCAAGTTTGGAGACTTCGTCGTTGCAAGGCTGTGCAAGGAGGCGAAGGACAGGAACTGCCGCTGGGGAGACGACGTTGAGTGGGTTATAGGCACCATCAGAGGGATTAAAAACATCAACTGGCTCCTCAGTGAGGGTAAGAGCACCTTCGCGAGCCTTGACCTCGACCTGCGCGAGTACGGGGAGAGCATAGGCGAGAACGAGGCGCTGATAGTCACAGTTCATGTGCTGGGGAGGATAGAGTTCAGGGGCGAGGGGGCAGAGATAGTTCCCAACCGCGTCCCGGTTCCCAACGGAAACAAGGTTTACACAGCCAGCTCCGACCTCCTCAGGGCAATCTACTACGGTGGGGAGGGCTTCATCGAGGTTGGAACCCTGCTTCTGAGGGACGACGTGCCGATATACCTCAACGCCGACGAACTGGTTTCGAGGCACTTCGCGGTTTTAGCCGTTACCGGAGCGGGCAAGAGCAACACCGTTTCGGTCATGCTCTGGAAGATGGTGGAAGAGCTGAGGGGAACGGTCGTCGTCCTCGACCCCCACGGCGATTACATGCGCCTGAGCCTTCCCAACACGGGCACAAAGTACGTCAACCTCATCGAGGCGAGAATCCAGCCCGAGACGATGGACGGCGAGGAGCTGGCCGACCTCATGGAGATAGGGAGCAACGCAACCATACAGCGCTCCTACCTGCTGCGAGCCTGGGACACCGTTCTCCACGAGAACCCCAACCTTGGTGGGAGGGAGATAGTCAAGGCCGTCCTCGACCTGCTCCAGAACTGGGTAACCAACGCGGGGGGAAGCTACTGGGACCCCCACGCAAACAAGTACCGCGACCTCGGCGAGATAAAGGCCGCCGAGAGGGAAACGATAACGAGGCTCACGATGAAGATATCCCGCTTCCTGAGGAACTACGGCCATCTGCTCTCAAGCGAAGACATAGTGGCATCCATCAGGGCGGGAATGGTGAACGTCATAGACCTCGGCCCCCTGGACGAAGGCCAGATGAAGCTCGTCGCCGCGAAACTCCTCGAAAAGATGTTCGAAACCAGAATGGACTACGAGAAGGCCAGGAAGAGGCTAGAATACCTCAAGAGAAAGTACGGAAGCAGAATCTCGGCCGTTTCGGAAGAGGTGGAGGAGCTTGAGAAGTTCATCCGCTCAGTCGAGGCGAGCTATCCGGCCCTCTCGGAACCTATACTCATAATAGTAGAAGAGGCTCACATCTTCGCACCCCACGGCGAGAAGGGCGGAACCGTGAGGATACTCGGAAGGATAGCCAGGGAGGGCAGGAAGTTCGGCGTCGGCATGGGACTCGTATCCCAGAGGCCGAGCAGGCTCAACGAGGACGTGCTGAGCCAGACGAACACGAAAATCATAATGCGCATCGTAAACCCAAACGACCAGAACTACGTTATAAAAGCCAGCGAACAGCTGAGCGGGGAGCTGATGGGGGACATAGCCGGCCTCGGCAAGGGTGAAGCGGTGATAGTTGGCCAGGCCATAAGTCTGCCGGCGCTGGTGAAGGTCTACAACTTCAAGGCCCTCGGCGGCGACTACGGGGGCGAGGACATAGGCGTCGTGAGGCGCTGGAAGGAAAGGGCGGAGCGCGAGAAAGCCGAGGAGAAGAAGGAGGAGCTCTACGAGGAGGAGGGCATAGAGCTGGACTTCTGAGGCTGGGAGGTGAGGATTATGGAAGATGCTTACAGGCTGTTTGAAATGCTCCCTGACGACCTCAAGAGGGAGGTTCTGGATTACATAGAATTCCTCCTGGAAAGAAGGAGCTCAAGGAGGGGGAAAGGTCTCAAAATGGAGTGGAAGGGGGCCCTGAGGGAGCTGAGAAACGAGTACACATCGGTGGAACTCCAGCACAAGGCGATTGAATGGTGGGGCTGATGTTCCTGGTGGACACCAACGTATTCCTAGAAGTTCTCCTGGAACAGGCAAACTCAAAGGTTGCGGAGGAGTTCCTCAAGAAAACGCCGCCGGAGCTCGTTCACGTATCGGATTTCACCCTGTACTCAATAGGTATCATAATGACCCGGGCGGGAAAGGAGGAGGCCTTTCCAGGGTTCGTTGAAGACATAATCATGAACGGCGGTTTCACAATTCTGAGGCTGCCCCCGCTGGAATTCAGAGGACTCGTTGATGCTATGAAAAGGTTCAACCTGGATTTCGACGACGCCTACCAGTACAGGCTTGCGGAGCTGTACAACCTGAGGATAGTCAGCTTCGATGCCGACTTCGATGGGACAGAACTTGGCAGGATAACCCCGGAACAGGCCATCAAAACCGTCAATACATTCGGAGAGCCCAAAGGAGGGTAAAGCCATGAAGTTCGCCCACATGGCCGATGTCCACCTCGGCTTCGAGCAGTACCGCCTTCCCTACCGCGCCGAGGAGTTTGCCCAGGCATTCAGGGAGGCGATGGAGAGGGCCGTAGCGGAGGAAGTGGACTTCATTCTCATAGCCGGCGACCTGTTCCACTCAAGCCGGCCCAGTCCAGAGACCATAAAGACCGCGATAGAAATACTGGAAAAACCGAGGGAAGCCGGAATTCCAGTCTTTGCGATAGAGGGAAACCACGACAGAACGCAGAGGAAGGTCTCCGCGTACCATCTCCTTGAGGGGCTCGATCTGCTCCACCTCGTCGGTCTGAGGGACGAGAAGGTTGAGAACGAATACCTGACGAGCGAGCAGCTTGGGGGCAAATACCTCGTTAAGGGCGTCTTTGAGAGGGGCGGAAAGACCGTCGAGATTCACGGACTAAAGTACATGAGCGCCGCCTGGCTTGAGCGCAACCATCTTGAGAAAATCTTCAAGCCGGAGGGAGACGCCATCCTGATGCTCCACCAGGGGATAAAGGAACTCATAGAGAGGATGAGGGGGGTAATCCCCGAGAGCCAGCGCGACTACTTCGAGCTGAGGATGGAAGACCTGCCAAAGGGTTACGTCTACTACGCGCTCGGCCACATCCACAGAAGCTTTGAGACCAGCTACGACATAGGGACGCTGGTCTATCCGGGATCGCTCCAGCGCTGGGATTTCGGGGACTACGAGCTCAGGTACCGCTGGAACGGGAGGAGCTTCATCCCGGAAGCGGGCACCAGGAAGGGCTTCTACATAGTCGAGGACTTTAAGCCGAGGTTCATCGAGCTGAGGGTGAGGCCCTTCATAGACATTAAAATGAAAGCCAACGAGGAAACCGCCAAGATGGAACTGAAGCGCCTCAGGGGCAAGATACCGCGAGAGGCCTTCGTGAGGCTCGACCTGCGCTGGGAAAGGCCCTACGACGTTTCACACTTCCAGGGGATTCTGGAGGTTAGGTACCTCTACCTGAGAACGCGCTTCGAGAGGAGGCTGAAAACTACCGCCGGCGGAGAGGTGCCCAAGCCGGCGGAGTACTTCACCCCAGCGGAGCTGAGGGCGATAGAACTGACCGGCGAGAAGAAGTTCGATGCCCTAGATGCCGTCGTCGAGCTGTTCCTTGGCGGGTGGGAGAAGAAGCCGGAAGCCAAAGAGGAGAAGCGCGAAGAGCCTGTTCCAGCCAAGGAGGAAAAACCCCTGAAGAAAGAGGAGAAGCCCGAAAAGGCTCAGAAGGCGAAGAAACCCGGACCGAAGGGCAAGCCGGGGAGCATTCTCGCCTGGATCGGTGGTGGAGATGAAGATTGAAAAGCTCATAATCAAGGACTTCCGCTCCCACGGGCTGACGAAGGTTAACTTCACGAGCGGGATAAACCTCATAATCGGTCAGAACGGCTCAGGAAAGAGCTCCCTCCTCGATGCGCTCCTCGTCGGCCTCTACTGGCCGAGCAAGCCCAAAGACCTCAGAAAGGAGGACATACTCAGGGTGGACGGAAAGTCCACGGAGATAACGGTCTTCTTCGAGAAGGACGGCATCAAATACCAGCTCCACAGGAACATAACCCGGGGAATGGCCTTCGCCAAGTACCACGACGGAAGCTCCTGGAAGCACGCCACGGAGACGAGCCAAAAAGCTGTAAGGGACTGGATGGAGAAGCTCGTTCCGTACGACGTCTTCCTCAACGCGATTTACATAAGGCAGGGGGAGATCGATGCCATCCTTGAGAGCGACGAGAGCAGGGAAAAGGTCGTTCGCCAGGTTCTCGGCCTCGACAGGTACGAAAACGCCTACAAAAATCTCCTCGAAGTGAGAAAGGAAATCGAACGCAGGATAAAATCGACGGAGGACTACCTGAAGAGCACGGAAAACCTCGACGAGCTGATTGGAGAGATGGAGAGGGAGCTCTCAAACGCCCTCAAAGAGATAAGCAAGCTCTCACCCCAGATTCCAAAGCTGGAGAAGGAACTGGAGGGAGTGGAGAGAAAGCTCGGGGAGCTCGATGCCCTGGAGAAGGAGATAAACTCCCTCAGACTTGAGGTCAAGGAGAGGGAAGGGAACCGAAAGCGGCTTGAGACGAAGCTGGAGGGACTTGAGAAACGCATAGCCGAGAGCAAACAAAGATTGAGTGAGCTGGAGGAGTGGGTGAAGGAGTTCCGTAAGTTAAAGGAGAAAGCCGAGTCCTACCTGAAGCTCTCGAACTTCAGAAAGCGCTATGTGGACGAGAAGGCCAGAAACGAGAAGCTCGCCGAGAACTACAGGGCACAGATTTCGGCGATAGAGGAGCGCCTCGCCGAGCTGAGCGAACTGGAGAAGCGCCTCAAGTATCTGGAGAAAGAGAGGGACAGGCTCGAAAGGAAACTCAAAGGGCTCGAAAAGGACGCCCGGACATACGAGGATGCTAAATCCACCTTGTCGCAGCTGGAAGGCCTCAGAAAACGCCTCGAACTTTCCAGGGAGGAGATAGAAAAGCTCTCCGCAGAGATCGAGGCTGCAAAGAAGAGGAAGGAGGAGATACAAGTAGAGCTAAACGAGATAAACGAGGAGCGCGGTGGACTGAAAAACCTGGTCAAGGAGAGGAACAGGGCTATAATGGAGCTGAAGAAGGCCAAAGGCAGATGTCCGGTCTGCGGCAGAGAGCTGACCGAGGAGCACCGGAATGAGATAATCGAGAAGTACCGGGCGGAACTTAAGGAGGTCTCCCTATCCCTGAAGGAACTCGACGAGAGGGAGAGGAAGCTCAGGAGCGAGCTCGTCAAAATAGAGAAGGTTCTGAAGAGGGAGCGCGAGCTCATAAGGCAGAAGGAGCTCCTCGACCAGATAGCCGGCCTTGAAGAGAAGCTGAAGGAATACGACCTTGAGGGACTCAGGAAAAAGGCGGAGGAATACGAGGGAGTGAAGAGCGAACTGAGCAAGCTGGAAGGTGAGCTGGAGAGTGCGAAAGCCGAGCTTGAGAAGGCACAGACCCTCGAAAAGAAGAGGGCACTCGCCGAGGGGAAACTCAAGTCGATCGAGGAGAAGCTGAGAAAGCTCGATGAAGAGCTTGAGGAGATGGGCTTCTCCGAGATGGAGGAACTCGACGGAAAGCTTGCCGAGCTTGAACCGTCCTACAAGCGCTACCTCGAACTGAAGAACTCCGAGAAAGAGTTCGAGAGGGAGAAGAATAACCTAGAGAGGCTCAGGCTGGAGCTTGAGGAGGTAAAACGCAGCCTGGAGGCCGAGATCAGAGCCCTGAACGCGCTGATGGATGAGCTGACAGAGAAGGAGAGGCTTTACAGCAGGGAGGAGCACGAAAAGACCCGGGAAGCCTTCGCCTCGCTCAGAGAGGAGCTGGCCGGAAAGAAGGCCCGGCTAGATGCTTTGGAGAAGAAGCGCGACGATACCATGGAAAACCTCCGGAAGCTCAAGGAGGAGAAAGACCGGAGAAAGGAGAAGGCAAAGGAACTTGAGGAGCTCAAGAAAGCCCGCGAGAGGGTCCAGGAACTCAGGGAGAAGGTGAGGCGCTACAAGGCCATGCTCAAGGAGGGGGCACTGGCGAAGGTCGGCGAGATAGCCAGTGAGATATTCGAAGAGCTGACCGAGGAGAAGTACTCCGGGGTTACCGTGAAGGCGGAGGAGAACAGGATAAGGCTCGGGGTGCTCTACAACGGCAGGGAATACGGCCTCGGCTTCCTCAGCGGTGGGGAGAGGATAGCCCTCGGCTTGGCCTTCAGGCTGGCGCTCTCGCTCTATCTCGCGGGTGAGATAAGCCTGCTCATCCTGGACGAGCCAACGCCCTACCTCGACGACGAGAGGAGGAGAAGGCTCGTCGACATAATGCAGCGCTACCTGAGGAAGATACCGCAGGTCATAGTCGTTTCGCACGATGAAGAGCTGAAAGATGCCGCCGACAGGGTGATACGGGTGAGCCTTGAGAACGGCGTCTCGGTGGTCAAAGAGGTCGAGCTGGGGGTGTGACGATGGGGTACAGGCTCATAGACAGGGCCAGCGTTGACAGGATAAAACGGATGCTCCAGAGGGGCTACGCCGAGGCGCAGGAGAAGCTGAAAACCATAGAGTGGCGCGAGCTGCCGGAGAGGAGGGGGAGCAGGGTCTACGCCATCGATGGGAGCCAGGGGAAGCAGAGGCTCAGCGGAACGATTTTCTACGTCGTCTCAAGTTACGCCTTCGGCAACGGCCCGGCATACAGGCTGGTCTACACCAACGCCATGCTCTACAACCAGGGCATATCCGACCAGATAATCCGCCTCCAGATGGAGACCCTTGAGAACAAGCTGGGTTTTCTGGCGGCGAATATTGGCAGTGTCGACTACGTCATGATGGACGGAACGCTGACCGGCTCGCTCACTAGGCCGCCCGTTTATCCGGAGAGCGTGAGGGGGATAACGACCATAAAGAGCGCCCTCGGGGACGAGCGCCTTGAGGAGCTTATAGAGCGCTTCATTGAGGAGCTAAGGGAGCACTACGAGGAGATGGAAAGAAAACTAACGAGGGACGGCAGGATAAACGGCGACGTGATCCTGGCCGACAGGGTTCTTGAAGAGTATGCCGAGTACTACAGGGCCATGGAAGGGAAGGAGATCGTCAACTACGACGGCGCATTCAGGGAAATCAGGAAAGCCCTCAAGGAGGAAGACACCGTAAAGGCCACGGAGATACTCGAAAATCTTGAGGAGTACGCCGAGAGCAAGCGCCTCTCCCTAGACGACGCCAGAAACGCCGTCCACGTCGTTCTCGGCTACTTGGAGTACCTGTACTCGCTTGAAAAGCTCCTGGGAAGCGGCCAGTTCGATCTCGTCTACGTCGCCAAGAGCTTCTACAACAGAAAGCTGACCCAAAAGCTCGGGATAGACATCGTTGACGTGCCATACCTCGACGCATACCTCAGAAAGACCTACGGCGAGGAGAGGGCGGGCTACTACGTAATAACCCAGGGAGGGAAGGCCATAAGCCACAGGATGCCCAAGGTTCTGAGGAAACACTTCCCCAAGGTTGAGCACTTCATAGAAAACGGCGTTCCAATGACCTACATCCGCACCATGAAGGGCGGCGTCATATACCTCCTCCAGAGCAACAGGGAGATAGATGACGACCTGCTGGCGGAGATACTCTGGCACGAGAGGAACGGCTACTTCAGGCCGCTCCAGAGGGCCCACGAGGGAGTGAAAATCGAGAAGAAAGCCTTCGAGGCAGAGCTGAAGGCGCTGCTCAACATAATAAAGGCGGAAAGTCCAGAGCTGAGGGTCTTCCTGAAGTACGGAAGGTCACCCCTTGAGTAGTCGAAAGATTTAAACGCCTGGACAAATAATCCATGGCCATGAGAAAATGGCTCCCCGCCCTGCTGACCCTTTCAATCATAGCCGGCTTCCTCGGCGTCTACGTGGGCTCGGTTAACCTGAACCCCTCGGACGTAACGGCCAGCGTGGCCTACGGGATAAAATCAGTCCTATCCGGGATATTTCCGTTCATAAAACCCGGGGAGAGGCCGAAGGCCTTCATCATCGTGTGGGAGCTTCGTCTTCCAAGGGTCCTGCTGGCATATCTGGTCGGACTTTCCCTCGCCTCGGCGGGCGTTGCCAGCCAGGCACTCTTCAGGAACCCATTGGCTGACCCGTACATAATCGGAGTGAGCGCTGGGGCGGGAATAGGCGCCGCTTTTGCGGCCATCTACGCACCCGCGCACATGGGCTCCTTCGCCCTGGTCTCCGCCCTGCTCTCGGTTCTGGTGGTCTACACGGTCTCGAAGGTCGACGGCCACGTTCCAGTTGACACGCTCCTCCTGGCGGGCATAGCCTACGGCTTTCTGGCGAGCGCGGTAACGTGGTACCTCATCATAAGCCAGGGGGAAAGGGCGCACGTAACGTGGATGTGGCTCATGGGAACGTTCAACGGCGCCGGCTGGGGCGACGTTGGCGAGATGTTCATCGTTGCAGTCCTCGGTGTCGGCTTCCTGGCCTGGAAGTGGAGGGAGCTGAACCTGATACTCTTCGGGGAGGAGAGCATAGCCCTCGGTCTGGACGTTCACCTGTACCGGAAGCTCTTCATTGGAGCGATAGCGGTTCTAACCGCTTTCTCCGTCTCCACCGCAGGGATAATCGGCTTCATCGGCCTCGTCAGTCCGCACATAATGCGTCTCCTCCTGGGCCCGAACCACAGGGAGCTCACGCCGGCGAGCGCCCTGTTCGGAGGCGTTCTCCTCGTCTTCGCAGACCTGCTGGCGAGGACGCTGGCAAAGCCCACCGAACTCCCCGTCGGCATCATAACCGCCCTCATGGGGGCGCCCTTCTTCCTCTACCTCCTGATGAAGCACAAGAGGGGTGAGCTGTACTCATGAGAACTCTTGAGGTCAGGGTTTCCTTCGCCTACGGCGAGAAGGAAGTATTGAAGGGCGTTGAGTTCACCGCCGAGAAGGGTGAACTGCTAGCCATAATCGGACCGAACGGGGCCGGAAAGTCAACCCTCCTCAAGTGCATGGTGGGGATTCTGCGGCCGAAGGGCCACGTGAGGTTCAACGGGACTAACCTGCTCGAACTGAAGCCCAAGAACAGGGCGAGGCTCATAACCTACGTCCCGCAGAGCTCCTTCCCCGAGTTCGCCTTCACCATCGAGGAGTTCGTTGAGATGGGTGCCTACGCAACCAGGGGCAACGTTGAGGCGGCTTTAAAGCGCGTCGACCTCTGGGAGCGCAGGAAAGAGCCAGTTACGAACCTGAGCGGCGGCGAGTACCAGCTGGCCCTCGTGGCCAGGGCGCTTGCGCAGGGGAGCGAGGCGATACTCCTGGATGAGCCGACGAGCCACCTGGATATAAACCACTCCCTCATGGTGATGGAGCTGCTGAAGGGCCTCAAGGAGGAGAAGATAATCGTGGCCGTTCTCCACGACCTTAACCTGGCCCTCCGCTATGCGGACAGGCTTATCCTTCTGAACGAAGGAGAGAAGTACTGGGAGGGGAAGCCGGCGGAGCTGGAACCCAGGATCGTCGAGGAAGTCTACGGTGTGAGGGCAAAGATAGCCGAGGTCGATGGCCACAGGGTTCTCCTAGCGGGGATTTGAAAGCGGACAAATAAATGGCCGGAATGTGGTCGTATATTCTTTTTCTTCTCCGTTACTCAGGCTCCAAATGAACGAAAGGCCCATCAGGTTTTCCAAACTTTAAGAGTAAATCTTATAAGTTCATATTGAGCAATTAATACGTGAGATTTGCCATGGTGAGAAAGAAACCCCTGTTAGTGGTCTTACTGCTGATTCTCCTGGGAGGAACCACAGCAGGGGCCCTAGACTACACGGCAGGCAACGAAGACTCAGTAACAAGGATACTCGGCTACGACGTCTACAAAATCGAAGGCTCAGGCAACTACATCATCTACTACCCCCTACCCAACGGAAGCGTTAAAGTTCTGAAGAATGGAAAAGCCGGCGGTTTCTTCCCAACCTTCGTCAAAGTACCCAGGCACGAGTGGATAAAGGAACTCTCAACTGCCGAAAAAGCCCTCTACGCCCCACCAACTCCCCTAATACTCTACATCACGGAGGACGGAAAGCTGGGAGTGAAAAGCATAACTTCAAGCAGAATCAAGCTCGAAAGCGAAAAGACGCTGAACCTGAAGGGGGACTATCAGATTCAGGCAAAGGGCTCATGTCCAAGGGGCTGGATAGACTTTGGAGGAAGGTACTGCCTCAACCCCCAGTGGGACCTGTACTTTGACAGAAGAGCAAAGGCAAAAACCTTCGACGAATGGGTCTCAGTAATGGGATTGAAAATTGAGAACAAGGCCGCAGAGAGAGTTAACTACAACTGGCTTTTACATCTCAGTGAGAGCACCTACAGCTACTGGACAGTTGGAATTGACGTGGGACCCTTCACAGTACTCAGCACGGCAATAGGAGAACACTTCAGAGGGTGGGGACTGAAAGTTGGATACTACAGCGACGGAAATCTCCCAATCAATTCCGATGACTGGGAGAGGTATCTCAACATCAGGGTGGAGTATATAGTAGCCCACGCCAAAGTTCCGGCATACGACAAGGTTACGAGGAAGTACATCGACATTCAGATAGCGCAGACGTACCTAATGAAAATCCACAGCACAGGAGAGTATAAAATCGTGGAGTCAAACGATGGCCGCAAGCTTACCACAGAGTCCTCCGGAAGCAATCCCCCCAAAATTACCGCAACTCCAAACATATGGGCAATTCCAAAGGACTGTGAGTGGAATAGAACCCTGATACCTCCCCGCACATCAAAACTTGCCATATCCGTGTGGCAAACCCAAAGCGATAGCTTTAAATCAAGCTCCAGCTTCAGCATTCCAATTGGTTCCTTGGCGGGCAGGTACCTAGCCAATACAAATCCCCAGCTGGGAAAACTCGCCAACGCTTTGAGCATCACAATTGGATTCCACAAGTACAACAATGCCAAGTCAGAAGTGGCGTACACGTTGAGCGTGGATAGCAGGAAGAGCTGCTATGCTATGTACAGTGTTCTGGGAGTTAATGTCGGCACGAGTGGAGCAAAGACAAAGGTAAACGTCCCACTGGTGTTCGGCGTCATAACCGACGGCAAGGTACCTTCACCACCGTGCAACCCGAGAACAGGTGTATGCGTGGACTCCACGAACCCATGGGGAAGAGAAGGAGACTAAATCTCCATTCCCTACTATTTTTAGGGTGCAGAAGCACCGGTAGAGACGGCCCAAGGAGGCTAGAACCCTGGATAACTGAAGACATCTACAGGGAAAGGCCAAGATAACGGAGGTAGATGGTCACAGAGTCATTCTAGCAAGGGTCTAGCAAAGGTTTAAAACGTCGGGTGAGAAGATGGGTCAGGGGTGAGAGAATGGAAACGAAGAAAACCGGCACCACCACCGTGGGAATAAAGGCCAAGGACGGCGTGGTTCTGGCCGCTGATACGCAGGCTTCCCTCGACCACATGGTCGAGACCCTCAACATCAGGAAGATAGTCCCAATCACCGACAGGATAGCGATAACCACCGCGGGAAGCGTTGGCGACGTTCAGGCACTGGCGAGAATGCTTGAGGCTGAAGCCAGATACTACCAGTTCACCTGGAACAGGCCCATGAGCACCAAGGCCATGGCGAACCTGCTCAGCAACATCCTCAACGAGAACAAGTGGTTCCCCTACCTCGTCCAGATAATCATAGGCGGCTACGTTGACGAGCCGACCTTAGCGAACCTCGACCCTATGGGCGGCCTTATCTTCGACGACTACACCGCGACCGGCTCGGGAAGCCCCTTCGCCATAGCCGTCCTTGAGGATGGCTTCAAGAAGGACATGAGCGTCGAAGAGGCAAGGGAGCTCGCGGTTAGGGCCGTCAGGACGGCCGGAAAGAGGGACGTCTACACCGGCGACCGGAAGGTTCAGGTCGTCGTCATAACGAGGGACGGCATGAAGGAGGAGTTCGTCGAGTTCAAGGGGTGAACCGTTCAACGGTTGCACCAAAGCCCTTTTTAATTCTCTTTTCGAGTTTGTAACATGCGGAATCTCCCAGAAAAGTCCGCGGTTCTCGGGCTGGTAGTCCTGCTAATCTTGGCGCTCTACGCAGCGGAGAGGCTAACAGTCAACCCGAGCGCGGTTCTCGGAGAGGTAAACGGGATACTCGACCAGGTTCAGGAGATAAGGAACCTCACATTCAAAGAGAGGCCGAAGATAGTCGTCCTCACGAAGAGCGAGGCTCTAGCTAAATGGAAGCCCGGCAAAGCGGACATCGAGAGGATGAAAATAGAAGAGCTGATCTACAAGATGACCCTTCTCCTCCCCCCGGATTATCAGTACATCAAAAAAGAAACGGAGCGGAGCGCGGGATGGATAGCCGCGACGGTGGGGGATACCATCTACATCATCCAGGAGAACTTCATGTCCGACCAGGACACCGCCAGGAGAACGATGGCCCACGAGAGCGTCCACGTGCTCCAGAAGCAGTGGTTCGACGCGAAGTACGGCGCCGACACCTACGACGGCACCATAGCGGTCCAGTCCCTCATCGAGGGCGACGCAGACCTCGTCGCCGACCTCTACTGTGAGAGGAACGGGATACCGATTCACAAGATACGCTCGCTGAGCGGGAATCCCCTAACCGACCTCCACATCTTCCCCTATGTCTTCGGCGACAGATTTGTGAGGTACCTCTACGAGAAAGGCGGCTGGGGGCTCGTTAACGAGGCGTACAGCCGCTATCCGGTCTCGGCGCAGCAGGTCATGCACCCGGAGCTGTACCTCGAAAACGTTACCCCCCTCAACGTCACCCTGAGCGCACCGCCGAACTCACGGATTCTCAAGGAAGACAGACTCGGCGAGTACTACGTCTACCTCCTCCTCAGGGACGCTGCGAAGCTTGAGGACGAGACCGCCTGGAACGTCTCGATTGCGTGGCGCGGGGATAGGCTTCTCCTAACCCAGAACGCGACGGGTTATCTCCTCCAGTGGAAGGTCGTCTTCTCAAGCGAGAACGCCGCGAAGACCTTTGGGGAAACCGTTTCCAAGCTCGCGGAGGGCAACACCTACGCGAACTACACGATAAGGATTGAAAGGAACTCCGTTCTCCTGATCGCCGAAAGGAGGGAATAAAATGAAGCTCGTCTGCCCCATCTGCGGAAAGACCTACGACGAACCGGTTCAGAGGTGTGAATGCGGCAAGCCCTTGGAGTTCGAAAGGTTCACCGGCGAACCGTACATAGGAAAGAGCGTCTGGGAGCGGTTCTGGGACTTCTGGCCGGTGGAACCGGCACTGGAGCTCTCCCTCGGCGAGGGCGACACGCCCCTTGTGAAGTCGGGGCTCGGCAAAGAGCTTGGAGTGAAGCTCTACCTCAAGAACGAGACGGTAAACCCGACGTGGAGCTTCAAGGACAGGGGCACTTTTCTGGCGATGAGCCATGCCCTAAAGGCCGGCTACAAAACCGTTGGAACCGTCTCCACAGGAAACATGGCGGCGAGCGTTTCGGCCTACGCTTCCCGTTTCGGGTTGAAGGCGAAGATTCTCGTCTCCGAGAGCGCGAGCGACGAGAAGCTGAAGGCAGTTTCGGTTTATGGCGGCGAGGTCATCAGGGTTCACGGCGACTACGGGAGGCTCTACTTCGAGAGCCTGAAGTTGGGGGAAAGGCTCGGGGTCTACTTCATGAACTCGGACAACCCCTTCAGAATCGAGGGCTACAAGGGCATAGCCTTCGAGATAGCCGAGGAGATAAGCCCGGACTACGTTCTGATTCCGACCAGCTCGGGCGGGCTCTTCCGGGGAATAGCCAAAGGCTTCATCGAGCTCCACGAGAGCGGGCTCATCGATGACCTCCCAACCCTCATAGCGGTTCAGGCGGAGGGCTGTTCGCCGATATACAGGGCTTTTAGGGAAGGTAAAGCAAAAATCGAGCGTTTTGAGAGCCCCAAGACCATAGCTAAGGCCATAGCCAACCCGTATCCGCCGAGCGGGAACGTGGTTCTGAAACTCCTGAGGGACTTCGGCTGGAAATGTGTATCCGTTTCCGACGATGAGATACTCGAAGCTCAGAGAAAGCTCGCCGGCGAAGGCCTCTTCGTCCAGCCGGCGAGTGCTACAGGCATAGCGGCGCTGAAGAGGCTCGACCTTCCAAGCGGGGCCAAGGTCGTCTCGATACTCACCGGTTCGGGCTTGAGAACCCTCAGGCGCACCTCGAAGGGAGAAATTACGGAGTGCCCGCTCGAAGGGCTTGAAAACTGCATCAGAAACGATTCATAAAGAAACGCTTTGCCCGCTGCCTGTTCCCCTCATTTTTCTCTGACAGCAGGTCAGGATTCTCCGCGAATAGGAGCTCATAGAGGCGCTTCAAGAGGAGCATGGCCGCAGCATAAAGCCACACAAAGAACGCGGCGATACCGTTGGTGAAATAGCTCCAGAAGAGTAGCGTTCCGGCCATAATGCCAAATGATAGGGCAATCATGAGCCTAAGTAGGAGCGCATAGCCGTAACGCTCCATCAACAGCCCAAAGTCCACACCACTCACCAAACATTTACAATGGTGTAAATGTTTATAAGCCTTACTCCCGACGAAAGTTCAGAAAGAAATGGTAAGCCGTAAAACCCGGCAAAGCGTATAAATGGAAAGGATGTAGCAACACCGGTGATACCATGCTGATTGGAGCCGCGGTTATGCCCCACGGAAACCCCGTCCTGGAGCCGGAAGACAATGAGACGAGAAGACTCGCGGAGGTTCTCAGGAAGATCGGCGAGGAATTCAAGGGGGCTGAAGCCTACGTCCTCATAAGCCCGCACAACGTCCGGATGAGCGACCACCTCGGCGTGGTCATGGCGGAACATCTCGTCTCGTGGCTCGGCTTCGAGGGCAAAGAGCTTCCCGGAGAATGGGAGACCGAGAGAGACCTCGCGGGGAAAATCTACGAGTCGGCGAAGGGTGCCGGCCTGCCCGTTGCTGACCTGAACTTCGCCGCACTGAGCGGTGAGTACTCGCGCTGGCCGCTGAGCTGGGGCGAGCTCATACCCCTGCAGTTCCTCGAAAAGAAGCCGCTCGTTCTTCTGACGCCGGCCAGAAACGTGTCCAGAGAAGCCCTCGTTCGCTTCGGCGAGATTATCGCGGAGGTCATAGAGGGGAGCGGGAAGCGGGTGGCCTTCATAGCCAGCGCCGACCACGGGCACGGACACGATGAAAAGGGCCCGTACGGGAAGGTGAAGGAGAGCGAGGAGTACGACAGGCTCGTCATGGAGATTCTCTCTGAAAACAGGCTGGAGAGGCTCATGGAAATCCCCGAAGAGCTCGTGAGAAAAGCCCTGGTGGACAGCTACTGGCAGCTCCTCGTCCTCTACGGCCTCCTGAAGAAGGTTCCAATGGAGATAAGGGAAACCGCCTATGCCTGCCCGACCTACTTCGGCATGGCCGGAGCGCTGTGGGTGATGAAAGCTTGAATGCAACTTATTCATCTTTGTGTATTGGAAATACGCAAACTTTTTAAATTATTGTGTATTGGAGATACACATGATTTCGCTGATAGAGATTACCGAGGAATACCTCGGCTCCCTCAGGTTTGTCGAGGAAATACCCAGAGAAGTTGAGTTGCCCGTGGGAAGGGACATAAAGGCCATAATCGGACCCAGAAGGGTAGGGAAAACGTTCCTGCTTCTCAAGAAGGCCGAATCCATCAAAGACCGCCAAAACGTTCTCTACCTTCCCTTCGATGAACCGGAGCTGAGAAGACTAACTGCCCGGAAGCTGGCGGAAAGAGTCAGGCGAGAATTCCCCGAAGGCGAGGTGGTTCTTTTCCTCGACGAAGTTCAGGAATGGGCGGAATGGGACGTCAAGCTTAGGTGGCTTCACGACGTTGGAGATTTCGATGTATACATCTCGGGCTCCTCCTCCACCCTTATGTCCTCCGAGATACCCTCACGCCTGAGGGGAAGGCACGTCTCAAGGCTGATCCTCCCGCTATCATTCAGGGAAATCGCGGGGGAGTCAGGAAAAACCTTCCGGGAAAGGGGGAAACTCCAGGCGGTTCTGAAAGATTACATAAAGTGGGGAGGTTTCCCAGAGGTATGGACGACCAGATCAAGGGAGAAGATTATTTCAATACTCGAAACCATGTTCTACAGGGACATGGTGAAGCGCTTTGCCTTCAGGGATGTCAAAGAATTTCAGGAGGCCTTCTACCACATACTTTCCCTCTACGGCGGCTACTTCACGTACCGCTCCCTCCAGAGGGCCCTGAAGGGCCTCGGCGTCGATGCAAACCTGAAGACAGTCATGAACTACCTCAGGGCAATGGAGGAATCCTTCCTCGTTTTCCAGCTCCCAATATTCTCACCCTCAACGAGGGAGATGATGATAAAACCCAGAAAGCTGTATCTCGTTGACACTGCCTTTGCCTCCCTCTTTTTCAAAGGACATGATGAAGGGAGAAAACTGGAGAACCTGGTGTTCATAGAGCTGTTGAGGGAGAAGAGCTACTGGAACCAGTCGCTCGATATCTCCTACTACTCTGACGGAAAGAACGAGGTCGACTTTGTTGTGCGGGAGGGTCCTCACATAAGGGAGCTCATCCAGGTGACCTACGAACTGAACGCCGCCAACTACGAGAGGGAGGTTAAAGGGCTAATTAGAACTGCCAAGAGACTCGAAGTGAGTAAACTCACTATAGTCACGATGGAGGATGAAGAACTGCTTAAAGAAGGAAACCTAACGGTGGAGGTTCTTCCAATTTGGAAGTTCCTCCTCAGAGGACATCGAAGCTTACCTCAAGCAGCCCCTTGCTCCTCCTAAAGCGGACCTTTCTGATTTTTATCTCACCGATTTCTCCTGTCGTCGCGGTGTGCTCCTTGTTGCACGCGTTGACGTTCCAGCCCTCTATGACGACGACCCGGAGGGTTCTCACCTCCGGCGGAATCGGGAAGAGGTCGTACATATCCCCTCCGAAGCGCTCCTCGGCTTCCTCTCGCGGAAGCTCGTAAACCTGAACCGGTGCGTTTTCCTTTACCTTCTCGTTGGTGAGGCGCTCTATCTCGGCGACTTCCTCCGGCGTTGGCTTCCTGTCGAACTTGACGGTTAATCTCCCGTGGTTCCCATCAACGTAAACACTCGCAGTCCACTTGGCGTTTTCGCCCAGAACCTTGACGACGGCGCCCTTAACCACGTGCAGGGCAGTGTGGGTTCTAACCTCAACCGACGGCATAGGCATCGTTTCATCTTCTCGGAGGGATTATTAACTGTTGCGGGACGTTGGGATAGTCCGGAAGGTTATTAATCCCACAGGTAAATTCAAACGGAGATTATTCAGCGGCGCTTGAAGGTTTTTCAGTTCACTGGTGTCCCAACCGAATAATTCACGCGTTGAGCTTGCACCATTAAACAAAAACCGTTATAAATGCCAAAAACGATACACCAGTGCCGAATTAACAACTTTTGAGGTGGTCAACATGGCCGAAAAGAAGAGAAAGAGGGTTCTGATTTTGGGCGCCGCCGGAAGGGACTTCCACAACTTCAACACATTCTTCAGGGACAACCCCGACTACGAGGTCGTTGCCTTCACCGCCACTCAGATTCCGGACATCGAGGGAAGGGTCTACCCGCCCGAGCTCGCCGGTGAGCTCTACCCGAACGGAATTCCGATCTGGAGCGAGGACGACCTTGAGAAGATCATCAAGGAGCACGACATCGACGTTGTCGTCTTCGCCTACTCCGACGTTCCGCACGAGCACGTCATGCACCTCGCGAGCAGGGCCCACTCAGCTGGTGCCGACTTCTGGCTCCTCGGCCCGAAGAGCACCATGCTCAAGTCCAGCAAGCCGGTCATAGCGGTCACCGCCGTCAGAACCGGTTGCGGAAAGAGCCAGACCAGCAGGAAGGTCGCCCAGATCCTCCAGGAGATGGGCTACAAGGTCGTCGCGATAAGGCACCCAATGCCCTACGGCGACCTCAGGAAGCAGATCGTCCAGCGCTTCGCCAGCTACGAGGACCTCGACAAGCACGAGTGCACCATCGAGGAGCGCGAGGAGTACGAGCCCTACATCGACAGGGGCATGGTCGTCTACGCGGGCGTTGACTACGAGAAGATTCTCCGCGAGGCCGAGAAGGAGGCCGACATCATCCTCTGGGACGGCGGAAACAACGACTTCCCGTTCTACGAGCCCGACCTCTGGATAGTCGTCACCGACCCGCACAGGCCCGGCCACGAGCTCAAGTACCACCCCGGTGAGACCAACTTCCGCGCTGCAGACGTCATAATCATCAACAAGATCGACACCGCCAACCGTGATGACATCCAGAAGGTCCGCGAGAGCATCGAGAAGGTCAACCCGAACGCCGTCATCATCGACGGTGCCTCACCGCTCTACGTCGACCAGCCGGAGCTCATCAAGGGCAAGCGCGTTCTCGTCGTTGAGGACGGTCCGACCCTCACCCACGGCGGCATGAAGTACGGAGCCGGTTACATCGCCGCCAAGAAGTACGGAGCTAAGGAAATAATCGACCCGAGGCCCTACGCCGTCGGCTCGATCATCGACACCTACAAGAAGTACAGCCACCTCGACGTCATCCTGCCGGCAATGGGCTACGGCGAGAAGCAGATCAGGGAGCTTGAGGAGACTATCAACCGCGCAGATGCCGACGTCGTCATCATGGGTACCCCCATCGACCTCCGCCGCGTCATGAAGCTCAACAAGCCGGCCGTCAGGGTCAGGTACGAGCTTGAGGAGATCGGCGAGCCGAAGCTCAGGGACGTCCTCAAGGAGTTCGTCGAGAAGCACGTCAAGAAGGAGTGATCCTTCTTTTTCATTCTCTTCTTCTCAGAACCAGCCAGACGTCGTTTCCCTCGAACCCACAGCGCCGGTAAAGCGCCTCCGGGTTCGTTCTGTTGTCAAGCTCGCCCGAAACCGTCGTGAAGACCGCCAGACTCTGCAACCTGCGAAGGAGTTCGAACACCACGGCCTTTCCAAGGCCCATCCCGCGGTAAGAGGGGTGAACCTGTATCCATTCCAGCGAGCCCTCGCCGATGGAGCGGTCAAGGTCGGCTATTCCAAGGGCAACGGGCTCATCGCCCTCAAGAATCCAGAGCCAGAGCGACCGGTCGAAAGCGGGACTTAACGTCCACGATCTGACTTCACTGGAACTCACGTTGATGTCCTCGTAGCAGAGGTTTATGAAATCCGCCACTTTACTGGCCTCAGCAGGTACGTCCACATCACCGAATGAAAAGCCTGCCGACAGGAACGGTTCTTCAAGAGCCGCACCTCGGTGGACGAGCCTGAAGTATCTCTCAACATAAAATTCCTCCAGGTCGAGAGTCCTGGCAAGTCCCGCGTGCAGGAGCGCGAAATCCAGCCCATCAATATCCGGGGGAACGCCGTTCAAGTCCCAGTAGACGTAGAGGCCTCTGCCCTTCCTGGCTTCTAGATGGACGACTTCCCCTCCGCGAACGTCTATGGAGGTCTCCATTCCGTCAAGCATCGCCAGGGTCTTCCAGAGGGCGTTTGGAAGCGTTCCAGCCGGGTCCCTGAGGTACAGTTCGGTTAGTGCAGTTTTAAAGTCCATGGGAGCAATACTCCCGAAGAAATTTAAACTTTGGGTTACGGAAAGCTTTTTTATCGCGGGACGTCACATAGGTAGGTGGTCGTATGGGAGATGCAGTCATCTTTGGGACAGTATGGGCGCTCGGCATGTTCCTAATGGCACTCCAGTTGCTCGCCCTTGTGTGGGTCATCTACGACGTCCTCACAAAGCAGAAGAGAATGTCGGACGTTGAAAAGGTCATCTGGATAGTCCTAGCGTTCCTCTTCACGATACTGGGAGCGCTGGTGTACTACCTGCTCGTCAAGAGAAATGGCAAATACGAGGAGAACCGCGAGGAGCCGCCCGTCTACTGATCAGGGACCAAATGCAATGCAGGAAATCCTTATATAGACCGGAAATGAGATGGAACCACTGAAGGCGGGAGGGGCCGTAATGAACGAAACCGTCAGCAAAACGGACGCTTTTTTGAAAAACAATGGTGTCTGGGAAGGGGAGTTTTCAAACTACGTTAACCAGATGGAAGGAATCACACAGCGCGGGAAGATGATAATCGAGGTTGAAGCCACTCCGGGGGGCACTATAATCCAGAGGAACTTCTTTGTGAGACCAGACGGAACAAAGAGCGATTACGTAGGGATTGCACGGATGAGACTCGATGGGAACCGGCTGTTATGGGTAGGGGAAGAGGCCGAAGACCCGAACACTGCCGAGGAAATCAGGAACCATTCCTTTGAGGGTATCGTTACCGAAGATCAGATATACATAGTGGAACTCTACGAGGCAGTTGGAAAGGACGGAACCATCGAACGCAGGCGCAACACCACCCACTACTACTTCCTGAGCGATAAAGAAGCCGTGATGACCGGCAGCGTCTACGTAAACGATGAGCTACTCGTGTTCGCGAGTACAAGGCTGAGGAGAGTGAGGTAACCAGAGCGGATACCCGTCCACACCCGCCGCTGACAACCACCGGAAGCCTTTTAGGGATAACGTCCAAGTTATTCTGCCCGGGGAGTGCCGCCGAAGGCGGAGCCGATGAACTTGGGCGGGTTATTACCCCCTTTTCACGGCGTTTCTGAGAAGTTGTGACGCAACTACGTCCGCCTTCCAGTATTATATCCTCCGGGAGGAGGGAAATGGACCTTCATGAATACCTAATGCTGGGAGAATATGTTATAATCGCGTAAAAGTTGATGGGATCTACGACCATTTAGCCATTACAAACAAAAGAATTATCCTGTTCAGAACATCCAAATCAGGCCTTTTACGGAGAAAATCTACTGAAATTAATTCCCTAAAGTCATACCCCCTAAAAGGTGTTAAAGAGATCTCCATTCAGATAACACATAACACCTTTTCACTGTATTATATCGAATGCGTGCGATGAATGAGAATCGTGATTTGGTCTTCAGCCTCAGAATAGACCCAAAAATTGGTAGAACTGACTTACGCACTGTTTATGCCATACTCTGGACGACGTTTGAAAGCATCTTCACACAGTACGAGACAGAGCCAACGATCGAACTAACAACATTCCATCTCGTGGATATTTAGTTTATAAATTCTGAGAACTCACACTTCTCAACCTTTATAAATCCTTGAGAACTAACAGTTCTCGGGTGTTAGTATGAAGCTTGGGGATTTGAGCTACATGAACCCCTGGTGGGAAGGAAAAGAAGACTACCACGCGAGACGCTGGAGAGAGCAGAGAATCCATTGGTGGCCTAAATGGGCTGATGAGCTCTCACTCGAACCGTTCTCGCTCAACTTCGTCCTCGGCCCGAGGCAGGTGGGAAAGACGACGGGGATAAAACTCCTCATCCAGGAACTCCTGAAAGAAAATCCACCGGAGTCGGTTCTATACATCAACGTTGAGATTCTTCCAGACTACAGAACCCTCTCAGCCTTGATAAGGGAGTTCCAGGAACTAAAGGAGAATGAGGGCATCAAAAGGGGATACATCTTCCTGGATGAAGCCTCATCACTTGAAGGCTGGTGGAGAGGGGTTAAGCCGCTCATCGATGCGGGTCTCTTGGAGAACGACGTGGTCACGGTTACGGGATCAAGTTCTCTGAGGGTGAAGAGAGACATAGAGATGTTCCCGGGAAGAAGGGGAAAAGGGATAACTCTTGAAGTCATGCCACTATCTTTCAGGGAATACGTTGGGGTTATGGATCTGAAAAGACCGGAACTTCACAGGGAAAAGACGCTGAGACTATTTGAAGAGTACCTGAAAACCGGTGGTTTCCCGGGATCAATCAACGGCCTTCCCATGGACGATCTTCTTGGGGCTTACATAGGGGAACTCGTCCGTTTCGGAAAGAGCCTTGAGATAGCCAGAGAAACCATGGCGGCAGTAATCCGAAGCGCCCCTTCGGCAACGAGCTTTAGGGCATTAGCTAAAGCCACCTCGGGCTACTCCTACAAGGTGGTGCAGGACTACATCGAGTTCTTTAGGGAGCTGTATGTGCTCGGGATAGCGTACCTCAGACAGGGAGAGCAGGTGCTCTACAAGCGGGAGAAGAAGTTCTTCTTTAGGGATCCGCTTTTGGCGAGGCTCTTCTCCGCCTGGAGCGGTACCCAATTAAGAGAGGAGGCCCTCTACGAATGGCTCGTCCAAGAGCACCTATACCGGAGGTTCGGTGAAGTTTACTATTATAGAAACTCCTATGAGGTTGATGCGATAGTAGGTGACTTGAAAGTTGAGGTAAAGGCAGGGAAAGCCCACAGGAAGTATCCAAAAAACGTTAATGTGCTCGAAAAGGAAGATGTGCCCTTTTTCCTCCTTGACGCTACTCCCCCATAACCTGCACTATAACGCGCCTGTGCCTCGGTATCACGTCCAGCTCGACGAAGAAAATCTGCTGCCAGGTTCCGCGAACGAGCCTGCCGTCAACGACGGGGAAGCACTTGCTCGCCCCGAGGAGCGTAGCGCGGAGGTGGCTGTGGGCGTTGTCGTCTATCCTGTCGTGGAGGTAGCCTTTGCCTTTGGGAACAAACTCCTCCAGTGCTCGCTTGAAGTCCTCCAGAAGACCGGATTCATGCTCTATCGTGACTATCGCACCCGTTGCCCCTGGAACGAAGACCAGAACCTGTCCGTTTTCTATTCCAGACTCCTCAACGATTCCCTCAACCTCGCGGGTTATGTCGACCAGGTCAATCTCCCCCTTCGTTTGAAACCTCAGTTCCCTCGTGAGAACCTTCATACAACCACCCCGCGATGAGTCCGAGGGTGAAGCCTATTAGGTTTGCGGCCATGTCGGCGAAGGAAAAGGTTCTCCCGGGGACGAAGAGCTGGAGGAACTCCATGAGGAAGGGCAGGGGCAGCAGGTAGGGCCACAAGCGCCATCCAAGAAAACCCAGAGCGGCAAATTCCACCAAATGCGCCAGTTTATCCCCGTTGGCCACGGGCGACGACGGAACCCTCGGGGTCAGGTTCAGAAACAGAAGGAGGAGCACGTAGAGGAGAAGAAGCCTTCGCCTCAAAGGTTCCCCACCAGCCTCTTGAGCTTCTCAACGACGTCGAAGGGGGTCTCACCGAATATATAGACCAGCGGTTCGACCCCAAGACCGCCCACGTCAACGACCGCGTCGTAAGAGTCGCGCCTGAAGACATCGGCTATAGCCCTCACGGCCTCCTCTTCGCTCAGCCCACCGGTTTTAACCCTTCCAACCTTGAACCCCGCCGCAGTCAGGGCGGATTCTATGTCCGGGCCGTGCCTGATGTTGAGAACGCTCCGTACCTCCGGTCTAATCTCTGCCAGCATAACGAGGATTCTCGCGGTGAACTCACTGGCCCCGAACTCGGGCGGCAGCGCAAAGGCCTTTCCCTTGACGGCGGTTATCCTTCCCGGAATCGCCGCAACGTCCTCGATGTCGCGCGGGGACGGGAGGGCATAGGCAAAGTTGCTCCGCACCTCTGGGATGAGCTCCGGGAACTTCTCATTTCTGATCAGCTCGTTGAGCGCCATGTTTAGAACCTCAAGAATCTCCCCCCTAACTGGACGCACGGCAAAGAGCGACCTGCAGGAGTCCTCGCTCACACCAGCGTACTCGGCGTAGAAGGGGCACAGGAAGCCGCTCTGGAAAAGCTCAAAAATCCTTCTCGCCACGAGAAGAACGGCGTCCTCACGGCGTCCCCCAAAGAGGATGAAGTTGGACACTTCGCTGGCGATATCCTCCAGCTTCCGGGCCACCTCCTCCGGGGGAACCTTGTACCTGCCGGATAGGTACTTGCTGACCATCGCCTGGGTTATGCCGAGGTGCCCAGCGATCTGGGACTGCTTCATGCCCTCACGGTAGAGCCTCTCCGCTATCTTGGCCCTCAGAAAAGGCATCAGCTCCTCGGCTATGTAAACGCTGGGAGTCCTCATGCTACCACCCTAAAACCAAGTTATTGAAACTCCGAACCGAGGTTTAAAGCGTTACCGTCAACAATTTCATGTCAAAAAACGTTTAAAAACCCATCGATTTTTACATCGGAAGGGCTTTTATGGAGTGGAAAGGACGAGACGTGATAAGCGTTAGGGACTTCTCGAAGGAGGACATCGAATTCGTTTTAAAGGTCGCCGAAAGGCTTGAGGAAGAACTCAAGGAGAAGGGCTCTCTCGACTACGCGAAGGGAAAGATACTCGCGACGCTCTTTTTCGAGCCGTCGACGAGAACCCGCTTAAGCTTCGAGAGCGCCATGCACCGCCTCGGCGGTTCGGTCATCGGGTTCTCATCAGCGTCAAGCACGAGCGTCAAGAAGGGCGAAAGTTTAGCGGACACCATAAAGACGGTCGAGCAGTACAGCGACGTGATAGTCATACGCCATTCGATGGAGGGAGCGGCGAGGCTAGCCGCGGAGGTGGCGGAGATACCGGTCATCAACGCCGGCGACGGCAGCAATCAGCACCCGACGCAAACTCTGCTCGACCTCTACACGATAAAACGTGCCTTCGGAAGGATAGACGGCCTGACCATAGGTCTGCTCGGCGACCTCAAGTACGGGAGAACCGTCCACAGCCTGGCGGAGGCTTTGGCCTTCTACGACGTCGAGCTCTACCTAATTTCGCCGGGTCTCCTGAGGATGCCGAAGCACATCGTTGAAGAGCTCCGCGAGAAGGGGGTTAGAATCCACGAGACAACTGACCTGGAGGGAACGATTCCGGAGCTGGACGTTCTCTACGTCACCAGAATCCAGCGCGAACGCTTCCCGGACGAACAGGAGTACCTCAAGGTCAAGGGCAGCTACCAGGTCAACTGCGCGGTTCTGAAGAACGCGAAGGAAAGCCTCAGGATAATGCACCCGCTCCCGAGGGTCGACGAGATACACCCAGAGGTCGACAGGACGGAGCACGCGCTCTACTTCAGGCAGGTCTTCTCCGGAGTTCCCGTGAGAATGGCCCTCTTAGGGCTCACACTTGGCGTTCTGGAGGGGGTTTGAATGGCCGAGCTTAAGGTTACCGCCATCAGAGAGGGAACCGTCATAGACCACATCCCGGCCGGAAAGGGGCTGAAGGTCATCGAGATACTCCGCCTCAACAGGCCGAACGGAGGCGTTCTCCTTCTCGCCTCGAACGTCCACAGCGGGAAGCTCGGGAGGAAGGACATCGTCAAGATAGAGGGCAAGTTCCTGAGCGAGGAGGAGGTCAACAAGATAGCCCTCATCGCCCCAACCGCTACCGTCAACATAGTGCGGGACTACAGGGTGGCCGAGAAGTTCAAGGTCGAGATTCCGGACGAGATAACCGGAATTCTCCGCTGTGCCAATCCAAACTGCGTCAGCAACCACGAGTACACCGTTTCAAAGTTCTACGTCGTCTCAAGGGAGCCCCTCAAGGTGCGCTGCCACTACTGCGAAAGGACGATGGAAGAAGAGGACATACTGGGCAACCTCTAACCCTCTTTCCAATTTTCCATCATTCCAGCAGGTGGGGAACCCTTCTAAGCACCGGGATCGTGGCGGCCAGGCCCATGAAGACGTCAATGGCGCTCTGAATGGCGTTCGGGAGCCCAATGGCGACCCAGAAAGGAACACCAGTCCAACTCTCGACAGCCTGGATCACCTGCTCCCTTGGAAGGCCGAGCCATATCTCAAGGGCAACGTAGTAGTTGAGGGCCAGCATGAGGGGTATCCTTATCGCGATTCCGGCGAGGTAGGCAACCACCGCAAACAGAAGGAGCCTCTGCCTCGCCCCATCGCCAAGCTCAAAGCGCGTGAGTCTCCTGGCCGCTTCAAAGCCCACGATGACAGAGAGGGTGGCGAGGGACTTCATCATGGCCCCGAGCCAGCTGGCCGATGATATCACGCTGAGGCCAGCAAAGAGCAGCAGAACTGCGGTTAATCCCCCGGCGAACCCAGTGAGGAGGTAGACCATCACTATCGGAACCGCCACGAGGTCTATCTTCATTCCCCACACGGTGGGCATCTCTATAGGCATCACATCAAAGAGCAGCGAGAGTCCCAGCATCATGCCGATTAGAGCTATCTCCCTCGAACTCATCCTCACCCTCATCACCGGAGGGAGTTTGTTCCACATTTTATAAATTTTTGTTCGTATTTTGGAATAAACCTCCCGCCGAGAACCTTAAAAGTCCGCCCCTTGAGGTAGAAAGGAGGAACCATGTTCACGGTCGGGGAGATATCGGAGCTGGTGGGGGAGATAAGGCGTGAGAATGGCTTTCCTGAGAGCCCGTTCAGGATAGACGAGGTTCGCTACGACCCCGAGGGCGATAAGCTCTTCATAATCGCCCACGACAGAACGGACAAGAGCGTCATCATAGGCAACAGCTTCGTCATCGGAAAGCTCCGCGAGAGGCTTGGAGTTAGGCAGGTCACCGTCTACTCAAACCTCGACCTGGAGATAAAGCGGAGGAAGCTTGAGGAGGCCGAAAAACTTCTCTCCAAAGAGCTTGAGTTCCTTCTCCCGATAATCGAGGCGGAGAGGAGGTTCCCCCCAAGGAGGTGGCCGGAAGTCCGAGGAAACCTCAAAACGCTCGTCTTCATGAGCTTCAACGCGAAAGCCCTGCTCGGCTTTGCTGAAAGGCTGAACCTTCCCCACGAGGCCGTTGGAATCCGGTACGCGTTCCCAAGGCTGAAGTACGAGCCGATAGAAGCCGGGCCGGAGGAACTGTTCTTCCCGGACGAGAGGAAACTTATCGGGATTGCGGAGGATCGTGGGGCAAAGCTCGTTCTGGCGGATTTTCCCTTCGGTCTGAGATTCGAGAGGGAAATCGCCCTTCTCAACCCATTCCGGCTGCTGCACATAGGCTTCTTCGAGCTGAAGTACCTCTTTGGCTTTGAGAGGCCCGTGGTGTACGACAAAAAAGCCTTAATTCGGTTCATCACAGACTTAACCTACGAGGGGCTTATGGAATCGACTGACGGGGCCAATCTAATCTGGAGGATGTGGAGAAGATGATAGTCGGTGTCGTTGGAAAGATAGCCGCCGGAAAGACGACGATTGCAAAGTTCTTCGAAGAGAGGGGATTCTGCAGGGTTTCCTGCAGCGACCCGCTGATAGACCTGCTCACCCACAACGTCTCGGACTACTCGTGGATTCCCGAGCTGCCCGAGAAGGCCGAGCCAACGCGCGAGAGGCTGATAGAATTCGGGAAGTACCTAAAGGATAAGTACGGCGAAGAGGTACTCATAAGGCTCGCCGTCGACAAGATGAGGCACTGTAAGAACATCGTCATAGACGGCGTCCGCTCGCGGGAGGAAATCGAGGCGATAAAAAGGCTCAGTGGAAAGGTCATCTACGTCGAGGCAAGGCCGGAGATAAGGTTCGAGCGCTTGATGAAGAGGAAGGCCAGCAAGGACAAGGGCATCAAGAGCTTCAAGGACTTCAAGGCCATGGACGACGCCGAGGAGCGGTTATATCACACGAGCGAGCTGAAGGGTTTAGCTGACTACGTGATAACCAACGAGGGAACGCTGGAGGGGCTGAGGGAGAAGGTGGAGGCGATAATTGAAGAGGTCACGGGGAATGTTTAATAGGGAGTTACACCAAGGAATATTGGGTGGAAGTATGGAGGAGATTATAGAGGCCGTGTATGAGAACGGCGTCCTGAAGCCCCTGAAAAAGCCCCACTTGCGCGAGCATGAGAGGGTGAAGATAAAGATTATCTGGAGAGGCATAGACGAACTCCTCGACTCCATGGTCATCAGGAAGGTTGAAAAGATCGACCACAAGCGCCTGAAGGAGGCGTATTATGAGTCGCTCTGAGGTCTTTGTGGATTCATCAGTTTTCGTTGGTCTGCACCTTGGGGATCCAAGGGCAAAGGCGCTCGTCAAGAAAGCCATAGATGAAGGACATACTCTGGTCACGAACCCTGTAGTGTTTTCAGAGACAGTTTACAAGGTCATGTTTACCCTTGCCATTCAAGACGGCCTTAAAGGGGCCTATGACCTCAAAAAGCATTTGAAAGACTACACTTTCGTGTATGGAAGGGTCAAGACAGCCCTTGAGGAACTCAGCGAGGCAGGGTTTTTAAAAATCGTCCCCCTAAGCGAAAACACAATAAAACTCGCGCCTCAAATTGGAAAGGACCACGAACTCTTACCAAACGATTCTCTCATCGCCGCAACGTGCAAGGAGCATGGAATCGAGCTGATCCTGACGTTTGATTCTGACTTCGAGAGGGTTCCATTCCTGAAAACCTTTGAGGGATGACCATGAAGCTCCTCATCATCGCCCCCTGCCTGTTGAGTCCGTTCTACGTCTACCGCGGGGCAAAGGGGAAGGAGTACGAGACGGCGAGGCTCCTGAGGGAACTGATTGGAGAGCTCGACGAGGACTGGCAGGTGTTGGCCTATCCGTGCCCCGAATACGAGCTGATTGGCTGGCCGAGGGCGCCAGCGAGCAGGGAGGTTTTTGAGAGGCTCGGCATGCGCGAGAGGGCAGAGACAATAGCGGACTTCATCGGAAGGATTTTAACAGAAGAAAAGCCGGAAAGGGTCGTTTTCATAGGCGTTAAAGGTTCACCGACCTGCGGAGTCTTCCACACGAGCTCAAGCGACCCGAAGAGCTATCCCTACTCGGCCATGCAGGAGTTCTTCTACCTGAGCAAGGAGGAGAGACTGGGCCGATCAAAGGAAATCGTTGACGGACAAGACTTCAGGCTGGTGAACCTGCCCGGAATACTCTTCGAGATACTCATGGCGCGGTTTCCGGAGGGAACCTACATCGAGTTCGACAAGGATGCCATCGAGGGGAGCATGAAAAGGGTTAAAGCGATTCTCGCCGAATTAGGGGCCAGATGATGCACCATGATGTGGTACACGCACGTGGTTTTTGGAGTTCTCTTCTACCTGATAGCGGTTCTCTTCGGCGCGCCGATGAGCTTTCTGGACATCGGTATGGCCGCCTTCGGCGCCCTGATGCCCGACATAGATCACCCCAAGTCGTACATCTCGACCAAGCTGCCCGGCGGAACGGTCATGCCTCGGTTCGTGGAGCACAGGGGCGCTACCCATACGATAGAGGCCGCCCTGCTAATAACCGCCCTCGTTGGCGGCCTGGCGTACTGGATAACGAAGGGCTACTGGCCTGCGGTGGCGTTCTTCATCGGCTACATCTCGCACCTCTTCGCAGATACGCTGACGGTTTCAGGCATCAAGTGGAGCCGCTTCTCAAAATTCCACCCGCGGGGGAAGATAAGAACCGGAACCAAGGGCGAGGGGCTGGTCTTAATCCTCGCCACCTTCACCACGGTGATGCTCTTCGCCTACATCCTCATGCCGGAGGAAACGAGCAAGAACCTCGGCTGGGCCATGCTGATAGCCCTGATGGCGACCTTCACGATAATAGGGAAGAAACTGAAGAGGTTGAAATAATAGTAGAATCCCCTGAGGGAGACTGGATTAAGAATTCCTGTACAAAATGTCCCCACAAACGGTAATCTCTTTTGTATTTATTTCCTTCCAAGAAATTGCATGATAACAATACCCGTTTTTTAGTATTAGATAATCTTCATCTAAAAAGTCAAGCAAAACGCCATCTATAACTGTCCCATCTCTTGTGAAGACTTTTATCCACGGGGTAGATATGTCATTTTCTTTCACTTTCAATTTCCAAAGAAGAGAAGTTAAATTTGATTCAATCTTGCTGGTTATATATCCAATTACAAAAAATTCCACAGCAAACACAATAAATATCCAAATTTTGACGGTATCTGAGACACTGCTCAAGCTAATGTCGAACTGAGAGAGAAGAGAAAGCATCATAGCAATTAACATTAAAGAAGTTTTGAGTTTGTCATTCCACGTATTCACCAATAAAGATCTCCGGAAAAGAATAATTGTTAGTGCGGTAATTCCACAAGAAACTAAAAAGAGTAACTCCCCACTCCATTGAACAACTTGAAGCTTGGCAACATAATAAGCAAAAAACGTTCCGACAAATCCAAATGCTGAAAAAACATAGATTAAATATGAAGAGCCTCCAGCAATTTTAAGACCATCAAAATTAAGGTTTTGGGGTATTTTCTTCTTTATGATACTAAACTGTGAGAAAACAAACCCCCAGAACAAAAAAATCAACCAGGAAAAGTATACTACAACCACTAAAAGTCCATAATAAAAATCGAGTACTCTTTTCTCAATACTAACAAAGCTTATCCATAGAAGGTACAAGAGAAACAATTTAGAGACCGACCACAAGCTGTATGCCTTTAAAACATTAGTTGGAACAATTAACGTCATTATATTCCTCACCTGTTTTTTGGTTTCGGCAAAAAGAGAATAGATGTTACAATAAGAAAGCAAGTGTCTTTGAAGTCGGGACCTCTTTGATAAGTTGAATAACTCAATTCTATTTTTTATGCTATCCCATACCACCAAGACAAAAGATAATACAGCACCAATCGCTCCAAGGAGTTGAGAGAGCGAATTGAGATTCACCATGGCCCCCAATACTAATTTTTGTCCCATTGAAATCTTAAATTTTGTGCAAGAGATTATCCAGTATTAAATCCTCTCAATCGCCTCCCTCACCAGCCTCTCCGCCTTCTCCATGAGCTCCTTAGCCCTCTCTTCGGTGTGGGCTTCCAGAGTTATGCGCATTATCGGCTCGGTTCCACTCGGGCGGAAGAGAATCCACCAGTCCCCATTTTCAATCCTGACCCCGTCTATGTCTATGAGCCTCTCGTAGTCGAAGCTCTGGAGTGCTTCCCTCGCTATAATCTCCATCGCCTTCCCCTTCTTCTCGTTGGGGCAGGGTATCTTCGCCCTCAGCGTGACGTAGCGCGGAACTTCCTTTGCCAGCTCGCTCAGCGGACCGAGTTTATCAATCATCTCAAGGACGAGAGCACCGGCGAAGATTCCGTCGGGGGTGAGGTTCCACTCGGGCATTATCCACGTTCCGCTCGGCTCGCCGCCGAAGACCCCGCCGTGCTTAGCTAATTCGTCAGCGACGGCAACGTCCCCGACGCGCGTCCTTATCACCTCGCCGCCGAGGGGTCTGACGTAGTCATCGAGGGCGAAGCCCGCATCGACCGTCGTCACGATTTTGCCCCTTCCGAACTTCCTGAGCATGTAGCCGGCTATGAGGCTGAGCATGACCTCGTACTCGATGAAGTTGCCCTCATCATCCACAACTCCAATCCTGTCGGCGTCGCCGTCGTGGGCTATGCCGACGTCGGCCTTCATGACCCTAACAGTCCTCGCCAGCCCAGAAAGGCTCTCCGCGTTCGGCTCAAGCTCCCTGACGAAGAAACCGCTGGGGTGAGAGTTAAGGCTTATCACGCGGTTGCCCATCTCCCTCTGGAGGTAGGGGCTTAGAATGGAGCCGGCCCCGTTGCCCGAATCGATAACGACCGTGTAAGAACCGTCCAAGTGAACCATCCCAAGGGCTTTCCTTATGTACTCCTCCCTTGGGTCAGCCTTTCTGAGCGTTCCAATTTCATTCCATGGGGCTTTTTTGAAGTTCCCGGATTCCAGAACAGCCTCAAGCCTGTTCTCCATCTCGGGGGTGTAGGCCATTCCGTTGTTCTGCCAGACTTTTATGCCGTTGTACTCGGGCGGGTTGTGGCTTGCCGTGATAGTGACGCCGGCATCGGCACCGTAGAGCTTGATGGCGAAGCCGGTCAGGGGCGTGGGCGCGAGGCCGATGTCTATTACGTCTATTCCAGCCGACAGGAGTCCGCTCACCAGGGCCCTCTTCAGCATCTCGCCGCTCGTCCTCGTGTCCATGCCGACGACGACCGTTCCCCCGCCGAGGCAAGTCCCCAGTGCCCTGCCGACGCTTAAGGCTAGCTCCGGGGTTAGCTTGTCATTGACGATCTCTCGAATCCCGCTGGTTCCAAAGTACCTTCCCATGGGCACCACCTGGCTAAAGACGTATATATGATGGGCGAATATAATCCTTTGGGTGATGGCCATGGATGAGAACCTCCCCTACGCCAAGGGAGCACTCATGTTTTCTCTCATAGCCGTCGCGGTACTAACCTTCGCGGGCCTCTACTTCGACGTGAGGATTACACTGATTTCCCTGCCCCTGCTCGTCTTCCTCGCGGTTATCTTCATAGGCTGGAGCGCCAACCGGTGCCTGAACAAGGGGGAGATGAGAAGGGCCATAGCTGCGACCCTCGTAGCGACGTTCATCGTCCTCGTCCTGGGAAGCGACTACATTACGGTGCCCTCCGAGCTGAGAAACTACCTCCTCGGCGTTCTCTCAACGATAATAGGCTTCTACTTCGGCTACCGTGGCAGGGAGACGGAAGAGGAGAGGATGGAGCGCATAATCCGCGGCCTCGGGGTCAACATCCCAGGAAACGAAAAAGAGGGCTGAGGCCCTCCGGGGCCCCAGCATTTTGAGCGTCCACAGGCGGAACAGGCAGAAAAGGAAAGGTCAGAAAGACCAGACAAAGGTCCGGACTGCTTCTTCTCCAGCCGGTATATCCCAACCGAGACCGTATAGCTCTCAACGTTCACGGGAGCCTTGTAGTCAATCCTGACCTGGAACGGTTGCGTTGAACCGTAGATTAGCTCGTCGGTCTCGGACTCGGTCAGGACGTTGCCCTTCTCGTCGAGGATGGTTATCTTCTCCACGGTTCCCTCGCTCCGGGCGGTTATCTTGTACTTGCCAGGCTCAAGGACGTGGCTGAGGTAAAAGACGTCCCCGCTGACGGTCTCATTCTTGACCTCGACCGGAACCTTCGTGTAGGCGGTATCGTAGTAGTACTGCATCCCGAAGATTGCCGCGACTCCGATGAAGAGGAGCAGGAAGAAGCCAACCAAGAGTTTCTTGAGCAGTCCCATTTTCTCACCTCCCTCCAGTTTTAGAAACCGTCACCAGTCCCGGGAGTTCTCCAGAGGTAACCTCCCCGCTCTGGAGCCGTATTATATCCTCGGAGGACATCGAGAGAGTCACCGTCCCGTTCTCGGTTAGGTAGGTTATCGAAACGGTCTCCACCCAGGGGGCGTCCTCCAGGACGACGAAGGCCATCGCGAAGTAGTCCTTCCAGAAGCCCTCCCCGTCGGCGAGGTACTCCAGGGTTACCGAAGCCGTCTCGTTGGTCAGTTCAACGCTTTGAACCCTCGCATCGAACAGGGTGAGGTCGCTCTCGATCCTGAATTCGGGCCTCCTGATGTCTTCAAACTCGGCGTTCTCAAAGTCCCCATTCATCACTGTCAGTGCCAGCAGTGGTTCGCCTAGATAGTACGCCTCCACGCGGACCCTCCTGGCGTGGCTTGAGGAGTAGGTCAACTCGGCAACGTCGTAGAGCATCGCGGTGAGGTTGTCATCGACGGCGGGGATGCTCATCCTGACCAAAGCGTCCTCCCCGGAGAGGGAGACCCGAACCTCCGTGGCGCCGAGGGCCTTAACCTCGTCCTGCAGCGATGAAACCTCTCCCGAAGAACTTCCGCCATCAAGGCCCGGAATGCCCTCCGGAACCTCGACCTCTCCGCTGATGTAGAGGTAAGCCCCCACGAGCAGGAGAATCAGGAGAACGGCCCAGCCCTTCATATCCTTCCCTCCTCGAAGAGCTTGTTCAGGTAGAGCCTTATCCTGGCCTCCTGGTCCTTGTAGGGGCCCTTGGACTGGGCGTTGAGGGTCTGAATCTTCCGGTCCTGGCTCGTCTCCTCCATGACGTCGTCTATCGTTCTCCTGATGATGTCCCTGTACTTCATGCCGAGCTTTTTGTAGTACTCTGCCCTCTCCACCGTCTTCCGGAACTCCCAGCCGTAGTCCTGGGCGACCGACTTCTTGACGGCTATTCCCAGGGACTGGATGATGAACTCCACGGGCCTCGTTTCCGGACCCGTGGGAATCGAGTTCTTCGCCGGCGAGAGCTTGAGCTCCCTCTCCTCGATGCCGCTCATGTCATTGTACAGCGACGCGCTCCTACCGTCAACGTGAAGGTCGAGGGCGGTCTTCCTCACCGCGTCCTCTCCCTGGAAGAGCTCGCTGTCCTTGTAGGCCTTGACGTAGTCCTTGAAGAGTCCGAGGGGAGAAACGCCGTACTTCTCCAGCAGGCCGTCGAGAGCCTCTAGGCTTGAGTCAACGGTCTTGTCGAGGATGTATTTGTTGCCGTAGTACTTCAGCTTGAAGCTCAGGGCGGTGCCCTTGGCACTTCCGCCCTTGTTGATGACCCTGACCAGCTCGCCCTCAGGGGTCTTGACCCGCACCACCTCTATGTTCCCGCCGCTCAGTCCCTCAAGCTTCCCCAGCGTTTCCTCCATCCTGGCCTTAGCCTCGGGGCTGAGCACCACGTTAGGCCTCTCAAGGCCGGAACCGCCCTTTTTGGTCCCGCCCGTTCCAGTCGTGGTTGTCGTGGTCACGTTTTCCGAGCCCCCCGAGGGAGCACCGGGGCCGCTGGTTAGAGGTATCGAAACCATGTTTCCGGGAATCGTGTCGAGGTAGTGGTTGATTAGGGTCGGAAGGGCCACTTCAATGTCGCAGGCGGAATCGTCGTAGTACCACCCCTTGGCGAGGATAAGGTACGGACCCTCCATGACGATGTACCTAACCGTGACCTGGAGCCTAGGCGACTCATCTGGATGGGCCTCAACCCAGCTCTCGCAGCTCGCCGAGATGCACTCGTGGGTTATGACCTCCCTGAAGAGGGCCCACTTGGAGTCGGACGAACCTCCGGCCTCGTCGACCGTGTAGCGGTAATGAGTCGCCACGTAGGGATTCCCGTCGAGGTCATTCCCAACCTCGTCCCTGTCCTCGTGGGAGCGCCAATCCGCCAGGGTCTCCTCGTAATAACTCCTTTCAGCGCTCGCATCCGTGAAGTAGCCCATCCAGAGGTCAACCTCGTAGGTGGCGTTGAGCTTGCCCCTATCCCTGCAGACGAAGGCGAAGTCGGCCAGGCTCGGCACATCAGCGCTCCCCATCATCGTGCCCCAGCCTTTTAACTTCAGGTTGAGCGAGAGCAGTTCGGAATCGCTCGGGGGCGAGCGCACGTACGGTTCCACGGCCTCACCGTAGACCAGCATCGAACCGAAGAGAATGCCCACCACCATGAGCGCTGTGAAAAGCCTAAGTACACTCATGCCATCATCTCCAAAACCGCCCGGAACGCGGGCTTTTCCTTTCCAACCATAGTTCCACTTCCAGTACCACCCATCTCGCGGAAAAGAAACGCGGGAGGGGGTCGTATTTTAACAAGTTACACGTTTTTAGGTAATAAGCCTTTCGGAGAAAAAGATTCGGAAAAAGGAGGAATAACTGCATCAGAGGCGAAGGTTATTCGCCAGTTCGACCAGCTTCCTCGCCCTTTCGAGGGAGACCTCGTTTTCAACTTTTCCATCGCGCTTGATCCACGTGCCCACTATGAAGGCATCGGCGTGCTCCCAGAGTTCCGGGAGGTTGTCGTGGGAGGTGCCCGAACCCACCACCACTGGCACCGGCGAGGTTCTCTTAGCCAGGGCGAGCTTTTCCACATCGACTGGCTTGCCGGTTGCCCTGCCGCTGACGACTATCGCATCAGCCAATCCGCGCTCGACGGTGTCCAGTATCGCGTCCTCGAAGTCGAAGAAATGAACCGCATGCTTGACGTGGACGTCGGCGAAGACCTTTATTTTGCTCGGGAGGAGCTTCCTTAGCTTAGCGAGCTCGTGGGCGATGCCCTCTATGAGGCCCTGGTCTGTGTAGGCTATACCGCTCAGCACGTTCACCCTTATGAAGTCCGCCTTCACCGCGTAGGCTATGGAATAGGCGGCGATTCCATCGTTGCGGAGGACGTTTATCCCGAGGGGAAGGCTCACTTCGTCGCGGATTGCCTTGGCGACCGCTGTGAAAGCCGCGACGGTCGTCTTGTCCACGTACTTCGGGAAGGGAACGTCGCCGAAGTTCTCCACCATTATCGCATCGAAACCCGCCTCTTCAAGGGTTCGCGCATCCCTGATGGCGAACTCGATCACGGCATCGAAGTTCCCGTCGTAAAGGTAGGAGCCTGGAAGGGGCTTCAGGTGAACCATGCCTATGAGGGGTTTCCTCTCAAATTCCATAACACCACCAATCCAGGGAAGGCCCGCCGGTAGTTAAGGGTTTTGGATAGAAATGTCCAAAGTAGTGCATTGATGCAAAGCCTTATATAACCCGCGGTTGAAGTAAGGAACATCATGGTGAGGCGGAAATACATCGCCTTTCTCACGCTAACACTGCTCTCCCTCCTCCTTACCTCCGTCGTCCTTGGACCAGCCCTCATTGAGGCTCCCCCCGAAACCAAAAGCATCGAGGAGATACTCTCTCCGAAGCTTCCGCCCGGGAACGGGACCAACGAAACCGGGCCACCGGCGGAGGTTCCCGCTTCGCTTCACTTCGTTCTCCTCGTGACGGGGGCGGCCCACACCCACTACCTCAGGCTCAACGTGTACACCGACTACACCGACGGAAGGTGGAGAACGGGAAACGCCACGAGGGTTCCGAGCAACGCCCTCGCCCCACCGGAGATAAAAGTCCCCCACCACACCGAGAGGGACAGGGTAACCGTCGTCTCATTCCTCCCCCTCAGCGGAAACCTCTTCACCTCCCTTTACACGACCCGCGTTGACGGCGCCGGGGCGGAGGCGATTCCGGAGTACAACCTCTTCAGAACAGGCATGAACGTGACGGCCTACTCATTCTCGGCGGTGAGCTACACCTTCGACCTGCCCCACCTGCTCAACCTTACAGCGGGGAACCAAACGGAGTATCTCTCGGCCCCCAACGACACTCAGCTCGCGGCCCTGGCGAGGGGCATCACCCTGGGAGCAGGTTCGGACTACGAGAGGGCACTGAGGATAGCGAGGTACCTGGCCAACAACTGCAGGCACGTGAAGAACGTCACGCCCCCGGCCAACACGGATAGGCTGAAGTGGTTCCTGTTCGAGTCCAAAGCGGGCAGCTCCTACGATTTCGCCTCGGCCTTCGTCGTGCTGGCGAGGCTGAGCGGCCTCCCCGCGAGGCTCGTCGAGGGGGTTTACATCGATGCGGTTCCCCAGACCCAGGTCGTGACCGAAAGGAACAGACACTTTTGGGCAGAGGTTTACTTCAAGAATGGGGGCTGGCTGGTCTTCGACCCGCTGCACCCCGACCCAAACGTTTACACCCCGTTCGAGCTCGATGTCTCGCCTCCGAAGATGACCCTCGACCCGGGCTCCCAGGGAACGGTTACGGTGAAGTTCGAGAGGGTCGCGAGCGGGACGAACTCAAGCGTTGTCGTGGAGGTTCCATCCATTGGAAGGATAGCGCTCATCAACGGGTCGGGGATATACAACCTGACGGTGGGCCCATTTAAGGAACCCGGCCACTACCCGGTCATTGTCAGGGCGTTTACTGGGGCCGGAACACCGCTGTCCGTGCTCCGTCTCACGGCGGTCACGGTTCCGGGGGCGATAACGGTTATCCCCGAACAGGCGGCGGTTGGCCTCCTCAAGGGCGGCCAGGCTGTCCTCGGCCTTTCGGTTCGGGGTGCGGCCCGGGATGTAAGACTCGAAACAACCTCCCCGCTGGTCGAGACGTGGTTCTGGTGGGGGATGCCGGGAGGTGAGAGAGGGATATACCTCAGGCTGGCTTCGCCCCCCAGGTATCCCCCCGGCTGGCACGTCGTGAACATGACCGTTGCGGGCGGGGCGGAGAGATACCGCCTGTACATCCCCGTTTTCGTCATGGAATCCACGTCCCTCGGCGTGAAGGTCCCTGAAACGCTCACCGCCGGCGATTCGCTCACCGTAAACGGCACGGTAAGTGGAACGGTCACCGGGGAGACTCCGTCCCTGGGGAACGTCGCGGTCTTCCTGAACGGCGGGAAGAGGGAGGTCCTGATAGGGTACGGAAACGTCTCGAAAGGGGCCTTCTCCATTCCCGTTAAAATCCCGGAGTACATCAGGCCCGGAACCAAGAGGGTCGCGGTGTACTACACGGCACCCCCAGGATACCCCTACCTCTCAACGGGAACCACTCTCGTAGTCAAGGTAAAGGGGCTGGCGAGGTTCTCGCTCCCGGCGCTGATTCTGACCAGACCGGGAAACGTAACCATAGTGGGGACGCTCCTGGACGGGGTGGGTGAACCGATAGCCAACGCCAGCGTTGCCTGCTACCTGGACGGGAGATACCTCGGAAACGCAACGACCCGCACCGGCGGAGGGTTTTCCATAAGGCTTGGGATTCCGGGAATAGAGCAACACGTGCTGACCCTGAGGTATCCCGGAAGTGAGGACTACTCCCCGACGACGGTGAACATCAGGGTCGCAACCGTTGAGCTCGACGTTCCCGAGAGATTGAGGGGCGAACTCGGAAAGCCCGTTAGAATAAGGGGGAAGGTCATCGGGATTGAAAACGCGACCCTGAAAGCATACGTGTTCCCGGGCAAGACGTACACCTTCAACGTCGTCAACGGAAGCTTCGATTTCACCATTGAGCCATTCCAGACCGTCGGAGAGAGGTCGGTGGAGTTCAGGCACGGCGCCAGCATTCTGAAACGGGCAACCATTGCGGTGGTATCCCCGGTGAAGATAGAACTGCTGACGTCGGAGGCGAGGGGCGAAAAAACCGCCCGGCTGAAGTTCCGGGTCGTGGATTCCCTCAACGACCCCGTAAGCGGGGTATACCTCAACGTCAGCGTGGATGGCTTCGCGATGCGCACAATGACCAACGGCTCCGGAATAGCCACACTCGACGTCCCCGTGTCCGAGGAGAAAATCAACGCAACGGTGGTCGTTGCCTTCGACGGCTCCCCCTACTACCTGCCGGCCAGCGGGAGGTTCCACGTTATAATAGCCAAAAAGCGGAAAATCCCCTGGTTCTACATCGGCGTGATCGTGGTAATCGGCGCCCTGGTAGCCAGATACAGGCTCGTGAAGAGGAAACCCAAGGAGAGAAGGCGGGAGAAAATTCTGAAGATAATATTCAACAACGGCATACCCCTGTTCCAGGAGGGCGAGGCCATGGAGATAAGCATAGAGTGCGACGGTGAGCCGGAACTCTACGTCGATGGAAAACCCTTCGGGAGGGGACGGGACTTCAGGCTGACCCTGTCCCTTGGAGACCACACGATAGAGGCCAGGTGCGGCGACCTCGCCGAGACCGCGAGGGCGAGAATAGTGCCCAGCTACAACGATGCCGTCGTGGAGTACTACGAGAGGTGCTTCCTCCCCTGGGCAGAGGGTGTTGGGGTGGACGTGGACGAACTGACGCCCAGGGAGATAGCGGAGACCCTCACGGACATGATGTACCCCTGGGAGCCGATAGACACCCTCACCTGGATATTCGAGAAGGCCAAGTACAGCGGAAGGAGGGTCTCAAGGGACGAGTTCATACGGTTCTACCGCTCGGTGCTTGAGGTGATAGGGGGTGGCTGCGGTGTTTAAAGCCAACTGGGGAAGAATCACGGTATACATCGGTGCCCTAGCGCTCATATACGCCCTATCCATCCAGAGGGGAGTGCTAAAGGCCCTCCTCACGCCAGCAGTAGCACTGGTCCTGTTTTTAATTGCCGGAGACGTTGTCGGGGCGATAAAGGGGAGAAACGAGGCCTTCGCCCTCAGGCTTCTCGGAGTAACCCTCGCGGCGCTCCTCACCCCGACCGAATGGAACGTTCCCGCGGCCATGATCGCCCTCGGCGGTGGAATAGCTACAATGGCACCAAAACTGGAGAGCCATTCCCGGTTTATCAGGGGAGCGGGGCTTTTGATTGGCCTCTACGGCGTTTCAAAGCTTCCCCCCCTGGGAGCAATAGGGAGCGTCTTCAGCTACGCCGGCCTTTTCCTGTTCCTCGGATACTCGATAGCCGAGCTCGGCGAGAGGTATCCCTGGACCGAGCCCGTTGAGAGGAACCTGCTCGGGCTCGGCGCCCTCGGTGCAATCCTCGGCCTCTACGCTTCTCTCAGAGGAAGCCTGAGCGAGAGCCATCCGGGGCTTGTGTTCTATGGGGAATGGCTGGTTCTTCTCCTGGGCCTCATCGCGGCGGGAAGCATGGTCTACTCGTACATCAGCGAAAAAGACCCCGAAGAGTACCTCCTCTCCCAGTGGAGGAAACACGAGGCGAAGACCGTGAAAAAGCTCGGTCCCGAGCTCGCGGAGGCCAGCAGGGCCGTGGAGGACTTCGTAGTACGGGGGAAGAAAGGGCCGCTGGTGGCGTTCATAGCCTACTACGGCTCGCGGCTCTTCGAGGACAGGAAGCGCTTCGAGGCGCTCGTGGAAAAGATAGCCGACTACAGGGCCAAACAAACATCCCGGCTGACGCCGCCATGGATAAGGCACGCCTACGAGCGGAGGGAACTTGAGAGGAGGACTAGAATCGTTGAGGAAGTTTTTGAGGAGCTGAGAACGCTCATGGGGTGGGAGTCGTGACAGAGATTAAAGAGGCGTTTGAAACCCTCGAAGAAATCGTTGAGGGTATTTCCAGGGTGTACATTGGAAATGAAGTCGTGGTTAGGAAGACTCTGGCAGCCGCCCTCGTGAACGGGAACGTTCTCTTCGAGGATTACCCGGGGCTGGGAAAAACCCTCCTGGCAAAAGCCTTTGGAAGGGTTTTAGGCCTAAAGTACACCCGCGTCCAATTCACGCCGGATTTACTCCCGGCGGACATCCTCGGCACCAAAGTCTGGCGCCAGAACCTGGGAACCTTCGAGCTGATCAAAGGCCCGGTTTTCACCCACGTCCTCCTTGCGGACGAGATAAACCGCGCCCCACCGAAGACCCAATCGGCGCTGCTTGAAGCAATGGAGGAGAAGCAGGTAACCATTGAGGGCGAAACCTTCACGCTGGAGAGGCCCTTCTTCGTCATTGCCACACAGAACCCGATTGAGTTCGAGGGGACTTACCCTCTCCCAGAGGCCCAGCTCGACCGTTTCCTGCTGAGGCTTCGCGTTGGCTATCCGAAATCGCTTGAGGATGAGATTGCCATTCTTGAGGCGCGGTTATCCTGGGGGAAGGACGACCCAACGGTCGACATGAAGGCATTGATCGACCGTGAGACCTTCGTTGAAATGCAGGAGCTCGTAGAGAGGAGAATCTTCATCAGCAGGGACCTGTTGAGGTACATTGCAGAGCTTATTAGAAACGCCCGCTCTGACGAGCGCGTCGAGGCCGGTCCGAGTCCGCGCGGCGGTATCGCCCTGATGAAGGTCGCAAAGGCCAACGCTCTGCTTGAGGGCAGAGATTTCGTCCTGCCGGATGATGTGAAGGCCTACGCGGTTGACGCGTTAGCGCACAGGATTGTCATTAAGCCGGAGTACGCCTTTGAGAGCATAAGTGGAGAAGAAATCATCAAAGAAGCCCTGGAAAAAACACCCGTACCGAAAGAGGCGGGGGAGAGATGAGGAAACGCCTGATGGGATACATACTCTGGGCACTGCTCCTTGGAACGGCCTTCCTCTCGCCGGGGATGATAGGCCTGGCTATAGTGCCGCTCTCCCTGCTCGCCCTGGCGATGCTCGTTGACCCCCCCAGGGAGGTGAGGGTGAGGAGAAGGCTCTCAAGGCGCGAGATAAGGCTTGGGGAAGAGGTTGAAATCCGGGTTGAGGTTGCCGTGGAGAAGGGACTCGGACTGGTCGTCGTCAGGGACCCGCTTCCAAAGAACGCCGCCCTCACTGGGGGAAACAACGTGGGAGTGTTCTTCAAGGGGCTGAGGCCGCTCAAGGCGGGTTACGCCTACAGGATAAGGCCGATGCTCCGGGGAGTCTACACGCTTCCGAGGAGCGAGGTGACGACCAGGAACCCGCTGGGCACGAGGTACATCTGGGGACTTTACGGAGAGGAGCTCAGGCTCAGGGCAGTCCCAAGGGTCATCAGGGCGGTTCCGGTTGCCGAGATGAGGCGGAAGGCGAAGATAAGCGTCCCGGAAACGAGCTTCTCGATAAGGGGGCCGCTCTCCACAGACTTCAAGGAGATAAGGGACTACCGGACCGGGGACCCGGTGAAGCTAATAAACTGGAAGGCCACCGCGAGGATGGGGCGGGTTCTCGTCAACGAGTTCGAGAGGGAGGGCAAGAAAACCGTCCTCTTCATAGTCGACGCGAGGGACGGCATGAAGATTGGCCACGAGAGCGAAAGTCCGTACGAACACGCCATGAACCTCGTTGCCTCGATGGCGCACCGCTTTCTGAGGAAGGACTACCACGTCGGGCTCTACCTCCTCGGGGCAAAGAAGTTCCTCCCGCCGGCCACGGGGCCAAGGCAGCTCCACACCATTGTGAAAACGATGATGGACTTCGAGAGGGTCCAGACGGAAGAGGAGAGCTTCTCCGACGCGGTGGAAAGGCTGAAGAGGATACTGGTTCAGTACAGTCCGCTCGTCATCTACGTCTCCAACGTCCTTGAGAGGACGAGCGGCGAAACCAAGAGGGGAGTGCTCACGGTAATGGCCGTCCACAGGGGAAAATCCCGGCCGGTGGTGGTGGACATCTCGGTCTATCCTACCCTCGACCCCAAAACGGGCACGCTGATTGAGATGGAGAAGAGAGCAATAATGGCGGAGCTTGAGGGCACCGGGGCCTACGTCGTCAGATGGCTCCCCGGGAGGGAGGAGATTGGAGAGGTGCTGAGCAGGCTGCTGGGGGAGATAGGATGAGCTTCCGGGCTGTAAAGCTGACGGTCGTACTTCCGGCGATAATCCTGACGTCCCTGGCGTACTCCAACCTGCTCCGCCCAGGGGACTATTTACTGGCGGCGGCCTTCGGGATAATTCTCCTGGGGACGTTCCTCTCCCGGGACTCAGCCGGCGGAACGGTCTTTCTCTCGACGGCCCTCTACTCGGTTCCCTACGCCATAGCGTTTTCGCAGTTCCTGCCCCTGGCTTTCCCGGAGGCGTACAGAAACCTGAGCGGGGCGATACTGGCGAGCCCCTACTTCTCCAGCCCCATCCCAATCTTCACCCTGATGGGCCTGAGCATACTCGCGGACTACGTTGAAACCGCCGAGGCCTTGGAGAGGACATTGGAGAAGATTGGATGGAAGGGCACCGGCGGAAAAACCCTCCTCTACGGCCTTCCCGTCCTCCTGATGGCCTTTGCACTCTCCTTGGGACTCCTGTGGCTCGGGAGGAGTCTGGGGCTCTCAACGGCGGGGGTTCTGCTGCCGGTCATCCTCCTCTTTCTCGGCCTGGCGGTGGCGTACTCGTCAATCGAGGGCGGGAGCTACAAGAGGGTCGTCGTTGCCGTCGAACTCCCCCCTCTGAACGGAGAGGTGGTCATAGAGAGCCCCGAAGGGAGGGAAGTCATGCCGCTGAGCCGCTCCGCTGCCTTCGAGTGGGACACCATACGATTGGAGGCCGAGCTGAGAAGAAGGCCGAGCCGGGTTGTTCTGCGGAGCGGTGGCGGCGAGGAGGTTCTGACACCGCTCATAGAGAGCGTCGACGGTGAAACCCTGTTCCTCCTCTACCGGAAGGGGCGGTGAGGGAAGGTTAATATATGCCGCCGCTCATATCTATTCAGGTGAGAAAGGTGACCGAGAAACTACCGAAGGCTGCCGGAAAAATTCTTGAGTCAGGGGAGGAGGTCCTCTTCACGGTCAGGAAGAAGGTGAGCCTGGAGAAGCCGAAGTGGCTCCTCATAACCGACAGGAGAATCATCTACCTGGACGAGAAGGTCCTTGGAAGGTACGAGGTGAAGGCCATACCCTATCAGAAGCTTGAGGAGGTCAGAGTCGAACTCGGTGTGGTCTCCTCTGAGTTCCTCATAAAGGGCGAGGAGAACGTAAGGCTCAAGCTCGGCTGGATGAACAAGGAGCAGGCCAGAAAGACGATAAACGCCATAAAGGACGCCCTGAACGCAATAGCCATCGAGCCGGTAACGATAGAGGTCAAGAAGGGCCTAACCCATGAGACGTGGGTGCTGAAAAAGCCCAGGGAGCTTGTCAGCAGGGTCGTTCCTGCTGGAGCCACCGTCCAGCACGCGCCGGCGGTGGAGAAGAGGGAAGACCCCATCGAGAAGCTCAAGAAGCTGAAGGAGCTCTACGACATGGGCGTGATAAGCCAGGAGGAGTACGAGGAAAAGAGGAAGAAGCTGCTCGATCAAATCTAGAGGCCCGTTTATTCAGGACTTTCCATGGTCCGGACGACGGTAAGGGTCATCTTTTCGTTTTCCTGCCCGAGCTTCAGGAAAGTTGTGGAAACCTCCCGGAGGAGGGCGAGGTGTGCGGGATAGGTGCAGGAGGCTATGTCTGAGTTGACGAGGTAAATGGCTATCCTGTCGCTTCTGCCCACAAATCCCGCAACATTCCTAACCAATCGAAGCAGTTCCCTCGAACTGAGCGTGATGAAAAACTTGTGAAACCCAAGAACGGGATTGATGACGAGATTTTCCCCCTTGGAGTCGCGGTATATCTTTTCGTAGTACCTAAAGTCGAGGGAGTGATGGTCAACATCCACGATACCCCGTACATCCCCCAGATTAACGGTTCCACCAATTTTTATGACGGGAACCTCAAGCAGAGTGGAAACGTCGAAGCCCCTGAGTTTCAGCTTTGTTATGTACTCAGGAAACGTATCAACGATATCATCAACAACGAGCGAGAAACCCCTCCCGGAGGCATAATCATGAAGGAACTTAAGGATCATCTCAGGGGCCGCTTCAGAACCGTACTCAAGGAGCACAGTCTCACCGGGAACGAGCTTGGAAAAGATATCCCCCAAAGTATCCATCATCGACACCACCTGATTGGAAATGTTCACTGGAGTATAAAAATATAGCGAGGGCTACACAAGTTTGACCTCGGCAACGACGCGCGGGGAGATGAAGGAACCCCTGCGGAGTGTCTTTTTTCCAACGGATGAAATAGACCTGAGGAGCCGGAAGGCGTTTCCAACGAGCATGTTGTCCCTGAACGGAACCACCTCACCACCCTTAACGGCGTAGCCCAGTTCAACGGTCAGCGAGAAGTCTCCGCTCACGGGGTTGGCGGTGTGCTCACCGAAGACCTTCCTCACGACGATGCCCTCGAAGTCCCCAAGGTTCTCGTCTCCGGGAACAACCATCACGTTGCTCGTCCCTATGTGCGGGGTCGTTCTGAAGTCCCGGACAGCGTTCCCGGTGCTCCTTAACTTCAGGAAGCGGGCGTAGGTTTCATCGAGGAGGAAGGAGCGTATGACGCCATCTTCAACTAGAAGGGTTCTCTCCCCTGGGCTGCCCTCTCCGTCGAAGGGGAAGCTACCAACGCCGCCCGGAACCGTTGCATCGTCGATGAGCGTGAACCCCTCGGGGGCGACATCCTCGCCGAGCCTTGAAAAGCGGCTCCTGCCGTGATAGACACCGTCCCCAAAGAGGTTTTCGAGGAATATCCCCAGAACGGCGCGGAAGGCCTCGGGTTCAAGGAGAACCTCACCGGAGTGGGGTTTCATCTTCCGGGCGCGATAGCTGAGCCTGGCCTCCTCTATGGCTGAGAGGAGGGCGTTCTCAAGCTCTTCAAAGGGCTGGAGGGAGCGATAGGTCTGGTAATACGAGCCCGAACCCGTTTTTCCATCCTTTTTCACGGCGTAGGCCGAGACGCTCATTCCCGTACCCCTGGCCTCAAGCCGAACCCCGTTGGAGTTCGCCACTCCATAGGTGGTGACGGCAAGGGCCATCGATCCCGAGAGCGTAAGGGAATCGTCCTTCAGCTCGCGCATCCTGGCGGCGAATTCCCCCGCTAGGGAGTGGGCCTCCTCGAAGGGTATCTCGTCTATCCTCCCATCGTAGAGTCCCTCAACACGGGGCACTTTCGCCGGGGAGGGGAAGCCAACGAAGGGTACCTCGCTAACCCTCGCCAGCTTTATCGTCCGCTTTACAAACTCCTCAAGCGTTTTTCTGTCGTGGTTCAGGCCGGTTACATAGGAAAAGCCGAGTCGGCCCTTATAGCCGATGCGCAGACCGATGCCGGAGTGGAACTTCCTCTGGGAGCGTTCTAGTCTCTCACGTTCTATCCTGAAGGAGCCTCCCCGACCGGTCTCCCAGTAAATCTCCCACTCAACGTTCTCGCGTTCGAGTATGCCGATGAGTTCCTCTATCACCTCAATCCCCCCACGAGCGCCCTCGTGAGCACGTGAGGCCCGCCGTCATCGACCGGCACCCACTGCCCCTTTCCGCAGTAGCCGGGGAACTCGATCCTTAGGTCGTCCCCTATGGCGTGGATGTTCCGCAGGACGTCGAGGATTCTGCCAGAGAGAGCTACGTCTCTGACCTGCGCCGTGATTTCACCGTTCTCGATGATGTAGCCCTCCTTGGCGCCGAAGGTAAAGGTTCCGTTGGCGGTGTCAACCTCGCCCCCCTTGTCCCCAATCATGTAGAGGCCGTTCCTGACCTCCTCGACCATCTCCTCGAAGGACCAGTCGCGGGGCTCGACGTAGGTGTTGCTCATCCTCACGAGGGGCTGGTAGTTGTAGCCCTGGGCACGGCCGTGGCCGTTGGGCTCAAGGCCGAGCAGGGCGCTCGTCTCGCGGTCGTTGAGGTAGCTCAGGAGAACGCCGTTCTTTATTATCTCAACCCTTTTGCCTTCCATTCCCTCGTCGTCGTAAACGTACGAGCCGAACTTGCCGGGCAGGGTCGGGTCGTCAACGACGGTGAGCTCCTCCACCGCTATCCTCTCTCCGAGCCTCCCGGCGAGTATGCTGTCGCCGTTCTTAACCGAATCGGCCTCGACGGCATGACCGAGGGCCTCGTGGATGAAGACGCCGGTGAGTTCGGGATCCATTATCACCGGAAACTCCCCTGAAGGGGGTGACTGGGCGTGGAGAAGCGAAACCGCCTTTTCCTTTACGAAGTCGGTCCAGTGGCTCAGGTCTATTCCCTCGACCAGCTCCCAGCCCGCGGTGCCGCCGAAGCTCTTCCAGTAGCTCTGCATCTCGCCGTTCTCCCTGGCGGTAACAGAGAAGCTCAGCCTCAGCCTCGGGACGACCGTCTCAATCTCGCTCCCGAGGGAGTTGAAGTAGAACCCCTCCTTGAGGCCGTCACCGTAGTGGACGCTCCGGTTGGAGGCCCTCTCGTCCCTGAGGAGGGAATCGATCTCCTTCACGAGGGCGAGCTTATCCTCGACGTCCACATCGAGAAAGCTCCTCTTCGGCCTTATTTCAGCCCTATCCCGGATGGGGTCCCCGAGGTGAATCTTCGAATCGCCCTTCGAGAGCCTCGCTATCTTCATGGCGGTCTCTATGGCCTTCTCTGCACGGCCCATGTCGTTGGCGCTTGAGAAACCCCACGCACCGTTGAAGGCCCTGACCCCGATGCCAATCTCCGTGTTCATGGCCAGCTCCTCAAGCTGACCGTTCTGCATCGTGAGGTGGGAAGCCGTGACGCGGGTTACACGTATTTCATAATAGGATATACCGTAACGCTCCGCAAGCTCCTCGGCCCTCCGTATCAGTGTCTCCATCGTCCCACCGGTGGACATAAAAGGGGTAGCGTTTATATGGCTTCCCATAGATGGATGAACCACAAGGGTTTAAGTGTTGGGTATGGAGAGGCGTAGTGAGATACTCCACCACATCCAGGGCAAACCGGGGATAACCTTCCGGGAGCTGGCGAGGGAGCTTGGAATAGGGATAGGGGACCTCCAGTACCACCTCTACCGACTGGAGAAAGAGGGGAAGGTGTTTTCACGGAAAATCGGAAAGAGGCGCTACATCTTCCCGGCGGGCTTCGAGAGGGACTGCCAGAGGCTGCTGATAGCCATCTCCACCGAGACCCGAAGGAGAATTCTCCTGCTCCTCATGGAGGGTCCCCTCACCCAGAGCGAGATAGCCAAGAGGCTCGGCCTCAGCCAGCCCACCGTGAGCTATCACATGGGGGAGCTCGTGAAGCTCGGCATCGTGGATGCCCAAAAAGAGGGGAAGAGCGTGACGTACACACTTTCCTACGACCCGGCGATAATAGCGCGCGTCATAAAGGAGTACCGACCCAGTCTCTGGGAAAAGCTGGCCGACAATCTGATAGACCTGCTCACCAGCGTGGGTGATGAGGAATGATGGAAACCGTACTGGCGGTCATAGCCCTGATACTGTCGCTGGCCCTTGCGGGGATTTCATTGATCGCCTACAGAAAGAGCCATCTGAGGGCGGCGCTCTATCTGATAGCCGCCTTCCTCCTGCTGGCCATGAAGAAGGTCATAGAAACCCTGCACCTGGCGGAATGGATAGAGAGGGACGTGAGCATAGCCGTGGGGGCCCTTGAGGTCATGGTACTGGTGCTCTTCGTGGTCGCCCTATGGAAGCGCTAACGAATCACCATAACGGGCGGCTCTATTGAACCCACGACCTCCTCAAGGAGGCTCCCTATCCTCGTTTTTCCACTTCTTCCGTAGGCACCCATGACGACTAGGCTGTACCTTCCGGAGTTGGCCTCCTCAAGGATGGTGTCCTTCGCGGAGCCCTCAACGATCCTTATCGAGCAGTTGACTCCCTCATGCTGACAGAGCTCAAGAAGGTTGGTCATTATGTCGCGTATGCTCTTCTTCATCTCCCGCCATATCTCCTCCTCGAACTTCTGGACGTTCGTAAGGTCTTGACTGAGCATGCCCATGTTGAAGGCCAGGGCCTTCGCCTCCCTCCTATCAAGGACGGAGAACAGAATGAGCTTGCCTCCCCTCCTTTTGGCGATGGCTATCGCGTGAAGGGCAGCCTTCTGACTCCATTTAGAGCCGTCAACGAGCACGAGTATCCTCATGACTCACACCCCTACGTACCTTATCCATATCAGCAACATACCCACTCCCACCGTGCTCAGCATTATCACGAGACCCACCTTAAGGAAGTCCATGAAGGTTATGTTGAGCCTCTCCCTTGCGGCTATACCGAGAACGACGATGTTGGCGCTCGCCCCTATGGCGGTTCCGTTTCCACCGAGGCACGCGCCGAGCGAGAGTGCCCACCACAGGGGATAGACGTTCATCGAAGTGCTCATGGATTTTATCAGAGGTATCATCGCCGCCGTCAGGGGGATGTTGTCAACTATGGCGGAGGCCACGGCTGAAAACCATGTAATCATCACTATGGCCTCGGAGGTCGTGTGGACGTAGCTGAGCAGCCAGTTGGCGACGTCGTCTATCACCCCCGTCTCAACGAGGGAGCCAACGACTATGAAAAGCCCCATAAAGAAGAATATCGCCGTCCACTCTATCTTCTCCAGAACCTCCGTCGGCTCCATCCTGCTCCAGAGGAGGAGGAACGACGCACCGCTGAGGGCCACGACCGCGGGGGGAATTCCAAGCTTGTCGTGGACGAAGAACAGCAGCACGACCGCAAGGATAACGATCACGGACTTCCTAAAGAGAGACCAGTCCCTTATGGCCTCGTCCTCTCTCAGCATCTGAATGGTGGACTGAATCCTCTCCATCTTGGTTGGGGTTATTTTCATGGCATCCCTGTAGACGAGGTATATTATGCCGAGGGTCAGGAGAAGGTCAACCGCCGCTATGGGCCCCATGTTCAGTAGGAACTCGGTGAAGCTCAGTCCCGCGGCCGAGCCTATCATTATGTTGGGCGGGTCGCCGATGAGCGTTGCGGTTCCGCCGATGTTGGATGCGAATATCTCCGCCAGAAGGTAGGGAATCGGATTAACGTCCATCAGCCGGGTTATGTATATCAGCATCGGCGTCAGCAGGAGAACGGTCGTAACGTTATCCAGAACGGAGCTAACCAGCGCCGTCACGACGGAGAACAATATGAGGACCTTCATTGGACTCCCTTTGGCAAACTTCGCGGTCTTTATCGCTATGAACTCGAAGAGGCCGCTTTCCTTGGCGGTGTTGACGATCATCATCATACCTATCAGGAGGAACAATGTCCCGAGGTCAAGGTACTCGGGCATCTTTTCCCAGGGAACCACTCCAACGAACAGGACTATGGAAGCGCCAAAGAGGGCGGCAACAGTCCTGTGAACCCTTTCGCTGATTATCAGAGCGTAGATAAAGATGAACACTGTAACCGCGATTGCCACTTGCTCGTTCAGCATCATTTGAACCCCCTAATACACTATGGTTGGCTTATCCACGTGCTGGACTATCTTAAGGACCACGGGGCTGATGGGGGATATCTTCGTTATCTCGGAACCGTAGCCCCTGGATATGACCAGGAGGTCAAACTCGCCGGCCAGTTTTATGACCTCATCACTCTTGCTTCCGAAGAGGTGTCTACCCTTTGCCCTGAGGCCAATATCCCTCAGCCCGGAGACTATCTCAAAGAGGGCTCTTTCACCAAGTTCGGTTTCGGCCATCTTGAGCTTCTCGGCCTCAAGTTTTCCGAGGGTCTGCTCTATCATCCTGAACGCCATTCTATCGGTTATGTAAACAACCGTAACCGACGCCCCAGTGTAGGCTTCAAGGGTTTCGTAAAGCTCCTTCGGAATCTCGTGGGCAAACCTGTCAACGGGTACAAGGATGGACGATATCTCAGGGAGGACAAACTCCTCAGGAAGGAGAAGGAATTCTTTGTAGCGCTTCGCTATCTCCTCGTACCTGCCACCCGCGATGTTCCTGAACTTCCTAGCGATGAGCTTATTGAAGATGTCCATTGCCATCCCCTGAATAGAAAGATGAGGAGATGATTTAAGCTTTTTGTCGCCCGGTTTTAGAGGGTTGAACCACAAACGCTTTATTAAGGCGCGGTGAGCTAAAAACGGGGTGAGAAAATGAAAAGGGCGCTTGTACCACTGCTGATAATCATGCTTCTGCTCCCGTTTGCATCCTTTGCCGCCGCTGAATGCCCCGGCGAAGGCCACACGGTAGTGCTGAAGGCACCGGCAGTCTCAAAGACAGCCAGCGGAGAGCTGATAGGCGTTGCCACGGATTTCGTCATCACAGTCGCACCGGGAACCGGTCACGTTTACGTCGAGACGTGGCCCCTCGCGGAGGTAGACATGCAGGCGAGTGCCAGATTAGCCGCCCAAATAGCGGGTAAGGTTCTCGGCGTGGATATGAGCAAGTACGATGTTTTTATCCATATCAAGGCAGATTCCCCGATAATAGGCGGTCCCTCCGCGGGAGGAACCATGACCGTCGGCATCATCGCGGCCCTTGAGGGATGGAACGTCAACCCCAAAGTTATGATGACCGGAATGATAAACCCGGACGGCACCATAGGGCCAGTTGGTGGAATCCTGGAGAAGGCCTCGGCGGCCCACGACGTCGGGGCGCAGCTCTTTCTGATTCCCCAGGGACAGCGCATCCAGTACGTCCAGGAGACCCAGAAAAAGGAAATCGGCGGCATAGTCGAGATAAACACCCGGACGAAGAAGGTCGACGTCGTTGACTACGCCAAGGAGCGCTGGGGACTGACGGTCATCGAAATCAAAGACATCTACGATGCCGTCTACTACTTCACCGGCCACAAGATACCCCGGCCAGAGGCGCCCGCGTACATAAAGATAGACACCTCATTCCTCAAGGACGATGCGCTCAGGGACTACGACAACACAACGGCCTACTACAAAGCCACCCTTGAGAAGCTCAAGAGGAGCGATGTCAACTACGCCACCTACACGACCCTCATGGAGGCCCTCAACGAGGCCCACGCGGTGCTCAACCAGTCAAAGCAGAGCCTCGACAACGGGAGGTACTACACGACGATGAGCAAGGACTTCCAGGCGAGGATAATAATAAGGCACGTGGACTGGTACCTGAGCGTGAAGTCGGGGGAGGACGTCCAGAGAATCCTGAGAACAACGGGCTCGGAGATAAACGCCTCGGAGAAGAGGGTATCCAACCTCAAGATAAGGGGCACGACGATGCTCCAGGCCGTCGCGGCCGCCGAGGAGAGAGTGGAGGAGGCCAAGGGGCTGCTGGACGACGCCTGGAAGTACTACTACAACGGTGACTACTGGGACGCCGTTGGCGATGCCGCATACGCCTATGAGAGGGCAAAGACAGCGGTCTTCTGGGCGAGCCTCGGTGAAAGGTTCGCGACCGGCGATGTGATAGGCAGGGACGTGATTAAGGCAACCGCCCGGGACTACATAGACGAGTCCAACCTCATAGTAACGTACATAGAGTCGATGTACGGGAACGTTGGGGGCGACCTCAGCGGGAGTATCCAGCAGGCGGAGCAGTACTACGAAGACGGCAAGTACTCGGCGGCGCTCTTCACGGCAATGGAGGCGCGCGTGAGGGCACAGGTCTTCCTAGACACACTGGGAATAGACAACGGGACGGTTCTCAAGGACAAACTGGCAGGAATGAAGAAGGGCGCCAGGGTGGCAATTGCAGTGGCCCAGAGCCAGGGCATAACCCCCGTGCTGGCAATAGCATACTACGAATTTGCGGAGAGCTACGAGGGGAGCGCCGAGGAGAACGGGAGCATGCAGGACCTTCAGACTGCCATGATATTCTACCAGTACGCCAGGGAAACCGCCAACCTGTTCCTCAGCAAACCAGCCCAATCCGTAACGGCGGCCAACACAACGGCAACGAATGTCCCCCAAATAGTCATCCCCACGTCATCACCCGGCGAGACCTCTACGAGCACCCCCGATGATTCCTCGAAGAGGATCCCCGAGACGGCGATAATCCTGATAGCCGTCGGCGCGTTTCTCATTGGTGCGGCAGTGGGCAAGAAGCTGTGAACCTTTCCTTTTCCATCTTCGTCCGTCTTCAGGAGCGCCAGCCCTCACACAGGTGGTGTTTGCCGCCGATGATGAAAACTCCCTGCCCCGACAGGTGAGGAGAACCGGCTCCCTGAGGCTACGCCAAACTTTTGGTGTTAAGAAACGCTGTGGTGGACCGGGCGGGATTTGAACCCGCGGCCTCCGCCTTGCGAGGGCGGCGCTCATACCAGGCTGAGCTACCGGCCCACATCCCGTTATATGGGAACCGCCTCGCCTTTAAAAAGTTTTGGTATGCTCCCGGGGATTGATAACCATTTCTGAGTTTAATTTCCACTGGAAAGGAAGGACTTTTAACTTCAACGTGCCAATAAACTCCGGTGGTCTGATGAACGCGTCGAACTTTCACCGCGATAACTTTCCAGGCAACGGAAAGATAGAGGTCATCCCGAAGGTTCCCCTCACGAGGGAAACCCTTCCCCTGGCTTACACGCCCGGCGTCGCCGAGGCCTCACGCGCGATAGCGGAAGAGCCAGAGAAGGCCTTCGAATACACCAACAGGGGCAACATGATAGCCGTAATCAGCGACGGGACGAGGGTTTTGGGTCTCGGCGACATAGGTCCCCTCGCGGCCCTGCCAGTGATGGAAGGGAAAGCGCTGCTCTTCAAGGCCTTCGGCGGCGTTGATGCGTTTCCGCTCGTCCTGGCCGAAAAGGCTCCCGAGCGGTTCATCGAGGTCGTTAAGGCCGTCTCGCCCTCTTTCGGCGGGATAAACCTTGAGGACATCGCCTCTCCCAAGTGCTTCTACATCCTTGAGCGGTTGAGGGAGGAACTCGATATCCCCGTCTTCCACGACGACCAGCAGGGCACCGCGAGCGTCGTTTTAGCTGGCTTAATCAACGCCCTCAAAGTCGTCGGCAAGAGGCTCGATGAGGTAGGCATCGCGCTCTTTGGGGCCGGAGCCGCTGGCTTCGCGACACTCAGGCTCCTCATCAAAGCGGGGGTTAAGCCGAAAAACGTCCGCGTCGTCGAACTGGTGAACGGGGAGCCAAGGGTTCTAACGCCGGATTTGCCTCTTGAGGAGCTGTTCCCGTACAGGGGCGAACTGCTCTCCAAGACGAACGGTGAGGGAATCGAGGGCGGCCCGGCGGAGGCACTCAAGGGGGCGGACGTTCTCATTTCCTTCACGAGGCCCGGGCCGGGCGTCATAAAGCCGGAGTGGATTGAGGGGATGGCCGACGACGCGGTAGTCTTCCCGCTGGCCAATCCAGTTCCGGAGATACTCCCGGATGAGGCGAGGAAGGCCGGAGCGAGGATAGTCGCCACAGGGAGGAGCGATTATCCGAACCAGATAAACAACCTCCTCGGCTTCCCCGCCATATTCCGGGGGGCGCTCGACGTGAGGGCCAGGACGATAACGGACGACATGATAATAGCGGCATCAAAGGCGATGGCCTCGGTCATAGAGCCGAGCGAGGAGGAGATAATCCCCTCGCCGTTCCATCCGGAGGTTCACCCGGCGGTGGCAAAAGCTGTTGCAGAGGAGGCCATGCAGGAAGGAGTCGCGAGGGTTCGCGTTAATCCCGAGGACATCGAAGGAAAGCTACGGGAATGGAGGGAGTTCTACGAGAAGAACATCGTCCCACTGAACGAGAGGAGGAAAGCCTATGGGGCGCATTGAAGAGCTTATCGAGCTCCTGGGTATGAGGAGGCATCCAGAGGGCGGATACTACGCAGAGGTCTACCGCTCTCCCGTGGAGGTCGCTCACAGTGGGAAGACTCGAAAGGCTGTGAGTGCGATATACTTCCTCCTGCCGCGCGGGGAGGTCAGCAGGCCCCACAGGATTCTCTCTGACGAACTCTGGCACGTCTACGAGGGCGAACTTGAACTGGTCTGGGCGGACGAAGGGTTTCATCGAACGAGGCTGGGAAGGGTTCGGGAGGGCGTTAAAGCTTTCGCCGTCGTTCCTGCCGGGGCCTGGCAGGCGGCAAGGCCCCTCTCCGAATATGCCCTCGCCGGATGCACGGTTTCACCGGCCTTTGAGTGGGATGAGTTCGAACTCGCCGAGGGCGAAGTTTTGGAGGGGCTCCTAGAGAGGTTCCCGGAGTTCAAGGAGTTCGTCTAAGGTAGAGGCTCCCTCCACGGGCATCTATCGCCACCAGCAGCGGGAAATCCTCGACTTCAAGAACCCACACCGCCTCCGGAACCCCCAGTTCCTCCAGCCAGAGGACGTCAACGACGCGCTTTATGCTCTTCGCCGCGAGGGAGCCAGCCCCACCGGTGAAGGCGAAGTAAACGGCGCGGCCTTTAAACGGCGTCGGATTCATCCCTCCCTTCCCGATTATCCCGCGGACGCCGAGGGAGAGAATCCCGCCGAGGTAGCGGTTCATCCTCGCGCTGGTCGTGGGGCCGGCAGAGACGACCTCATAGCCCCCGCCGTCTTTCCTCACCACGGGCCCGCAGTGGTATATCACCGCGCCCACAAGGTCGAGGGGAAGTTCCCCTCTCTCAGCCAGCTCAAGGATTTTCCTGTGCGCCAAATCCCTGGCGGTGTAAACCGTCCCGGAGAGGTGAACCACATCGCCGGCCCTGAGATTCAGGACGTCCTCCTCCGTCAGGGGAGTTCTCAGCTTCACTGCCAAACCTCAATCCCCCCATCCGGCTTTATCCTGAGGAAAGCCCTCCTGTTGGCCCAGCACTGGACCACCAAACCGACCGGAAAGCTCGCGGGGTGCCTGTGGGCGACCTCGATTTTGACGTCCAGCGCGGTGGTTCTGCCCCCCATGCCCATCGGACCTATCCCGAGGGAGTTGACCTCCTCCAGGAGCTCAGCCTCGATTTCCGCTATTCTACCGTCGGGATTCCTCTCCCCAACCCTCCTGAGCAGGGCCCTCTTGGCCAGACTCAGCGAGAGGTCAGCGCCTCCGCCCACACCTATCCCCAGTATTACCGGCGGACACGGCTTGCCGCCGCATTCCCTGACCCGTTCGAGGACGAAGCGCCTCACCCCATCCCATCCCTCGCCAGGGGTCAGCATGGCAAGGGCGGAGCAGTTCTCGCTGCCGCCACCCTTGGGGAGAACTGCCATCTCGATTTCGCTCCCCTCAACGAGCTCCCAGTGGACCACAGGGACAAACCGACCGGTGTTGTCCCCGGAGTTCTTCCCGTTCAGAACATCGACGGCGTTGGGCCTGAGCGGAACCTCCCGCGTCGCCCTCCTCGCCGCCTCGACTATCGCCCCCTCCAGCCCGCGAAGGTAAGGACTCTCAACCCCCGCCCTCACGAAGAACGTGAGCGTTCCCGTGTCCTGGCAGACGGGGATTGAGCCATCCCTCCCAATTTTCACCGCCTTCAGAATGTTTGCGAGGTTGAAGCGCGCTATCTCGCTCTTCTCAAACCCGTAGGCCTTTCTGAGAGCCAAAACAACGTCGTCAGGAATCCTCGTAACGGCCAGTCTTATCGCCTCGACGATGGCATCGACAAGCAATTGGCACTCACCTGTCTAAAGGTTGGGGTTTTGATTAAAAAGTTTGACGTGGGAATTTAAAAGCCATCTCCACAGCGGGACGGCCTTAACCGTTAGGTTGTCCCGCCTTATTTCCCCCGAGTAGTCCCACGTCACCAGCGTCCCCCTCTTCACACCAAACAGTTCCATAACCCTGAAAAGGTTCTCCACCTCCCTTGAAGCTACTTCATCCTCACTTGAGGCATACGTAACCTGTATGAGTTCGGTCTCTCCTTTATCCCTCACGACAAAGTCCACCTCGCCTTTGGTGTCCCGATAATGGTAGAGTTCAACACTGGGTCTCTTGTAATATTTGAACCGCAGGAGTTCAATGAAAACTGCGTTCTCCATGAGTCTGCCGATGTTTTCCGAAACCTTTGGTAGGACAGCGTTGAGCATTCCAGTGTCAACTGCGTAGACCTTCTTATCGCTCCTCACAACTTCTTTGGGCTTGAAGGAGAACTTGGGAAGCTCAAAAATCAGGTAGGCCGACTGCAGGTACTCAACGTAGTTCTTGACCGTCTCGACGTTCCCTATCCCGAGGGCGTTTTTTGTCTTGCGATATGTAAATCGTCCGGCGAAGTTCGAGAAGAGGTAAAAGGCGACCTCCTTCAGCTCACGGACGTTTCTAAGGCCGTAGCGAACTATGACGTCCCTCGTGATGATATCGTTGTAGAGATTTATGAGGTACTCCCTGCCGAAGCGCAGGGCCTCCGGGAAGCCACCGCGTTCGATATATTCAAGCAAAGCCCTCTTTATCTGCGCCTCGTCCTTTGTCGTCCTAACCTCCGGCTCAACTCCACTGTAGGTCAGAAACTCCCTGAATGAGAAGGGCAGAAGGGCGTAGCTCAGATACCTCCCGGTCAAATAAGTAGAAAACTCCCTCGAAAGCAGGCGGGCGTTGCTTCCGGTAACGACTGTAGGATAGCTCTCCCTTAAAGCTGAGACCATTCTCTCCCAGCCCTCGACCTCCTGAACCTCATCGAGGACTATGTAATCGAAGTCTCCAAAAAGCTCGTAGCCTGCCTGAACGAGTTTTTTGTAGTCCCCAATCGAAAAGCCCGCCATCGCGGGGTCTTCAAAGTTGATGTAGAGTACCTTTCCAGGGAGGGTCGCCGAGAGAACGGATTTTCCGGAGCGCCTCGGCCCCGTTATTATGTGGGCCGTTGGGCTGAAGTTTTCCAGAATCTTTCCCCTCAGCTCCCGCTCGACGATGTTCTCCCTTTCGAGCTTCTCGCTCAGGGTCTCCCACTGGTCGGCCAAAACCCTCTTGAGTTCTTCAACGTTCATGGGCTAAACTGATACGAACTTCCTATAAAGTTTACCATTATAGCGGTAAACTTTCTATCAAAATTGTACCACCATACTGGTAAACTTTTCCTGTGAACTTTACCGGTATGCTGGTAAAGATTTGCGAGAACCCAATGATGAACTAAAGGAAAGAAGGGCATCAGCCCTTTAGAGCCTCGACTATCTGCTCCGCGACCTGGACTCCAGCGCGCATCTGGGCCTCGACGGTAGAGGCACCGATGTGCGGGGTCAGAACCACGTTGTCGAGCTTGGTGAGCGGGTGGTCGGCCGGGAGCGGCTCCTCCTCGAAGACGTCCAGGCCGGCACCGGCGATCCAGCCTTCCTGGAGGGCCTTAACGAGGGCGTTTGTGTCGACAACCGCTCCCCTCGCCGCGTTTATGAGTATCGCCGTCGGCTTCATGAGCTTGAGGCGCTCCTCATTTATGAGGTGGTATGTTTGCTCTATTAACGGAACGTGGAGCGTGACGACGTCGCTCTCCTTCAGAAGGGTTTCGAGGTCAACGAACTTTCCTCCAACCTCCTTGGCCCTTTCATCATTCGGGTAGGGGTCATAGAGGAGAACCTTCATGCCGAGGGCGTGGGCTATCCTGGCGACCTCGTAGCCTATCCTTCCGAAGCCGACGACTCCAAGGGTCTTGCCCTCAAGCTCGATTCCCATGGCCTGCTTCTTGGCCCAGGTTCCCTCGCGCATCTTCCTGTCGGCGAAGGCTATCTTCCTGGCCACGTTGAAGGTGAGCGCTATGGCCAGCTCGGCGACGCTCCTTGAGCTTGCACCGGGGCTGTTGACGACCTTAATGCCCCTCTCCTTGGCGGCCTCAAGGTCGATGTTGTCCAGCCCGACGCCGGCCCTTCCGATGACCTTGAGCTTCGGAGCGGCCTCGATGACCTTCCGGGTCACCTTCGGTTTGCTCCTGACGATTATAGCCTCAACGTCCCCGACGAGCTCCAGAAGGCGGGCCTCATCGGGATACTCCTCGTAAAGAACCTCAAAACCGGCGTTCTTCAAAACTTCCAGAGCCTTCTCGTGCAGCGGCGCCGCAACCAAAACCTTTGCCATCTCCATCACCTCATCCCCTTCTTTTTATAGCCATGAGCATGACCTGATCCGAGGCGTCCTCCGCCCTGTCGGCGATATCGCCGATCTTCGTCAGTATCTGGTTCCACACCAGCTTTGCATAGGTCGTAACGGTCTCGCTCTCAAAAACTTTGCCCTTGACGTCGTACTCAACTTCATCGGCCTTTTCTTCGGCGTCCTCAACGGCTTTGGCCAGCTCTATCGCCCTGTCAACGTCGGAGTTGAGAGCATTGACGGCCTTCTCAAGGAGGGCATAGCCCTCTATCGCCGACTCAACGAGTTCCATAATCTCTCCCTTGAGCTCCATCGGCGCCTTCGGCTTCGCCAGAATCAGTGTATGAGCCGCACTCTCGGCCGCATCGGCAACCTGGTCAATTAGCTCGCTCAGCCTCACGTAGTCCCCCCTGTTGGCGGGCAGAAATGCACCCTCGTAGAGCATCGTCTCTATGCTCCTCCTGAGCGTGTCGGCCTTGCTCTCAAGCTGGTCAACCTCCCTCTCGAAGGCCCTGGCCCTCTCAAAATCTCCGTCGAGGTAAGCGTTCATGAGCTCCCTGAAGGCGACCAGAGACTCCTTAACGACCTCAAGGTGCCTCTCGATGGCCTCAAAGACGCTGCTCTCCTTACCACCGAATATGGGCATTTTCCCTCCCCCGCGATAACTTCCAACCGGGGGTTTATCTACTTTGCCCTCCTTTGCCTTGATGAGTGCCCAGAGGAGCTCGTTCCTGGGAGCCTCAAGACCAACGGAACCGGCGTACTCCACGATTTTGCCGTGGATGTAGTCAACCTCCGTCCTCTTGCCCCGCCTTATGTCCTGAAGGGTGGAGTTGTAGTTCTCCCCAGTGCGCTCTATCGTATCCCACAGGAGCTCAAGCGGGTGTATCTCGAACTCGATGCCGAGCCGCTGGGCAACGGTGCAGCCTTCGCGGGCTATCTCTATGGAGATGGCCTCAAGATATGGGTCGTCCTTTAGAAATCCGTTTTTGACCTCAAGAACCGTGCCGAGGCCGTTTATCACTGAGTTGACTATGGTCTTCGCCCACTTCCAGCCGTTCACACTCTCCGTGACGTGGGTCTCCAAACCGGAGGCGTTGAAAACCTCTGCGACCTTTCCGACGAAGGGGTCGCTTCCGGTGGGGTACTTTCCGATGACGGTGATGCCCCTTCCAGTCCACCTCACGTGCCCCCACTCGACCAGCATCGCCCCGTTGGTGGTTATCCCCCCCATGACGTTGGGGGTGACCTTCAAAGCCAGCTCCTCGTTGCCCAGACCGTTCTGGATGCTGAGTATCCATGTTTCCGGCCCGATGCAGTTGCGCGCGCACTCAAGGGCGGTCTTGGTCGAATAGGACTTGGTCGAGAGTATCAGGAGCTCGGGGGGCTCGCTCGGGGCGTGGCGGCTCGCCTTCGGATGAACCGTGAACTCTTCAAATCCAGAAACGTGCAGTCCGTTCTCGTTTATAGCCCTCACCTGCTCTTCCCTTCCTATGAGAAGGACGTCGTTGCCCGCTCTGGAGAGCAAAGCTCCGAAGAGCGAGCCTATGCTCCCCGCGCCGAGTACGTAAATCCTCATGACACCACCAAAACCGTTTAAAGAGCCGCCCTTAAATGCCTACCGATGATTTCGATAGTGCTCGTTGAGCCGGAGGGGCCGGCGAACATCGGAATGGTGGCAAGGACGATGAAGAACTTCGGGTTCTCCAGCCTAGTCCTTGTCAACCCGAACATTACGGAGGAGAGCTACAGCTACGCAGTCCACGCGGTGGAGGTTCTCGAAAACGCAATGATAGTTGAGAGCTTTGAGGAGGCACTGGGGCTCTTCGACGTTGCCGTTGGAACCACGGGCAAGCCCGGAAAAACCTACATCCCCGAAAGGGCGCCCCTGATGCCCTGGGAGCTGAGGGAAACTCTACGGGGATATTCCGGAAGGGTCGGCATCTTCTTCGGCAGGGAAAGCATCGGGCTGAAAAACGATGAGCTGAATAGGCTCGACTTCACGGTAACGATTCCGACTAGCGAGGCCTATCCCGTTATGAATTTAGCTCAGGCCGCTGCGGTTATACTCTACGAGCTTTCGAAAGCCAAACCGGAGCCGGTTGTCGATGCCCTGGAGCCAGCAACGGAGCGGGAGAAGGAAGAGCTCGTTAAAATCTGGGCGAAACTCCTTGAGGTTCTCAACTACCCGAAGGACGCCGAGAGAAGGGAGGTCTTCGTCAAGGTCTTTAGAAAAGCCGTCGGAAAGGCCTTCCTCTACGGAAGGGAGGTTCACACGCTCATCGGGCCGATAAGGAGGGCGGCCCTCAGACTGGGGGAATGCGGAGATGCTGAGCGTCGAGAGGTTTGAGGTAGCCGGCAGAGGGGTGTGGATAGGAGTAATCCACGCCGAAAAAATCCAGGGTATAACATTCTCCCTGGAGAGGGAACAGTTCGAGAGGAACATAAAGCGCCTCACGGGCTTTCTGGAGAGGCGGGGCGTTGAGGTAAACACAGAACCAGCGAAGAGCGGGTATCCCTCCCTCGTGAGGGACGTTATCCTGGGCGGGATGGAGAACTCGGAGGTTCTTGGGGAGCTGTCCTTTGAGGGCATTACACCCTTCGAGAGGCGGGTTTACGAATGGCTCACGAAAAACGTTAAAAGAGGGAGCGTTATAACCTACGGTAGCCTTGCAAAGGCCGTTGGTACCTCGCCAAGGGCGGTCGGCGGGGCCATGAAGAGGAACCCGTATCCGATAGTCGTCCCCTGTCACAGGGTGGTCGCCCACGATGGCATCGGTTACTACACTCCGAGGCTGGAGGAAAAGATGTTCCTGCTCGAAATTGAGGGGGTGAAAGAATGGACAAACTCAAGGCGTACCTGATAGCGTTCGTTCTCATCGTTCTCGGAATAGCCGCGGGGATAGTCTACGAATGGGGCCCGACAATGCTGCTCAGGGTTATCCTGACCCTCGGCTTCCTGGGAGTCACTCTAATGCTGCTCTTCTTCACAGGGCTTACGCTCTACGCGGAGAGCTGGAAGTACGGAGCGATACTCGCGATATTCACGGCGATAAGCGGCTACGGCCTCTACCTGAGCGCCACATGGCAGGGACTCCGCGTGATCGCAGGCATAATCGTCTTCTTCATTGCCATAGTCGTCTTCGGCATCTGGTACATCAGCGAACCCGATTTAAGCCTGGCCGACCGCTTCCGCTCGGCCGAAAAGCTGGAAAGGATGGGCAAGTACAAAGCGGCAGCGAGGAAGTACGAGAAGGCTGGAAACTACCTGAAGGCAGCAGAAATGTACGAGAAGCTGGGCTGGATGGAGAGCGCCGCCTGGGCCTACGAGAAGGCCGAGAAGTATGAGAGGGCCGCTGAAATATACGAGGGGCTGTACGAGAAGGAGAAGGACACCTACTACCTCAAGGAGGCCCACGAGTACTGGAAGAAGGCAGGAAACATGGAGCGGGCCGCCAGAGCACTTGAGCGCTACGCCGAAGAGGAACCCTGGTTCTGGGAGGACGTGGCGAAGCTCTACGAGGAGCTTGGAAACGAGGAAAAGGCAAGAGAAGCGTGGGAAAAGGCCCTGGAGTACTACACCAAGGAGGCCGAGGAGGAGGGAGTGTTTTACGAGGACGTCGGCAACATAGCGCGCAAACTTGGCAGGGAGGAGCTCGCGAGGGAAGCTTACCAGAAGTTCCTGGAGTACTGCCTCAAGGAGGCCGAAGAGGACCCGATGTGGTGGAAGCACGTCGCCGAGGCATACGAGTACCTCGGCGAGAGGGAGAAGGCAGAGGAGGCGAGGAAGAAGTACGAGGAATACAGGCAGAGGATTATGAAGGCCAACGATGAGACCTCGAAGTTCCCGAGAAATGAGGATAAAGGGAGCTGAGGCTAAAAGATCCTTTCTATTTCCCCGATTTTATCGAAGTCCCTATCGTTTGAGAGGATAACCCGTATCCCGTGATTATTCATCGTGGCGTAGTGAATGGCATCGTCGTCCACCCCATTTCTCCCTTTTCTCCTCATATCAACCAGTGGAAGAGGAGCCAAGCTGAAGTCTGAAGGAACTTCGCCAACCTTTTTAAAATCCGGGTGGAACTCTCCTCAGGTGATAGCGATGATGGGAATGAACCCCAGGCAGATGAAGAAGCTCATGCGCCAGATGGGCATCAAGATGGAGGAACTCGACGGCGTCAAGGAAGTAATAATCAGACTTGAGAACAGGGAGATAATCATAAGGAACCCCGCGGTCACGGTCATCACTGCGCAGGGCGAGAAGAGCTACCAGATAATCGGGCCCGAGGAGGTAAGGGCAGTAGTCAGCATCCCTGAGGAGGACATAAAGCTCGTGATGGAACAGACCGGCGTTGACTACGATACCGCAAAGAAGGCCCTGGAGGAGGCGGAGGGAGACCTCGCCGAGGCCATACTCAAACTGAGCGGGGAATGAAAAAGAAAAGGCATCACGCCTTTTGTCCTTTCTCGAAGTTTTCTATTGCCTTCATGAGAGGGATGAGATGCATCAGTGCCGGGCCACCGGCCATGAGAACCGCCACAAGGCCCGCTTCGATAAGCTCCTCGGGCTTTGCGCCGGCGGCAAGGGCTTTCTGGGTGTGGAGGTATATGCACCACTCGCAGCCCTGGGCGATGCCGAGGGCAAGGGCTATGAGCTCCTTCTCACGGGTTGTCAGCGCTTTGTTGTCAAGGGTCTCACGCAGGAAGCGGGAGAAGGCCGATATCTCCTTCGGGTGCTCCTTTCCAAGCCTGTCGAGGAGCTCTTCTATTTCCTCAAGTTTGACGTTAACCTCGTCGTAATCCATAGGAACCACCGTATATGGTTATGCACAGACTGTTAAAGGAATTTCCGAAACAAAAAGTTAGAAACTAAGTGTGAATCACAACCCCCCGCTGGCGAAGTCTCAGTATGTCCTCAATGACGTCGATGAGAGAGGCTATTATCTCGTCGTGTTTACCGCCGTCAGTTCCGTAGAGGCCCTTCAAGACGTCCAACAGGTTGAGGAGTGTTTCAGTGTTCATATCAACGAGTCTCTGTGCCTCCCTGGCCAGAAACCTCAGCACCGCCCCGCGGGATGAATCCCTCTTCAACAACTTAAAGACCAGCCGCATGGACGAGCCCTCGAACTCCTCGCCGCCGACCCTATCGGCGAGGCGGGTAAGGAGTTCCAGAGCCGTCTCGGTATCCTGGGAATCTCCGGACTTCAGCAGAACGTCCACCAGTGACGCAAAGAACTTTGATGTTCCGGGGTAGAGGGTGTATATATCCGCCATTATCTTCATGGCAGTCTCCCTGGCCCAAGGATTCTTGCTCTTCAAGTATTCCCCCAGTATCGGGAGTATCCTGTATGCATCAGAGGGAGTTAGGTGTTCCGTTGTGTGAGAGACCACCCACAATGCATCCATCCTGCGGGTGTAGTCCTGATCCTCAAGCATCTCAAGAACCCGTTCAAAGACCAGAGGGTCGAGCTTTGCCATCTCGGCAACTATCTCGGGCTTCCCCGCGTCAAGAAGCCTATCAATATCTTCTAGGCTGTATCTAGTGACCTCCAGGGTTTTCTTCAGCACCTCGGGACTGGAAGAAACTTCTTCCAGCTTCGATGCCTTTTCGAGCTTTTCGAGGAGGAGGGAAGCTTTCATACCAAGCTGCACGTCTCCCCTGAGCCTCTTTATGTTGTTTATGGCCTTGAGCTTGTTCCGAGTCGTTATCTCATCCGCCCTTGAGAGGAGCCGATCTATCGACATCACGGCCCTTTCAAGTATGTACGGGTCGGGATGCATTAGAAGGTCAGCCATCTTGTCGAAAACCTCGTTTAAAACCTTTGGATCCTCGGTTTTACTCGCCATCTCAGTTAAAGCCGTCACTGCAGCGCTTTGGACATCTCGTTTTCCGCTAGAACCCACAAGGGAGAAGAGCCAGTTTATTAACTTATAGGCTATCCTGGCCACCTTGGCACCGATTTTACCAAGTCCCTCAGCGGCGTATTCGCTGAGGATCGGGAGCCCGGACTTCAGTACGTCCATGAGGGCAGAGGTAACGGTCTCGTACTCATCCTCGCTTAGTTCCCCCGCCTCAAGGAGAAGGTTGAGAACCTCAAGGGCCTTGAGGGCAACCCTCTCATCGTCGTCCTTAGTCAGCTCTATTATCCTTCCGAGGGATATGTTGAGGTACTCCCGCCCAAACTTTCCTTCTTTGATTAAATCCTCGATCACCTGAAGGGCGTTCGCCCGCACGTGGGGGTTATCATCTGACAAGAGGTCAATCAGAACCCTGAAGGCGTTCTCATGCTCCGCGGCAAGCTGGGTGACATCCTTCAGATGCCAGGCCAGCAGGTCTTTTCTCACGCCCTCCCGGTTTATGATAACCTCCCCCCCTCCCAGGATCAGCCACATGAGGAGCCATATCATAATCCCACCCAACTGGTACTCTGTGTTAAACCTAACTTTAATGTTTTCCCCCGAATTCCGGGCAGAAACGAGTCAAAATATGCCAAAATCGAACCCTTTCCATAACATACCAGCATCTCCATGAGACATTCCCCCGGGCGCAAGGATTATTAACGCCCCCGGTTACTCCATCCCGTCATGAGGGTGATAGGTGTTATACGGAAATCGCGGCGGGATAAGATAAGCCGCGAGGAGTTCGAGGAGCTTTTGAAAAGCGCGGGCTACGAGGTAGTGGCGATTCTGGAGCAGAACAGGGAGGAACATCCCAAATACAACATCGGAAAGGGCAAACTGGAGGAGCTGAAGGAGCTCGTGAGGGAGCTCGGACCGGACAGGGTGATATTCGCCAACAAGCTCACGCCGAGCCAGGCATACAACCTCTGGAAGGAGCTCAGGGTTGAAATCATGGACAGATGGCAGCTCGTCCTGGAGATATTCGAGAGGCGGGCGCATTCCAAGGAGGCCAAACTCCAGGTTGAACTCGCCTCGCTCCAGTACGAGGTTCCCCTAGTGAAGGAAGCCATAAGGAGAATAAAGCTCGGAGACAGGGCAGGTTTCAAGGGAATGGGTGAATACCAGACCCGACAGTACCTAAAGCACATCAGGTACCGCATGGGGAGGATCAGAAAGGAGCTGGAGAAGGTCAAGGCAGACAGAGAGGTGAAGAGGAAGCGCCGCGAGGAGGTCGGCTTCATACTCCTGGCTCTGGCAGGCTACACGAACGCCGGAAAATCAACGCTCCTCAACACCCTGGCCGGGGAGGAGATAGAGGCCAGAGACCAGATGTTCACGACGCTCGATACAACCACGCGGCGCTTCAAGCTAGGTGGAAAGAGGGTTCTCGTCACGGATACGGTCGGCTTCATAGACGGCCTTCCGCCCTTCATAGTCGAAGCATTCCACTCGACGCTTGAGGAGATAGTGAAGGCGGACATAATACTCCTCGTCCTCGACGTCAGCGAGCCCTGGGGGGAGATACGGAGGAAGTTCCTGGCCTCACTCGACGTTCTCAGGGAGCTGAAGACCCTCGACAGGCCGATGATAGTCGTGCTCAACAAGATAGACCTGACCACCGAGGAGGACGTGAGGGACAAGGGCGAGAGGATAAGGGAGATAATCGAGGAGCGCGGGGTAAACGTCTCCCGAGTTGCGGCGATATCGGCCAAGCTCGGTCAACTGGACGAGCTTTACGGCGCCCTTGAGGAGGCCATACTTACACTGCCCAAGTACGGTGCCTTCGAGATAACCGTGAGTGAGCCCGAGAAGGTGCCGGGGGTTATGGCCCTGATAAACGCCATCGGCGAGGTTCTATCGGTTGAATACGGCGAGGAAACGCGTATAGAGGCCTACATCCAGACGGGGATGATAAAGGAACTCACCAGGCTCGGGGTCGGGATAAGAAGACTCTCCGTGGAGAACGAGTGAGAAAAGTTTTTTAGGAAAGACCCCCTATAGTAAGGGGGGCGTATGAGGGGCCGAGTGATTCTCGGGGTTATCCTGGCGGCAATGGTTGTGGTGAGTGCCTGCATCACCGCGGAAGAAAAACGCCCTGTGGAGGTCCACGTCGCCAGAAACTCAACGTCCGTGGAATTCACCCTCAAAGTCGATGGGGATTCAATGACGTACATCCTTCCCGGTGACCGGGGCAACTTCTCAGAGTACCCGGAGGGTTTCCTTCTCTATGCGTTTGAGCCGATGAAAGGCCGGAGCTTGTACCTATTCACTGACAGAACCGGCAGGAAGCTCTGGGAAAGGACGTTTGAGAACATCACGCGGGTGGTAGGCTACTCGAACGGAAGCCTGATACTTGCGGAGGAGCCCCTAGAGCGATCTGAAGAGACCAGGGTCTACGTTATCAGGCTCCCCTCCGGAAAAGAACGTGAATACCCCATCAGGGAGAGAGCCTTCCACGTCTCGAATGCATTAACAGTGGGTGGAAAGGCGTACGTTGCCGGCGCCAGCCTCTTTTCGGGGGATGCCGTTGTCTACGTTCTCGACGAGGATACATCCAGGAGGGTTTTCATTGATTCCATGGGGGACCGCCTGGTGGGTGCAAGGCTCATCATGGACTCGGACGGGAGGAAACTGGCCGTGGCATACAGCCTCGACTCATGGAGCGGGGAGTACCAGGGCGGCATCTGTGTTTTCGGCCTCTCGGGCATGGATGTGAAAGCACGCTTTGATCTGCCTCCGGGCGTACTCAGGGAGATTAAAGTGGATGGGAACCAATTAACGGTCAAAACGGATGGAGAAACCCGAACGTACATCCTGAACTAGAGCATTCCAGCGAGGGAGAAAGCCTTGAATATCACAAGGGAAATGACTATGGCCGTCAGCGGCGTGGCGACCCAGCCGAAGATTATGTCCCTGATGACCGACCTCTCAACGCCCTCCCCAGCGAGAAGGCCAACGCCAACGACGCCGCCGACTATGGACTGGCTTGAGCTCACGGGGAGGCCGAAGAAGTTCGCCAGGCTGACGGCTATGGCAGAGCCAAACTGGGCCGCAAAGGCCGAAACCGGGCCGAGGGCGGTTATCCTCTTCCCGACGGTGTGCATAACCGCATAGCTGAAGGTGAGGGCGCCGATTGAAAGCGCTATCGCCCCGAAGATTCCGGCAACCTTGGGCTCCATGAAGCCCGCACCGACGAGGGGGCCGGAGGCGTTGGCCACCTCGTTCGTTCCGAAGTTGAAGGCCATGTACGAGCCCCCGAGTACGGCGAGGGCCTTGTAGAGGGTTTCAATCGTCGAGACGCTTTTGATTCTGGAGATAACCCATGAATAGAACCGGAAAAGGATTATCGCCAGCAAACCCGAGAGTATCGGCGAAAGAACCCAGGCAGAGGCTATCTTAACGAGCGTGTACCAGTTGACGGGCGCGCTCGCCGCGAGGCCAACCCCGATGACACCGCCCACTATCGCCTGGGTCGTGGAAACGGGAAGCCCCTTAACCGTTGCTACCGTCACCCAGACGCCCGCGGCCAGGAGGGCTATGACCGCCATCTCCATCGTCAAAAAGCCGGCAGGGACTATCCCCTCCCCGACCGTCTTCATGACCTTGTAGCCCTTCAGGTAAGCGCCCATGAGGACGAATATCGCTATCGTGAGCGTGGCCTGACGAAAGCTGAGTATCCCGGCGCCGACGGCGGTGCCCATGGCGTTGGCCGAATCGTTGGAGCCTATGTTCCACGCTATGTAGAACGCCACTGCAATCGCCGCCAGGGCCAGACCGTCCATTGACATCACCTATATAGTCTATATATCTCCCATCGAGGGAGGCTTAAAAAATTTTGCCAAATGGGGGTGAACTTTTTTCGGGAAACGATGCCTTAATTAAGCCATTGACGACTGACAACGTTCATGCCTACCCAAAGACAGCTGCCGAAGGTCAGTTAAGCCAATACCGAAACTTAAATAAATGCATTGGATGATTAAAGTTTGACAAACTTAAGGAGGCAGGAAGATGATAGAGATTCGTTTTCACGGTAGGGGTGGACAGGGCGCAGTTACCGCTGCCAACATACTAGCCTCAGCTGCTTTCCTTGAGGGCAAATACGTCCAGGCGTTCCCGTTCTTCGGTGTTGAGAGGCGTGGAGCGCCGGTTACGGCATTCACCAGGATCGACGAGAAGCCGATAAGGATAAAGACCCAGATTTACGAGCCCGACATCGTCGTCGTTCTCGACCCGAGCCTTCTCGACACCGTTGACGTCACCGCGGGTCTCAAGGACGACGGCATAGTCATCGTCAACACCGAGAAGAGCAAGGATGAGGTTCTCGCCAAGCTCAAGAAGAAGCCGGCGAAGCTCGCACTGGTCGATGCCACCACCATAGCCCTCGACGTTCTTGGCCTTCCGATCACCAACACCGCAATCCTCGGTGCGGTGTCAAAGGCCACAGGCGTCGTTACCCTTGAGCACGTCCAGAAGGCTATCCAGGAAGTCTTCTCAGGAGCCCTTGGCGAGAAGAACGCCAAGGCCGCAGAGGAAGCCTTCAACAAGACCGTCCTTTACGAACTCTGATTCTCTTTCCTTCATAATCCTTGACAAGGGGTGAAAAGCGTGAACACGTTGTTTGGTGAAAAGAAGGAAGGGGCAACCAAAATCGTCCTCAAATCTGTGGACGAGTATCCGGAAGCCCCTGTAACTTTGGGAACGACCCTCATCAACTTCACCGGCGACTGGAGGACTTTCATACCGGTCGTTGACGACAGCAAGTGCGTCAAGTGCTACATCTGCTGGAAGTTCTGTCCCGAGCCGGCCATATTCATCCGCGAGGACGGCTACGTCGGCGTGGACTATGACTACTGTAAGGGTTGCGGAATCTGTGCGAACGAATGCCCGACCAAGGCCATAACAATGGAGAAGGAGGAGAAGTGAGATGGCGGAGTACAAGCCCATTAGGAAGGTTGTGAGCGGCAACTACGCCGCCGCCTACGCCGCCAAGCACGCCCGCGTCGATGTCGTGGCAGCTTACCCGATCACTCCACAGACGAGCATCATCGAGAAGATAGCCGAGTTCATAGCCAACGGCGAGGTTGAGAACCTTGAGTACGTCGCCGTTGAGAGCGAGCACTCCGCTATGGCCGCATGTATCGGAGCGAGCGCGGCAGGAGCGAGGACCTTCACAGCCACATCCGCTCAAGGTCTGGCCCTGATGCACGAGATGCTCCACTGGGCCAGCGGCGCTAGGCTTCCGGTGGTCATGGTCGACGTCAACCGTGCCATGGCGCCCCCCTGGAGCGTCTGGGACGACCAGACCGACAGCCTGGCCCAGAGGGACACCGGATGGATGCAGTTCTACGCCGAGAACAACCAGGAGGTTTACGACGGCGTTCTCATGGCATTCAAGATAGCCGAGACCGTCAACCTGCCCGCCATGATCATCGAGAGCGCCTTCATACTGAGCCACACCTACGACGTCGTCGAGATGATCCCGCAGGAGCTGGTTGACGAGTTCCTTCCGCCGAGGAAGCCGCTCTACGACCTCACCGACTTCGAGAAGCCCTTCTCCGTCGGTGCACTTGGAACTCCTGCCGACTACTACGAGTTCCGCTACAAGATACAGAAGGCCATGGAGGAGGCCAAGAAGGTCATCCACGAGGTCGGAAAGGAGTTCGGCGAGCGCTTTGGAAGGGACTACAGCCAGATGATAGAGCTTTACAGGACCGACGACGCTGACTTCGTCTTCATGGGCATGGGTTCACTCATGGGAACCGTCAAGCAGGCGGTCGATGTCCTCCGCGAGGAGGGCTACAAGGTCGGCGCTGCGAAGGTGCGCTGGTTCAGGCCCTTCCCGAAGGAGGAGCTCTACGAGCTGGCAAAGAGCGTTGACGGCATAGCCGTCCTCGACAGGAACTACTCCTTCGGTCAGGAGGGAATACTCTTCAACGAGGCCAAGGGCTCGCTCTACAACACCGACGCAAAGCCGCTCATCAAGAACTACATAGTCGGCCTCGGAGGCAGGGACTTCACGGTCGCCGACGTCAGGAAGATAGCCGAGAACATGAAGGCAATCATCGAGAAGGGAGAGCTTGATGTAGAGGTGGACTGGTACCACCTTAAGAGGTGAGAACGATGGAGATTCCCGAGAACGTTAAGAAAAGGTTGAGCATCCCGGCCGAGGAGCACTTTTACGCTGGCCACACCGCCTGCCAGGGCTGTGGCGCTTCCCTCGGACTTCGCTACGTCCTTAAGGCTTACGGAAGGAAAACCATCTTCGCCATCCCGGCGTGCTGTTCAACCATCATCGCCGGCCCCTGGCCGTACACGGCCTTCGAGGCCAACCTGTTCCACACCGCCTTTGAGACCACCGGTGCGGTCATAGGCGGTATCGAGGCGGCCCTCAAGGCGAGGGGCTTTAAGGTCAAGGGCGAGGATGGAATAATGGTCGTCGGCTGGGCCGGTGACGGTGGTACGGCGGACATAGGTCTCCAGGCACTGTCGGGCTTCCTTGAGAGGGGCCACGACGCGGTCTACATAATGTACGACAACGAGGCCTACATGAACACCGGAATCCAGAGGTCGGGTTCCACCCCCTACGGAGCCTGGACCACCAACACCCCGGGCGGAAAGAAGCACTTCCTGGAGAGGAGGCACAAGAAGAAGGTCATAGACATCGTCATCGCCCACGAGATACCCTACGCAGCGACGGCGAGCATTGCCTTCCCGGAGGACTTCATGAGGAAGCTCAAGAAGGCCCAGAAGACACCGGGACCGAGCTTCATCCAGCTCTTCGCACCGTGCCCGACCGGCTGGCGCTCACCGACAGACAAGAGCATCGAGCTTGCAAAGCTCGCAGTCCAGACCGCATACTTCCCGCTCTTCGAGTACGAGAACGGAAAGTACAAAATCAACATGCCCAGCACCAAGAAGGAGCCGAAGCCGCTCGCCGACTTCCTCAAGCTCCAGGGCAGGTTTAAGTACATGACCCAGGAGGACATCGACGTCCTTCAGCAGTGGGTCCTCCACGAGTGGGAGAAGCTCAAGAAGCTCGCCGAGGTCTTCGGCTGAGCTTTCCATATTTAATTCCCCGCAGCAAGATTTAAGTTCCAATCTGATAATTCACCTGAGGTGATACACATGGCCGAGACCCCGTTTAAGGCCGAGATTGAGAGGGTTCAGAAGGAGTATAGCGAAAAAATGACCCCCGGAGCGGTCGTCTACCTGCCGGGGAGCAGCGTTGTGAACAAGACGGGTTCCTGGCGTGTTTTCATGCCGGAATTCAACAGGGACAAGTGCGTTAGGTGCTACCTCTGCTACATCTACTGCCCAGAGCCGGCTATCTACCTCGACGAGGAGAACTACCCGGTCTTCGACTACGACTACTGTAAGGGTTGCGGAATCTGTGCGAACGAATGCCCGACCAAGGCCATAACAATGGTTAGGGAGACCAAGTGAGGTGGTGAAAGATGCCGATTAAGAAGGTTATGAAGGCCAACGAGGCTGCCGCCTGGGCGGCCAAGCTCGCCAAGCCGAAGGTCATAGCGGCGTTTCCGATTACCCCGTCAACGCTCGTTCCAGAGAAGATAAGCGAGTTCGTCGCCGACGGAGAACTCGACGCCGAGTTCATTAAGGTCGAAAGCGAGCACTCCGCTATTTCGGCCTGTGTCGGTGCTTCAGCGGCCGGCGTTAGAACCTTCACCGCGACCGCTTCCCAGGGTCTCGCCCTCATGCACGAGATACTCTTCATCGCCGCCGGAATGCGCCTCCCGATAGTCATCGCCGTTGGAAACCGCTCCCTGAGCGCTCCCATCAACATCTGGAACGACTGGCAGGACACCATCAGCGAGCGCGACACCGGCTGGCTCCAGTTCTACGCCGAGAACAACCAGGAGGCTCTCGACCTCATTCTGATAGCCTACAAGGTCGCCGAGAACGAGAAGGTTCTCCTTCCGGCCATGGTTGGATTCGACGCCTTCATTCTGACCCACACCGTCGAGCCGGTTGAGATACCCGACCAGGAGCTCGTTGACGAGTTCCTCGGCGAGTACGAACCGAAGCACGCGTACCTTGACCCTGCCAAGCCGATAACCCAGGGTGCCCTCGGATTCCCGGCCCACTACATGGAAGCCAGGTACACGGTCTGGGAGGCCAACGAGAACGCCAAGGATGTCATAGACGAGGCATTCGCCGAGTTCGAAAAGAAGTTCGGCAGAAAGTACCAGAAGATAGAGGAGTACAGAACAGAGGATGCGGAGATCATCTTCGTCACCATGGGCTCGCTCGCAGGCACCGTGAAGGAGTACGTCGACAGCCTCCGCGAGAAGGGCCTCAAGGTCGGAGCCGCGAAGATAACCGTTTACAGGCCGTTCCCGGTTGAGGAGGTTCGCGAGCTGGCGAAGAAGGCGAAGGTTCTCGCACTGCTTGAGAAGAACGTCACCTTCAGCGTCGGCGGAGCCCTCTTCCAGGACTTCAGCAGGGCGCTCATCAACGAGAGCGAGAAGCCGAAGATAGTTGACTTCATCCTCGGCCTCGGAGGCAGGGACGTCACATTCAAGGACCTCGACGAGGCCCTCGCGATTGCCCAGAAGGCCCTCAACGGAGAGGCCGTTGATGAGGTCAACTGGATCGGCCTGAGGAAGGAGATACTGTGAGGTGATGAAGATGGCCGTTAGAAAACCCCCCGTTACCACTCGCGAGTACTGGGCACCCGGTCACGCCGCCTGTGCCGGCTGTGGCTGTGCCACCGCTCTCAGGCTTGCAACCAAGGCCTTCAGTGAGGCCATGGAAGAGAAGTACGGCGACCCCGATGCCTTCGCCGTAGCCCAGGCCACCGGATGTATGGAGGTCGTTTCAGCCGTCTTCCCGTACACCGCCTGGAAGGCCCCGTGGATCCACGTCGCATTCGAGAACGCGGCCGCTGCTGCAAGCGGTGTTGAGGCCGCCTGGAAGAAGCTCGGAAGGAAGGGCAAGATTCTCGCCATAGGCGGTGACGGTGGTACCGCCGACATCGGTATGCAGGCCCTCAGCGGTATGCTTGAGCGCTGGCACAACGTCGTTTACCTCATGTACGACAACGAGGCCTACATGAACACAGGAATCCAGAGGTCAAGCTCCACCCCGTACGGTGCCTGGACCACCACCAGCCCGCCGGGCAAGTACTCCATCGGTGAGGACAAGCCCAAGAAGTGGGTCGCCCTCATCGCCGCAGCCCACCAGGTTCCGTACGTCGCAACCGCCAGCATAGGCAACCCGTTCGACTTCATCAGAAAGATGAAGATCGCCGCGAAGGTTGACGGCCCTGCCTTCGTCCAGGTCCAGTGTACCTGCCCGACCGGATGGAAGAGCCCGCTTGAGAAGGGCGTCGAGATAGCCAAGCTTGCCATCGAGACCGGCGTCTGGCCGCTCTTTGAGATCGAGAACGGCGACCTTTGGAACATCAAGATACAGGCTCCGGGAGGAGGCGCCAAGGTCAAGCGCGAGGGCGGTCGCGTAGTCGCCATCGAGTTCAAGAAGCCCATCGAGGAGTACCTCAAGCTCCAGGGCAGGTTCAAGCACCTCTTCAAGCAGCCAGAGGCGATAGACACCCTCCGCGAGCAGATAAAAGCCATGTGGAAGGTCCTCGGCGTCGAGGTCACCCTCCCGAAGCCGGAGGAGTGAACTCCTCCACCTTTTTCTATTGTGTTTCTTTGAACCGACCGGGCATTACACAGATCTGTCCAAGATTGCCGTATTTTGGGACAAAACTTTTAAGCTCCTTATGGCAACCTAATCTGGAGGTGAATTAGATGACCATCAAAGCTCCCACGCTCAACATAGGTGGACTGGGCGCTGATCCCCTCACCCAGAGAATAAACGAAAAGCAGGAGAAGTGGACGTATAAGATAGCCGTCCTGAGCGGTAAGGGCGGCGTCGGAAAGAGCACCGTTGCCGTCAACCTGGCGGCGGCACTGGCCAAGAAGGGCTACTTCGTTGGAATACTCGACGCGGACATACACGGGCCGAACGTTGCCAAGATGCTCGGCGTCGACAGGGCGGAGGTTCTGGCCGAAAAGCTCGAAGACGGCAGGTTCGAGATGATACCGCCGATGAACGACTTCCTCGGCCAGACGACCCCGATCAAGGTCATGAGCATGGGCTTCCTCGTCCCAGAGGATCAGCCGATAATCTGGCGCGGCGCTCTGGTCACGAAAGCCATCAAGCAGCTCCTCGGTGACGTCAAGTGGGGTTCGCTGGACTTCATGATAGTCGACTTCCCGCCCGGAACCGGCGACGAGATACTGACCGTCACCCAGACCCTCAAGCTCGATGCGGCGGTTGTAGTAACCACGCCCCAGGAGGTAGCGCTCCTCGACACGGGTAAGGCAGTCAACATGATGAAGAAGATGGAAGTGCCCTACGTTGCGGTCGTCGAGAACATGAGCTACCTCATCTGCCCGCACTGCGGCAACGAGATAGACCTCTTCGGAAAGGGCGGAGGCCGGAAGCTTGCGGAGAAGGAGGGCGTCGACTTCCTCGGCGAGATTCCGATAGACCTTAAGGCCAGGGAGGCGAGCGATGCGGGCATACCGATAGTTCTATACGAGGACACCGTTGCTGCCAAGTCATTTATGGAAATCGTGGACAGGCTCGTGGAGAGGCTCGGAAAGATAAAGGGTGAACAGGAAGCCTCGGACGAGCCCCAGACCCGCTGACTCCAACTACCTTTCCTTCTTCACCAAGTTCCACTGCATTAACTTTTTAACCACTTCTGGGTATCTCACTGGGAGGGATACGATGAAACGGGCCCTCGTTCTGGTAACTCTAATCCTCCTGATCGCCCTTCCCCTAGCCTCCGCGGAGAGGCTGAGCTACTACCCTAGCCAGGAGGCGTTTCAGACGTTTCTGAACTCAAGCTCATCCTACACGGTCCTTGCAGGTAAAGACGAGTGGGCCAGGGGATGGGCGTACTACGTGGACGAGAAGCTCTACACGATAAAGCCCCACGGCAACGGAACGCTCGTTCTGGTAGGAAACGTCTACAACAACCCCGCGATGGCCCACGTCTGGAATCTTACGGGGCTTCCCGCTAATGCCTCCCTCCTCCCCTCCATCGTCGTCCTCAACGGCACCGTTCTCATAACCGGTTCCGAAAACAACATCTATATGACGGAGAAGGCCTTCGAAAGACTTTGGAATCCCCCCAGGGGCTCAAAGGTGGCGTTTCTGGTCATAACCTCCGCGGTAATCCTTGCGTTTCTGCTCGCCCTGAGGCGCGACAGGAGCCACGCCGGCAGCTTCTACATCCTAACCGCGTCGCTGTTTATCCTCTGGTACCTCATCGCCCAAAGACCCGTCTTAACAAGGGAGTTCCTGCGCTACTTCCTCCAGGCCGTAACATTTGCCGTAGGCGGTTCTCCGGAGTCTCCCCTCAGCGTGATAATGGGGGCGGTCTTCATGTTCGTGCCGCCCATCGAGGAGAACATAATACTTGTCCACTGGGTTCTAATCCTCCTGATAGCATCGTTTTCCTTCTATCTGGCACCCAAAAGGGCCCGTGAGCTTGGCTTCCTGATATTCGGGCTTATCTTCGTTTCACCCATGTTCAGGGAGAACCTGTACCACATCAACGGTAGCGCCCTCGGTCTGGCGGGGCTGGTTATAACACTCGCCATCGTGAGCAACGTGACGTTCTCCCCGGAGAAATGGAAGGCCTTGCTCCAGACCTTCGTCCTTTCGGCGTTCACACTGCTCACGATAGCCATAAACCCGTATCTGGTCTTCATACCAATAGCATTTGTCATCACGTTCCCGAAGAGACACCTGAGAAACTACGCCTACCTGCTGATAACCGGTGCCGGAGTGCTCCTCATGTACCTCCAGTTCGGGATTCCAGTCGGGATTCCGAGGGGAATGGACCCGCACGGGTGGAGGTACCTGGAGAGGTTCCTGTTCAACAGCGCCTTGGCGCTGGTGACGATGGTCTACGCGATGGCCGCGGGAGAAAGGGGAATAAAGATGAAGGGCCAGACGGCGTTTCTGCTCCTGATGACGATTCTGTACCTTCCGGCGTCGTTGTTCGTGCCCTCACTGTTCCCCTACTGCTTCGTCCTTCTGGCTGCACTGACCGTGAGACTGGTGCACGGGCTCACTCCCGGAACTTGATCGCACCGATGAGGGTTCCCCTGAGATGGGGACCGATTTCCTTTATGATTCCGGGGGCCTGGGTTCCCTTCTTGAGTATCAACAGGGTCTCCATGAGGCCCAGTTCCTCTATGCGCTTCACGTCCCTTCCGTGGCCCGTTTTGATGAGGGCCTTCTCAACGTTCTCGCTCACGGTGCCGGCTATGAAGAGCTTGTCGTGGCCGTCGCTTGTCCAGCCCTTTATGCGCTTCAGCTGTTTCTCGCTGAAGGCCAGCTCCACCTCCCTGGCACCGAATTCCACATTGGACACGGTGACCTCAACCGGAAGGTTGTCAACCCATCCGAAGTCCCGTATCATCTGCCTCACGGGCATTTCGCCGAAGGTCTCTTTGAGGTAGTACAGGGGGAGAAGCGCGTCCTTGGGCCGGGGGGTGAAGATTCCGATGTCCACGTAGGCCCCGTAGCCGACCCTGCCGAGGTCGATGAACCGACCGCGGTATGTCCCACCCTCTTTAATCGCGCTCAGCTTGTAGGGAACCTCGCCGAATTCCTCGCGGACGAGGTTTGCGCTTATCTCCTCGTCTTCCCCGTTCAGAGAAACTTTAATCCAGTTCTTCTTGACCGCCGAAAGCTTCCATTCGACTTCCAAATCCCCAAGGAGGGCCTTCAGCTTCTTATCAAGCTTGAGAAAACCACTCCTATCTCCGTAAACCTTCTCAAGAATAACTACTTCCCTCATATTCATCATCCCCGAAGTTCATTCACCGGCCGTTCAGTCAGTTGGACTTCTTTTTCCTGGGCTTCTTCCTGAGGCCGAGCTCTATCTCAAGCTCCTCTATGCGCCTCCGGAGCTCCTCAACGACGGCGGTGTTGTCGTACTGCATGAGCATCTGCCCGCATATCGGGCACTGGAACTCGTACTCCATGGCTTCGTCGAAGGTCAGCTTTGGATGACCCGGTGTGCCGCAGTGGTAGTATATCTCACTGGTCTCCTCATCAAGCATCTCCCTGAGCTTCTTGAGCTCCGCCATTTTTTTGGAGCGGATTATCTCTGGGAGGCGCTTGGTCTCAAGGTGCCAGTAGTAGTAATACCAGCCGGTTTCTTTGTCCCTTATGCGCTTAAACTCGGCCAGTCCCTGGTCGTAGAGCATGTAGAGGACTTTTCTAACGGTGTTAACTCTGATGCCGGTTATCTCGGCGAGCTCCTCGTCGGTGGATTCCTTCTTCTTTTCGAGAGCCTTAATTACCTCAACGGCCTCTTCACCGCCCATGTCCAGTGCAAGCTCAAGGAGCTCCTTGTTTTTCCTCCTCGCCACTACGCCGACCTCCAGAGAACATTTAAACACGCTGAATTTTAGCGCATAAATACCGTCCAATAACAAACTATATGGGCTGGAGTATATATAGGTTTTTGTCATATTTACAACGCCAGTGAACAGAAAAGAACGTTGAGTGGGCTAATCGGTGAAGTACTCGTTAAGCAGTTCCTTCGCGGAGGGCTTGTAGAGTTCCATGACTTCTATGTCCTCGATGACGTTACCCTCCCTGAGCTTGAGTTTGACCTTGCCTCCGTAGACCTGAAGGTCGTCGAGCATGCCGTAGATGGCATCCTCCGCCTCAAGGGGGGTTTTGAACTTCATTATGTACTCCCCATCCTGAGTGATGAGCTTGACCCAATACTCGTTCTTCCTCTTGAAGGGACGGGTAATCTTCGGCTTGAAGTTGTCAATTATAATTTCCAAGTGCTCCACCTCCAGCCCAAAGACTTTTTGGTCTCTCTAAGGCTTTTAGGGTGCGGATTTTTAAGGGTTTCCTACGACCCCTTGAATAAAATGATACCAACCATTATTTAAACGTTATGAGGAGGGTTTCCGGAATTTTGAGAGCCGCATCATGACCTCCCGAAGGGCAGTTCGATTCCCGTCTCCCTCGCCGCCTCTGCGACTTTCTCCAGCGGAACCACTGCGCTCCTCGCACCAACCTTCTGTACCGTGAGATAGGCCAGCAGCATGCCGAGTCTGGCGGCCTCTTCAAGCGTCCAGCCGCTGAGAACGCCGTATATGACCCCGGCGTCGAAGGCGTCCCCCGCACCGGTAGAGTCAACAACCTCCGCGCTCAGCCCGCGAACCTCACGGACGTTCCCCTTGTCATCCCTCACCAGAGCGCCGCCGCCGTTGAGGGTGACCACGAGATTCCTGGCGCTTGAGAGCGAGAGGTCCAGCGAACCGAACTTCCTCCGGTATTCGTCCTCGTTCATCATGAGGTAGTCCACCTTCGCCTCCACATCCCTTGGGAGCGCAGCCTCGCCTATGTCCAGGGAAACCGTTATCCCCCTTTCACCGGCGAAGTTCACGACCTCGACTATCGTCTCCGGCGGGTTTGAGGAGAGGTGCACGTGCCTTGCCCCGGAAAGGTAATCGAAATCTATCTCCTTCAAAAGGTTGGCACCGGGGTACTTCACTATCCTCTTGTCTTCACCGTGTATTATGGCAACGGCAACTCCCGAGGGCGCGTCCACCGTTTTGATGCCCCCGGTGTCAACGCCCAGCCTTCTGAAATACGAGATGTGCGCCTCTCCAATCTCGTCCCTTCCAATGGCCCCTATATAGCCGGTTCTTAGCCCAAACGTGGCGAGCCAGCTTATCGTGTTGGCAGCGGCACCGCCCAGGCCGAAGAACGCGTTTTCGGCGCTGACCTTCTCATGGAACTCCGGAAAACGCTCAACAAGCATTATGATGTCGTAGTTGAGGTTGCCCACACCCACAACGTCGAACCTTGCCATGACCCTCACCTCTGAATAAAGAGATGGAGTCGGCATTGTTAATAACCTTGCGGAGGAATCCGGGGAAAGATTTAAATATCCATTCCTACTCATATATGGGTAAGAGGTGAACAAAAATGATGCTCATACTGGAGGCGTACTTCAAGAATTATCCAGCCCGGAGGAAGGTGGCAGAGTTCCTCTTTGAGAACGGCCTCAGCGTGAAGAGCGGAAAGATATACCTCCGAAACGTGGAGGTTCCGATAAGCGAACTTGCGAGGGTGATTGGGGTCAACAGAAAGATAGTGTACCACACGATAGAATACATCGAGAAGACCTACCCCCTCAGGCTCATCTTCGAGAGGCTCAACCCGCTGCCGAGTTTGATAGACGTCGCCCCCCTGATGGGATGGGAAGTTCTGGAGATAGAACTGGAGAAGGGAGGCTACCTCAACGGTTTCTCGGAGGTCCTCGCCCTGCTCGCAGAGAACGGAGTTTCCGTCATGGAGGTCTTCAGCAGGAACCTCCACGAAGAACCCACAAAGCTCTACATAGTCATAGACGGTACGCTGCCGGTCGAGGTCTTCATGAGGGTCAAGGAGATGGAGGGATTCAGAAAGCTAATCCTCCACACTCCCGAGAAGGACAAGGAGAGGTTCGTCTGCAACTACTGCGAGGTCAAATACTGCCCGAAGAGGGTCCTAATTGAAAGGCTTGAGTCTACCCCGTGACCCTGAACCCCTCAAGCCCCTCCGGTTCTTCCCATTTTACGTCAACCCTCGTGACCCTCGCCAGGAGCGGGCCCTGGTGCGCCCAGCCGATGAGCGCCTCAACCCTTTCCGGGTCACCCTCTATGACCGCCTCGACGGTTCCGTCGGGCAGATTCCTCACCCAGCCGTCAACTCCGAGTTTTCTGGCCTCCCTCTGCATGCTCCACCTGAATCCAACGCCCTGAACGCGCCCGTAGATTTTAAGGTGAGCCCTTACCCTCCTCATACACCATCCCGTTGATGATATCCCCACAACCGATTTAAGCTTATCCGTCTACCTTACACCGGTGGGGAAGATGGAGATGATACTGGTCTACACGACCTTCCCCGACTGGGAGAGCGCGGAGAGAACGGTAAAAGCCCTCCTTGAGAGGAAGCTCATCGCCTGCGCCAACCTCAGGGAGCACAAAGCGCTCTACTGGTGGGAGGGGAAGATCGAGGAAGAGGTAGAAGTCGGCGCCATACTCAAGACGGAGGTCGAGAAGTGGAAGGAACTGCGGGAGACCATCGAGGAGATGCATCCGTACGAGGTTCCAGTGATAGCCAGGATAGAGGTGGACAAGGTCAACAGGGAGTACGCTGAGTGGCTTGAGAAGGTGCTCTGACCTCCTCCCCGCCGGTGGGCGGTTCGGTTTGCGGGCCCATAACCTACTCCCGTCGCCGGTTTCGGTTCAGCCCTCAGGCCGGGTCTTCGGCCCGTTACCCCTACCGCAGAGCGGATTGGGGTTATCGTTCCAAGCCACTCCACAACTTCGGCTACAAGGGGGAGGAGTTTAAAAGGTTTCCGGTGAGCTGAATGGTAGACTCAAAAATACTACAACTATCCATCCTCAATGGAAGAGGCTCGAAAAAGAAAAATGTCATCATGATAAGGAAGGTCAAGCCCCAGATCAGGGTTGTGGGTTTTGACGATGGGACGTTCTCTTTTTCTTCCAAACTCAGCGGGGAGAAGACCATTCTAGTGGGAGTCGTCATGAAAGGCTCCCAGGAGGTCGTTGGCGTTCTCTCGCGCTGGATAACAGTCGACGGAAACGACGCCACCGATGCGATGATAGAGGCCATCAACTCCTCCAGGTTCAAGGATTTGAGGCTGATTCTCCTCAAGGGTATTACCTACGCCGGCTTCAACGTCGTTGACCTGGAGAGGCTTCACTCCGAGACCGGCCTGCCGGTGATAGTCGTCATCAGGAAACGGCCGGATATGGAGGGAATGGAGAGGGCGCTGAGAAAGCACTTCAGCGATGCAGAGGAGAGGATAGACCTCCTGAGGAAAGCCCCATCGCTGGTGGAGCTCATCCCGGAGAAGCTCTACATCCAGACGGTGGGCCTCAAAGCCGATACCGCCGCGGAGATAGTCCGGGTAACGACCAAAACCGGCCTGGTTCCAGAGCCCCTGAGGCTCGCCCACATGATAGCCAGCGGCGTGATGAGGGGAGAGAGCACCCGGGAGTAGGTTTATAAGAGGCCCAGGGAAAGAAAGAAACGGCCGATGATGGCAACAGGGTAGCTACCGAATCTTGATGTGGAAGCCGTTCCAGTCTGAGGCTAATCACACGGCACAAGCAGCACCGGGACTTTTGAGTCCCTCATGACCCTCTCCGCGGTGCTTCCGAGGAGCAGGTCCTTCAGGAAGTTTCTGCCCTTCTTGCCGATGACTATGAGCGTGGCGTTTTTTGCCAAGGAGGTTCCTATTATCGCCTGACTTGCACTGCCCACGAGAACCTCAAACTCAAACTCCGCCCTAACTCCCTTGGCGGATTTCCGCAGGTTGAGCTTCGCCACCTCTATGTTGTGCTCAAGCTCGTCCATCCCCCCGTAGTCCACGGAGTGGACGAGGATTCCCCGCTCTATGAGCTCCTCGAACTCCCTCACGGTCTTTACTATCTTTATCGAGCACTTCGAGAAGTCCAGCGTAACCAGCGGGCGCTTGAACACCGTCGAGCAGTCCACGGAGGGCTCAAAGCCGTCGTCCTTCTTCTGGTACTTCAGGAGGAGAACCGGCCTCCGGGTTGCCCTGGCGAGGTTGGAGGCTGTGCTTCCCAGGAACATCGTCCTCCAGATGTTCTCGCCAACGCTCGGGATGACGACGAGGTCTATGTCCCTCTCCTCCGCCACCTCCGCTATCTCTATCGAGGGTATGCCTATCCTGACTATCGCGTTCACCTCTACCCCGTCGGTTCTGAGCTCCCCGGCGAGCTTCTCAAGCTTCTCACGGTAGATATCCTCAAGCTCAAAGGCCTCGAACTCGGCTATGGTTATGTCAACGACGTGGATGAGGTAAAGCTCCCTAACCCCCATTGAGATTAGCCTCGGGATGCAGGTGCGCAGGGCGTGCAGGGAAACGTCCGAAAAGTCGGTCGGGTACAGAACTTTCTCAAACATCTTGGACACCTCAGTATTAATTTGGGCGTTGATGCTTATTATCGTTGCTCTAGACGTGCTTGTATTTCATGCGGGTCGTGAACAGCTTCGGACTGGAGACCGCCGGCAGTATCAGGGTTTTCTGGATTATATCCCTACCCTGGAGGAACTCATCTATCGTCTTTTTGAGCTCCTTAAAGTCCTTGTCAAAGAACTTAATTACCACATTGTACTCCCCCATGTACTCGTCTATTTCGAAGACCTTTCTGTGGGATATCGCCTCCTCCATGAAGCCGGCGACTTTTTCCTTCGGTGCATCTTCCTTGAATTTGACAAGAACATCCGCCGAGGCCAGACCGAACTCCTCAAAGATAAACAGGGCCATTATCCGCACGTAGCCCCTTTCCTGAAGGCTTATCCTGTGCCTCCTGGCGGTCGGGACTGAAACGCCCGTTATCCTCGCGAGTTCCGTATCGGGAAGTCTGCCGTTCTCCCTCAGCGCCAGGAAAATCTTAACGTCAAGGTCGCTCAGCTCGCCCTTGCTCATCTCCCTCCAGAACTTGATATCATCGGGATTCCAGGAGTAGGATTTTTTCTTTTTGTTCACCATAACGTGTCACCTAAATAATGAATTTGGAAAAAATAGACTTAAGTTTTTTGACTCCTGATAATTCTTGCAAGCTCCCGTGACAGTTCATCGGTCAGCCTCACGAATTCCTCCTGGTCGTACATCAGGACGTCGATGGCCTCCTCGACGAGCTCCCTGAGCCCGAGCACCTCTTCGCCTGCCCTGCCTTCCTCCCCCATAATCTCTATCAGCCTCGAAGCCGCGTCGAGCAGCCTCAAAGGCCCGTAGAGCTTTGGCTCGTCTACGCATCCCCTCGCGCTCGTTATCAAAAACGCCAGGAGCTGAAAGTGCCTGTCACTCAAAAGGCCGTCCGTACTCCTCAACGTGCGCCACCTCCCTCAGCGGTTTCCTCCTCGGCGGCTTCGGCCAAACCTTGGGATAGCCAAAGATAAGGATAAGGACCGGCTCCACGTGCCCGGGTATGTTTAGGAGTTCCCTGAGGGCGGCTTTGTTGAAGGAAAGCACGGGGCAGGAGCCTATGCCCAGTGAGTATGCCATCAGCATCATGTTCTGGGCCGCCATGGAGACGTCCATGAGGGCGCTTTCCTCCCCGAGCTTCCCGCCCTTTTCAGCCAGTTTGCGGTTTACGCAGAGCACCACCAGGGCCGCAGGATTTCCAAACAGGCCGGGGGAGAGCAGTTTCACCTTTCGAACGTTGTCCCTCTCCATGACAACGACGAACTCCCACGGCTGAACGTTGCTCCCGCTCGGAGCCCATATCCCGGCCTCAAGAATTTTTCTCATGTCCCCCAAGGGGATATCCCTATCCTGGAATCTCCTAACGGCCCTTCTGCCCTTTATCGCTTCCATTACCTCCAATTTGGCTCACCCTCACTCCTTAAGGAGACGCTTCTCCAGCCTCTTCAGCTCGGGATGAACGTACTCCCCGTCCTTTATGATGTACCCTCCATCGCCTCTGACGGTCGGGGCCAGGCATATGCCGTCGGTGTGGCTCTTCGCGGGGCCGAACTTGCCCTTAAAGCTCTCGGCCTGATTGCCGAGGCCCCACTCCACCGCCCCCCAGACGCGCTCGTCCTCCAGGATGTTTCCGGTGAGCTTTGCGCCGGGGTTGCAGCCGTAGGAGAGGTGGGCTATATTGAACATTCCCGGGTCGTTGAAGCTCCGGAGCCATCTCTCGAAGAACCTGGCCTCCCAGCCACCGTCTATCCCCACGACCTTTCCTTCCTCGACCTCAAGGGCGATGGGTTCCTTCAGTATTCCGAGCTCCTGCGGGGGCCACACGGAGCCATCGAAGACTATGGTTCCGTTTATGGTCTCCTCCACCGGTGCCCAGTCCACCTGCCCGAAGAGCATGTAGTCGCCGGGGCCGTTAACGTCCCCCTCCGTGAACACGGGTCTCTCCGGGTCATTTTCGAATTTAACGTCCATACCCGCGGGGCTGGTTATCTCCATCTTCCTGCTCTTCCTGGTCAGCTTTGCCAGAACCCTCTGGAATTCAAGAAGAACCGGAACGTTTATCCTCCCGATGTTCCGCACCATCATATCGCCGGTCATTCCAACGAGACAGATGTAGCGCACACTCCCCTCGGCCATAACCCTGTCCCAGGGGGTCGAGTAGAGGAGCCAGCTTTTGTTGAACTCTATCCAGACGTCCGCGTTCTTCAGAGCGGCCTCAAGGGGGCCCATCGGCAGGTACGGGTCGGCGGCCTTTCCGACGTGGGGCGGCATCGAATACCACAGGACGAGGGGCTTCGCCCCCATGAGCTTCGCCGCCTTGGCGGTTGCCTCCACAACGTTCCAATCGCTCCCGGTGTCGGCGGTTATGACAACCGTCTCCCCCGGCTGAACCTTCATAACGTCCCTAACCAGCGTGTAGGCCCCTTCCTGTACCTCTATCGAAAGCTCATTCATCCTTCATCCCCCCAAGCTCCACCATATCCTCAACAATCTTAACCGCCGAGGCGACGGGGTCGAGGATGGGGACGTCGAAGAACGGCTGAACCTTCTCCGCGAACCCGGCCAGACCGGTGCAGCCAAGGAGAACAACATCGGCGCCGTCCGATATGGCCAGGGATATTTCCTCCCTGAGCAGGCGCACAGTTCGGTCCTCATCGGCTGTTATTTCCGGAACCGAGATGTTTATTCCCCTTATGCTCGTTACCCGCTTGTCCATCCTGTACTTCAGTACCAGCTCCTCGAAGAGGGGCACCGCGGTCTTTGAAACCGTGACTATCCCAGTTTTCCTTCCAAGGACTGAGGCCAGGGCAAGGGAGGCCTGGCAGGGGCCGACTGCCGGGGTGGGGATCAGGGAGCGGATGACGTCGACCGCTGGGTCGAGGCAGCAGTTGACGATTATCCCGTCGTACCCCCCATGAAGCTCCAGGGCCTTCCTGACTATGAGCGGGAGAACCTCGGTTTCGGCGGCCCTGTTCTCTATTGACCTGGGCCCGGTTTCCAGACTCACAACGTCTATGTGCGTGTCCTTCGATGCAAACATTTCGTAGATTCTCCTGTCGGATTCGTTCCATTCATCCGTTCCAACGGGATTTATGACGAGTATCCTCATGGAAACACCCCAAAAAATGAATTCAGCGGAGACGCTCCTCTATTGGAACGTACTCCCTCTCAAGTCCCAGATACTTAGGCCCGAATATCTCCAGACCCTTCGGTGTTCTCCACAGCTCGGGGGCGGGAAAGCCAACGACGACGTACTCCTTTCCCGCCTCCACGTGGGGGTTCGTCACGGGGTGGCCGTCCGGTGTAAGCACTGAGATTAGATCAGGTATCGTGACGTCAACCTCCCCGTTCCTCCAGGAGATTAGGTTCTCGTTCTTGTACCAGACCCTGTAAGTCTCTCCCTTGAACTCACCCGTTCCCTCAAGCTCAAATTCCCCGACGGTGAATCCCGATTCCTCCCGCCATTCTGCCTTCGTGGCGACGCCCTCGAACAGCAGGAAGCCGTTCCCCGCTTTAAGCAAGGCCTCTATCGGGTCCCCCCCGTTTTCCCTGGCGGTTCTCAGCGCCCTGCCCATGTTCAGCGCGTGGCTTATGGCGTCCTTCACAACCGCGTTCCTCAGTTCCCTCCCCCTGACCGGGTGCGACGTGACACCAACGTTGGTTTTTATCGAAGACGCTATGGCCCTGACGAGCTTTTCGGCCTGGAAATCGTCCTTGACGCGGCCCACCACTATTTCGTCACCGTACGGGGTAACAACGGCAAACGGGGCCATCTCAACGCCGACGATGTAATACGTGGTATGCTGCAGCTCCGGAACCGACCTTCCTGCCGGGTCGCCGTCGACTATCGGCCTCCCCAGCCTGGCCGCCGTCGCCAGCGCCGCCGCCGTGTTCGCCCCGCCGAGTTCGGTTGAGATGACGGCGGTGAATTCCTCCCCCATGAAATCCTCCAAAACCCGATAGGAGCGAACGGCTTCACCCTCCTCGTAGGAAGACTCGACCTTTTCGCCGGCGAGGGAGCCGACGAAATACGGCATCGGCACCACGCCGTCGTCGGGAATCTCCTCCAAACTTGCCAAGCGGAACTCCCGCCCGGCGTCAAGCTCCTTCTTTACCATCTCCCAGCCCTCTGCGGGGTCGCCGCCCCCACCGGTACCAAGGACGGTGCAACCCTCCAAGAGGTCCCTCAAATCCTGCTCGTTCAACACCCTCATACTTCCACCTCCAGTCATTTTCCTGAAAACAATCCCCGTTTCCCGTGACGTATGAACGGATACAGGGAGCGCGCGGTTCCGTAAGTCGTCAGCAGGGGTTCAAGAACTGGCACTCCGAACCTCTCCCAGACCTCCTCCCTCAATCTATCGGCGATGCTGACGAACCCGGTGCAGCCGAGAACCACCACATCGGCTCCGTCCTCAACCGCCTTTTTGCAGGCACCCAGGGCCTCCCCGTAGAGACCCTCCTCGTTTTTCAGTATGCCCTCCAGGGGAAGCGCTATACCCCTGACCGAGACGAGCTTATCGAGCAAACCGTACTCCCTGGCCTGAATCCGCGTCCAGGATGCCAGGTTCTGGCCTGGCCCAACCACAGAGAACTCACCCAGCATGGCGGCGATGTGAAGGGTCGTTTCCCCGGCCCCGAAAACCGGGACGTTGAGGTTCTCCCTCAGCTCAAAGAGGCACGGGTCGGCGAAGCAGTTCACGATGACCGCCGACGCATCCCTGAACTCGTCCAAGTGCCTCAAAATCGAAGCACATGCCAGCGTCTTCTGGGTGAAGTTCCCTATCTCCTCCGGCCCGTCTTCCAGCGTTACTATCCTGAAGCGATCCCCCGGGTAGTGCCTGGAGAGATACGCCTCCGTTTCCCGTCGGAAATCGCCCCCCTCATCCCTTATCGGGTCAAGAATCACGAGCATCATAGCTCACCCGCAAAATGGCATCTTACGAAGTGGCCGTTTTCCACCTCAATCATCCTCGGCTCCTCCCGCCTGCAGACATCCTTTGCGTAGGGACACCTCGTGTGGAACCTGCACCCGCTCGGCGGGTTTACTGGGCTGGGAATTTCCCCGATTACCGTCTCCTTCTCGATGTTCCGGGCCTTTGGATCCGGCACAGGTATGGAACTCAGCAGCATTCTCGTGTAGGGGTGCATCGGATTGTCGAAAACCTGCTCGATGGTGCCGACCTCAACGAGCTTTCCGAGGTACATGACGCCGACGCGGCTGGCGAGGTACCTCACCACGCCGAGGTCGTGGGAGATGAAGAGATACGTGAGTCCCCTTTCCTTCTGGAGCCTCTCCAGGAGGTTGAGAACCTGGGCCTGAACTGAGACATCCAGCGCGGAGGTAGGCTCGTCGAGAACCAGAAACTCGGGGTTCAGGGCGAGGGCCCTCGCTATGGCAACGCGCTGGCACTGACCGCCGCTTATCTCATCCGGGTACTTCCTCGCATGCTCTTCGCTGAGTCCGACGGACTCAAGGAGGCCGATTACCGTGTCTTCAATGTCCTCATGCCCGTACTCCCTCAGGGGTTCCGCGATGATGTCAAATATGGTCAACCTGGGATTGAGGGAGGAGTACGGGTCCTGGTATATTATCTGCATCTTGGACCGAAGCTCCCGGAGCTCCTCCCCCGAGAGGGCCGTTACCTCGACGTCGTTGAAGTACACCTTCCCATCGGTGGGTTCGTAGAGCCGCAGGATGGTTCTTCCGGTGGTGGACTTCCCGCTCCCGCTCTCACCCACCAGTCCAAACGTCTCACCGTCGTGTATTTCGAAGGAAACTCCATCGACGGCCTTCAGCCACGTCGTTTTCTTTCTGATGAAGCCCTGGGTTATCGGGAAGTACTTCTTGAGGTTTTCAACCCTCAACATCCGCCTCACCTCCGTAGAGATGGCAGGCCACGAAGTGCCCGGGGGAGCGCTCGATGAGCTCAGGCTTTACCCTGCTGCAGACGTCCTTCGCGTAATCGCACCTCGGATGGAATCTGCATCCGCTCGGCGGGTTCAAAAGGCTCGGAACGCTGCCTCTGAGGGGTTTGAGGGGCTTCTTTGTCCTCGGATCCGGAACGACGGATAGCAGTCCCTGGGTGTACGGGTGAAGGGGGTTCTCAAAGAGTTCCTCCGTTGGGGCTATCTCCACTATGTTGCCCGCGTACATCACCCCAACGCGGTCGCAGACTTCGGCAACGACTCCCAGATCGTGGGTGATGAGGAGAACCGAGAAGCTGTACCTGTCCCTGAGGTCGAGTATCAGCCTGAGTATCTGCTTCTGAATCGTGACGTCCAGGGCGGTTGTGGGTTCATCCGCTATCAGAAGGGACGGGTTCGAGGAGAGGGCCATGGCTATCATTATCCTCTGCCTCATGCCGCCGCTGAGCTCGTGAGGGTACGAGTTGAGTATCCTCCCTGGGTCGGAGAGTCCAACGGACTTTAGGAGGTTCCTGGCGTGTTCCAGAGCCTCCTCCTTGCTCAGGCCCTCATGGAGTGTTATTATGTCAACCATCTGATCCCCAATCTTGAAAAGGGGGTTCAGGGAGGTCATGGGGTCCTGGAATATTATTGAAATCTCCTTGCCCCGGAGCTTTCTCATCTCCTCCTCCGACTTCTCCAGCAGGTTCTCCCCCTTGAAGATGATTTCCCCGGAAATCTGGGCGTTCGACGGGAGCAGGCGGAGCACGCTCAGGGCGGTTACACTCTTCCCGCAGCCGGTTTCGCCGACGAGGCCGAATATCTCGCCATCGTTTATCTCAAAGCTGACGCCGTTGAGAACCTTTGCAACGCCCCACATGGTTCTGAAGTTGATGTAGAGGTCGCGTATTTCGAGTACCTTGCTCATAGCAACCTCCTCCTCAGCCTGGGGTCAATTACCTCCCTCACGGCGTCCCCGAGCAGGTTGAACGCCATGACTGTGATGAATATCGCCAGTCCCGGGAAGACGGGATACCACCAGTAGTTTAGGAAGTAATCCTTCCCCTCGCTGACCATCAAGCCCCAATCCGGTGTGGGCGGCTGGACGCCGAGTCCAAGAAAGCTCAGGGCCGCGGCCTCAAGGATGGCGGAGCCCATGTCCATGGTGGCCTGCACTATTATCGGAGACAGCGAGTTCGGAAGAACGTGGCGCAGCATAATCTTCCAGTCAGAGATTCCCATCGCCTTCGAGGCCTCAACGTAGGGCCGCTCCTTCACGGAGATCGCCATTCCCCTGGCGAGTCTCGTGTACCACGGCCACCAGCTTATGGCGAGGGCAACGATGGCATTCGTCATTCCCCTACCGAGGCTCGTTGCTATGAGCAGTGCCAGAAGCAGGGGCGGGAAGGCGAGGAAGATGTCGGTTATCCTCATGATCACGAGGTCTGTCTTGCCGCTGAAGTAGCCGGCCATCAGGCCCAGGGGCACGCCTATGAGCAGTGCCAGCGCAACCACAGAGAAGCCCATCAGCAGGGACGTTCTCGCACCGTATATCACCCTGCTGAGGATGTCCCTTCCCATGTGGTCCGTTCCAAAGAGGTGCGTTCTGCTCGGCGGCTGCAGCCTCTCCTGCAGGTTGGGCTCCCCGAGGGCCTGGTCGGGGTACGGGGCGAGTACGGGGGCAAGAATCGCCATGAGTATCAAGCCGGCTATTATCGCCAGACCTATCAGGGAAAGTTTGTTCCTTAGAAGGATTTTAACTGTCTCTTCTTTCCTCATTTTCCTCCCTCACAGCCTTATCCTAGGGTCAAGTTTGACCTGAATGAGGTCAACTATCAGGTTGATGAACACGTAGGCCGTGGCGGTGATTATCGTGACACCGAGAACCGCTGGATAGTCCATGCTCAGGATTGCATAGGCCGCGTACCTGCCGAGACCCGGCCAGTTGAATATCAGCTCGACCAGGAAGGCCCCAACGAGGGTGTAGGCAAACGAGAGGCCCACTGTTATCAGCGCCGGGGCTATGGCGTTCTTCAGGGCGTACTTGAAGTATATCTTCCTGGAGGGAAGGCCGTATGCCCACGCGGTGCGGATGTAGTTCTCGTTCAGGACTTCTATCATCATGGAGCGTACCTGCCTCGTTATCAGGCCTATCGGGTACATTGCCAGGGTCAAGGCGGGCAGTATCAGGTGTTTGAGCGCATCGACGAAGACTGGAATGTTCCCGGTCAGCAGGGAGTCGAGGAGGTAGAACCCGGTTATCACGTGAAGTGGATGCTCCAGCATGACCACCGTGTCAACCCTGCCGGCCAGCGGGAGTATTCCAAGATGCTTGAAGAATATAAGCTGGAGCACGATTCCAAACCAGAAAGCGGGCAGCGAAACGCCGCTTATTGCGAAGACCCTGCCAAAATTGTCGACCCATGAATCCTTTTTGACGGCTGAATAAACGCCCAGCGGAATGGCGATAACTATCGCTATGAACTCCGCAGCCAGTATGAGTTCAAAGGTGGCAGTAAAGGCGGATTTTAAATCCGTCGCAACGGGGTTGTGGGTTCTTATTGAGACCCCAAGGTCGCCGTGAAGGAGAGACCACAGGTAGTACGCAAACTGCTTGACCACGGGGTCGTTGAGATGAAGCTGCTCCCTCGCCTTTTCAATGGCCTCCGGGGTTGGATGGGCACCGACCCACAGGGCCGCGGGATCAGACGGGATTACCCGCGATACAAAAAACACAACGGTTACGACACCAATAATGACAAACACTGCCAGCACAAGTCTGTATACGATGTACTCTCTGAACCTCATAGCCCATCCCCTCGTCCACCGAATGGATAAAAGAAAAAGAAATCACACCTTGTGCAGGTCATAGAAGAAAACCACCTGCGGGTAGCCAGGGTTGTCCTTGAAGCCGGTGATGCTCTTGTGATAGACGTAAACGTCGTCCGGGTTGTAGAAGAATATCGCAGGAGCGTCTTCCATCAGTATCTCTTCGGCCTTCCTGTAGAGCTGGGCGGCCTTATCCTGGTTGATACCCTCCAGTGTGGCAGCCTCGTCAATGGCCTTGTCGAACTCGTCGTTGCAGTAGTAGCAGAGGTTAAAGTTGACCTCCGGCTCGCAGTGGAACATGTTGAACAGGAAGTCGTATGGCGTCGGGTATGTCGGCCACCAGTACATCATGAGGATATCCTGGGCCTTGGAGGGGTCGCTCTTTGCGAGGGCCCACTGCTGCTCCCAGTTCATGGGTCTTATCTCAACGTCAACCCCGAGCTTCTTCCATTCGGCCTTTATTATCTCGGCAACCTTCGCCTCCGCCTGGTCGCCCTGGGTGTACGTCAGCACGAGCTTGAACCCGCCGTCGGGGTACCCCGCCTGGGCCAGCAGCTGCTTCGCCTTGTCGATGTCGTAGGTGTAGGTGTCCATGTCCTCAAAGTGGCCCAGCATGCCCTTGGGAATCGGGCCTTTGGCGACCTCGCCGTAGCCGTGGAGGACGTAGTCAACTATGTCCTTATAAGGGACGGCGTAGCTGAGAGCCTGCCTTACAAGTTTGTTGTTCAGAGGCTCCTTCTTGGTGTTGAAGAAGGCGTAGAGTTCCTGATACGATGCAGTCTGGTCAACCTTGACGCTCGGGTTCTCCTGGAGCTTCGGAAGGTCATCGAGCGGCAGGTCCCTCGTTATCTGGATTTCCCCGCTCGTCACCATCTGCTCCCTCAGGGAGGCATCCGGAACTATCTTTATCACCGCGATATCGAACTGGTCACCGCTCCAGCCACTCCAGTAGTCGTCGAACTTCTTGAGGACTATCTCGGTCTTTGGATCGTACTTGTCCTTCACCATAATGTACGGGCCGGTTCCGGCGTCCTGGCCCTGGTTGAGCCAGTCGGCTATCGCGTTATCGTCCCCGATGGTCGAGAGGTACTTGCTGTCCATTATGTAGGCACCGTAGGCCGAGGAGGCTGTCAATGGAAGGTTGGCCGGATACTTCAGGTAGAACTTTATGGTGTAGTCATCCACAACTTCCATCTTGTCAATGGGGTCCCATATGAACGCGGGCCCCAGGCCCATTCTGAGGGTTCGCTCAATGGACCATTTAACGTCCTCCGCGGTCATCGTGTTGCCGGTGTGGAATTTAACCCCCTTCCTCAGGTGGAAGGTCCAGACGGTTCCGTTCTCGTTGCTCTCCCACGAAGTCGCGAGCCACGGCTCCAGCCCGTTGGGGGTGTACTTAACGAGACACTCGTAAACGTTCGCAAGAACCACTATAGAATTGGAAAACTCCGTACTCGGGTCGAGGGTTATCATCTCACTCCCGTATCCGTAGATTACGACGTTTGTTGTCTTCTCCGGCGTGGAGGTCTCACCGGAAGCGGTGCTCGTAGGAGTGCTCTCCTGCCCGCTCAGGCATCCACTGGCCACCACACCCATAACGGTGATGACCAGCATAAACAGGGCAAGTTCCTTTTTCACAATACCACCCCTGGATTATGTTAATGATTTTATCACATTAGTTTTAGTGTTTTTATATTATTTAACTGTACCTGTTCAAAATCTTCACACTGTTATGACCAATTTTGTCAACCATGCAGTTAACAATATTAACGGACATTAACGTTATAATTTTATCATCAGTGTTTTGAGATGTTCTTCAGCGAACTCACGAGGTTTGCACAAAAGGATTATATGCTAAAGAGGGGATTTCTGAGTGGTGATCGCCATGGTCAAAAGGGTGCACCTCTTCGACTGGCATAGGGAACACGCCAAGAAGGTTGAAGAATTCGCGGGCTGGGAGATGCCAATCTGGTACTCCAGCATAAAGGAGGAACACCTCGCCGTTAGGAACGCGGTCGGCATTTTCGACACATCCCACATGGGCGAGATACTCTTCCGCGGAAAGGACGCCCTCAAGTTCCTCCAGTACGTCACGACCAACGACGTGAGCAAGCCTCCAGCAATAAGCGGAACCTACACGCTCGTCCTCAACGAGAGGGGGGCTATTAAAGACGAGACGCTGATATTCAACATGGGGAACGACGAGTACCTGATGATATGCGACAGCGACGCCTTCGAGAAGCTCTACGCCTGGTTCACCTACCTCAAGGGCACGGTTGAGCAGTTCTCCAAGCTCGACCTTGAGATTGAGCTGAAGACCTACGATATAGCCATGTTCGCCGTCCAGGGGCCGAAGGCGAGAGACCTCGCCAAAGACCTCTTTGGCATAGACATCAACGAGATGTGGTGGTTCCAGGCCAGGTGGGTCGAACTCGACGGGATAAAGATGCTCCTCTCAAGGAGCGGCTACACCGGCGAGAACGGCTTCGAGGTCTACATCGAGGACGCGAACCCCTACCACCCGGACGAGAGCAAGCGCGGAAAGCCGGAGAAGGCCCTGCATGTATGGGAGAGAATCCTTGAGGCGGGCGAGAAGTACGGCATAAGGCCGGCCGGACTCGGCGCTCGCGACACTCTCAGGCTTGAAGCCGGCTACACGCTCTACGGCAACGAGACGAAAGAGTTACAGCTCCTCAGCACGGACATCGACGAGGTTACCCCGCTCCAGGCCAACCTCGACTTCGCGATATTCTGGGACAAGGAGTTCATCGGCAAGGACGCCCTCCTCAAGCAGAGGGAGCGCGGTTTGGGAAGGAAGCTCGTCCACTTCAAGATGACCGACAGGGGAATCCCGAGGGAGGGCTACAAGGTCTACGCGGACGGAGAGGTCATCGGCGAGGTAACGAGCGGAACCAGCTCCCCGCTCCTCGGAATCGGCATCGGAATAGCCTTCGTGAAGGAGGAGTACGCCAAGCCGGGCCTCGAAATCGAGGTGGAAATCAGGGGCAAGCCCAAGAAGGCCGTAACCGTCGCCCCGCCGTTCTACGACCCCAAGAAGTACGGCCTGTTTAGGGAGGAGTGATTCTTTTTCTTTTCTCCAAAAACCTTTTAGGTAATGGGGGCGTTACCTGGTAACGGGGGCATTACCTATGCTGTTCGATCCGAGACCGAAGAAAAGAAGGGAGGAGCTTTTTGACCGAGAAAAGGAAATAGAGCAGCTTATCGATACCAAAGAGCCATTAACACTTCTTCTCGGCATACGCAGGGTCGGGAAGAGCTCCCTGCTCCGGGTAACGCTGAACGAGCTCGAAAACGGCGTTTATATAGATGCACGGAAGATGTACTTTGACTCAGGGGGATGGATAACCTCCGAATCGCTCATCAGAGAGTTTGAAAGCGCTCTGAATGCCCTCCGGGGAACCGTTCGAGGAAAGGTTTTTGAAACCCTTGGACACGTTAGGGGCGTTTCTATTTCAGGAGTCAGGATTGAGCTGACCCGGGAGGTTCGTGTATCCACGGTTCTGGAGGCTTTGAATGACGTTGGCGCGGTCATTGGTATTGATGAGGCCCAGTACCTAAGGTTTTACGGGTCAAGGGGCGGAAAGGAGTTCCTGGCGCTCTTAGCTTACTCCTACGACAACCTTGATAATCTGCGGTTCATACTGAGCGGTTCCGAGGTCGGACTCCTCCACGACTTTCTTGGGATAGACAACTACGAAAGCCCCCTCTACGGCAGGTCCCACAGGGAAGTGGTTCTCAAACCGTTCTCAAAGGAGCTTTCCATGGAGTTCCTCAGAAGAGGATTCTCGGAGATCGGAATGGAAGTTCCCAGCGAGGTCATTGAAGGGGCCGTTGGTTTTCTCGATGGTGTGCCCGGATGGCTCGTGGAGTTTGGGAGAAAATACGCCGAAACCCAGGACCTCAAGGGCTCACTGGAGTACGTGTTCCAGCGGGCCAAAGGGTTTCTCAACGGAGAACTGAAAGAGCTCGAAAGGAGGAGCCCCCGCTACGTGCTGATCCTTGAGGCCATCGCTAGGGGACACAACCGGTGGGAGCTCATAAGGGACTACATGGCTTCCAGGGGACACAACGTCCCAAAATCCCGCCTCGCGAAGTTGATTAAGAACCTCGAAAAGATGAGCTGGATTGAGGCGGACTTCAGCTCGGACAGGAAGAGGTACAGGATAATCGACCCAGTAATCGAGCGCGTTCTGATGGAGCGATAGCCTTTTATCTCAATTCGGCTTTTTTAACCTCATGTCCCGCAAGCACGCTATCGGTGCAGTTCTCCTGTGGTCAACCGTTGCGAGCGCCTTCAAGCTCTCCCTGCGCTACATGAGTCCGCTCCAGCTCCTGGTCTATGCGTCCCTGACCTCGCTCATCCTCTTTGGAATTCTGTACGCGAGGGAATTCGCCCCCAGAAGGGAGAACCTCCGGTCGGCCTACCTCGGCCTGATAAACCCTCTCCTCTACTACATCGTGCTATTCTCGGCCTACGACCGCCTGCCCGCCCAGGAGGCGCAGGCGCTCAACTACACCTGGCCGCTGATGCTCGTCCTCCTCTCGATTCCCCTCCTGGGAAAGAGGCCCGGAGCGAGAACCGTATTCGGCCTGCTCTTCGGCTTCTTCGGAGCCATCATCGTTGCGACGAAGGGGAACGTTACCGGCCTGAACTTTACCGATCCCATCGGCGTTGCCCTCGGCCTGGGAAGCGCGGTTATCTGGGCGAGCTACTGGCTGCTGAACCTGCGCGATGAGAGACCCCTCGCCGAAAAGATGTTCTGGAACTTCCTCTTCGGCTTCGCCTATATCTCCGTGGCCGCAGCTGCGACGGGTGAGCTCGCCGTTCCCCCCGCGGAAGGCCTCGTCGGAGCGGTCTACGTCGGCCTCTTCGAGATGGGGGTTACTTTCCTCCTCTGGTACCGTGCGGTTGAAGGGGACATGGCATTTGCATCCAACCTGGCCTACCTGGTGCCGTTCCTCAGCCTGTTCTTCATATCGGTAGTCGTTGGGGAGAGCATCGCCCCCGCAACCGTCCTGGGGCTGGCGATGATAGTGGTAGGCATAATCCTCGGAAAGGGAGGGCAAAACTTATAAACTCAGCCCGGGTAGGTTAAGCCGGATGGGGGCGTGGTGTAGCCTGGTCCATCATCGCGGGCTCCAGAGGTATGAGGACTTGCGGGTTTGCTGATTTGGGGATGAGCCTTTGGAGCTCTGACCCGGAGAAACCCGCGGACCGGGGTTCAAATCCCCGCGCCCCCACCACAGCAAACTTTTCTGGCGAAAAGTTTCATCAAAGTTGATAGCTCCTTTTTGACGGGGTAGCTTCCTGCGCGACGTCGGGCTCTACTTGACGTGAGGGACGAGAGTCCAGTAGAGTTTGACCAAAGTTCGTGATTCCTTTATGAGTGGCGTTTTTAGGGTGTTGCCTTATCCATGTGGGGGTTTAAAGACTGGAATTCCCTTTTATTGGGCTGTTATTTGGGATTTGCATTTTTCCGCGCTCCGAAGGAGCGCTTTTGAAGTCAAAGTTGCGTTTTTGGACTTTTGGAGTGTGAATTCCCAATTAAACGGTCTTTTGAAGATGCAACCTTTCCCAAAATCGCAGTTGAAGAGGAATCACGAACTTTGATGAAACTTTGCCCCGCAAAGTTTCAGCGCTGGCGGAAGTTTTATTAACTTTGACTTACAAAAAGTTTACGAGGTGGTACTATGGAGGAGCCCATAGTTATTGGAAAAGACAAATTCAAGATAAGTGAGGACGAGACCGCCAAAAGGGAGCTCCGCATAGTTAAGGTCAGCGACGATGTGATTCAGGTTCAGGAGGAGGTTCACGGCATCATCGCCCTCGTCGGCGCAAGCTCAAGCGTCAACATCAAGAAGGAGGAACTTAAGAACCTCATAAAAGTCGCCAAAGAGGAGTTCGGCTGGACCGACATCTGCGAATGAACCCTCATTTCTCTTTCTGTGAAAATTTGCCGCCAGCCTGGTATCATCGGCGGTGATATTAACGTTTTATAAGCATAAAAGTGCTTAAAAGCCATCGAGGTGGTTGCTATGGCAGTTGGAGAGAAGATAACGATCAGTGTTATAAAGGCTGACATCGGCGGCTGGCCGGGCCATTCAAGGGTTCATCCCCAGCTCGTTGAGACCGCCGAGGAGGTTCTCGCCAAGGCCCGGGAAGAGGGCACGATAATTGACTTCTACGTCGCCACCTGCGGCGATGACCTTCAGCTCATCATGACTCACAAGAAAGGCGTTGACAGTTCGGAGATACACGGTCTTGCATGGAAAGCCTTTGAGGAGGCCACCAAGGTCGCCAAGGAGCTCGGCCTCTACGGAGCGGGTCAGGACCTCCTCAAGGACGCCTTCAGTGGAAACGTCCGCGGAATGGGGCCAGGAGTTGCGGAGATGGAGATAACCCTCAGGAAGAGCGAGCCGATAGTGACCTTCCACATGGACAAGACCGAACCTGGAGCCTTCAACCTGCCGATATTCAGGATGTTCGCCGACCCGTTCAACACTGCCGGCCTCGTGATAGACCCCAACATGCACATGGGCTTCCGCTTCGAGGTCTGGGACATAAAGGAGCACAAGCGCGTGATCCTCAACACGCCTGAGGAAGTCTACGATCTCCTCGCCCTCATCGGAGCCAAGAGCCGCTACGTCATCAAGCGTGTTTACCCGAAGAAGGGCCACAAGATATCCGAGGACGAGCCGGTTGCCGTCATCAGCACGGAGAAGCTCTACGAGATAGCCGGAGAGTACGTCGGAAAGGACGACCCAGTCGCGATAGTCCGCGCCCAGAGCGGCCTCCCTGCCCTCGGGGAGGTTCTTGAGCCATTCGCATTCCCGCACCTGGTCAGCGGCTGGATGAGGGGTTCCCACAACGGCCCGGTCATGCCCGTCGCGATGCACCAGGCCAACCCGACGAGGTTCGACGGCCCGCCGCGCGTCGTCGCCCTCGGCTGGCAGATAAGCCCAGAAGGAAAGCTCGTGGGTCCGGTTGACCTCTTCGACGACCCGGCCTTCGACGGCGCCAGGCAGAAGGCCGTCGAGATCGCCGAGTACATGCGCAGGCACGGCCCGTTCGAGCCTCACAGGCTCCCGATGGAGGACATGGAGTACACCACCCTCCCGGGTGTTCTGGAGAAGCTCAAGGACAGGTTCGAGCCCGTCGAATGATTCCATTTTCCTTTCTTACCGCCACTCTTCTCCCATAAACTCTTATAACCCCAAGCACATAGCCGTCAATATACACCCTTCGGCCAGGAAGGATAGTAATGTACACCGGTGATTGAAATGGACGAAGATATGTTCATTCTCTCCCTCGATGAGGGAACCACCAGCGCCAGAGCGATAATCTTCGACGGAGAAAGCAACGTTCTGGGCATCGGGCAGTACGAGTTCCCGCAACACTACCCACGACCCGGTTGGGTCGAGCACAGGCCGGACGAGATATGGGATGCCCAGTTCAAGGCGATAAAGAAGGCGCTGGAGAGGGCAAAGATAGGGCCGGAGCGGATAGCGGCCATAGGCGTCACCAACCAGAGAGAAACGACCATAGTGTGGGACAGGGAAACCGGAAGGCCGGTCTACAACGCCATCGTCTGGCAATGCCGGAGAACCGCCGAGATAGTGGAGGAGATAAAGAGAGAATACGGAGATATGATAAAGCAGAAGACCGGCCTCGTGCCCGATGCCTACTTCTCGGCGAGCAAGCTCAAGTGGCTGCTCGACAACGTTCCGGGGCTTATGGAAAAGGCAGAGCGGGGGGAGATTCTCTTCGGGACTGTGGATACCTTCCTCATCTACCTCCTCACGGGGGAGCACGTAACCGATTACTCCAACGCTTCCAGGACGATGCTCTTCAACATCAAGAGGCTCGACTGGGACGACGAACTGCTGGAAATCTTCGGGATTCCAGAAGGAATCCTCCCAGAGGTCAAGGAGTCGAGCGAGGTATACGGATACACAAAAAGGGAACTCCTGGGGGCCGAGATACCCGTGAGCGGAGACGCGGGCGACCAGCAGGCGGCCCTGTTCGGCCAGGCTGCTTTTGAAGCTGGAATGGTGAAGGCCACCTATGGGACGGGGAGCTTCATTTTAGCGAACACGGGGAAGACCGTCCGCTATTCCGACAACCTGCTCACAACGATAGCCTGGGGACTCAACGGAAAGGTCACCTACGCTCTTGAGGGGAGCGTCTTCATAACCGGGGCGGCCGTCCAGTGGCTCCGCGATGGAATTGGAATCATAGGGAGGGCCGAAGAGACAGAGGAACTTGCAAGGGAGCTCAAAAGCAACGAGGGCGTTTACTTCGTCCCGGCCTTTGTGGGCCTCGGCGCCCCATACTGGGATCAGTTCGCTAGGGGCGTGATAATCGGAATAACGCGCGGAACCGGAAGGGAGCACCTAGCAAGGGCGACTCTGGAGGCGATAGCCTACCTGACCCGCGACGTGATCGATGAGATGGAAAGGCTCGTTGGCATAAAGGAACTGCGCGTTGACGGGGGAGCAACGGCGAACGATTTCCTGATGGAGTTTCAGGCCGACATACTAGGAAAGCCCGTCATAAGGCCGGTAGTTAAGGAAACCACAGCCCTCGGAGCGGCTTACCTGGCGGGACTGGCCGTGGACTACTGGGAGGGCATGGAGGAGATTAGGGCCCTCTGGAAGGCCGAGAGAATCTTTGAACCAAAAATGGACTCAGAGACTAGGGAGAAGCTCTACCGCGGCTGGAAGGAGGCGGTAAAGAGGGCACTGGGGTGGGCAAAGGTTACCGGAACATGAAAGAAGGACCGTTCAATCCTTCATATTGGACATGGCCACCCCCTATGCCCTGAATGGCGGGGTTTTCACGAGGCAACCTCAACTGGGGGAGTCCAGTTCCTGAAGCCGGAAGAGGGACACTTCAGTACATTCCCACAACGTTCACCAATGTGCTGTCTCCTTACGCCCAAATCTGTTCTCTACGCGCCGTTGTCTGGAACTTAAGGTTGAAGAAAGCTTTAAAACGAGAAAAACCCTTTCTTAAGTTAATTAGGAGGGAGAAGGAATGAAGACACGGATCGCCATAATCGGTGCCGGCGTCGTTGGAGCGTCGATAGCGCGCGTTCTCAGCCAGTACAACGGACTTGAAGTCCATCTAATCGAGAGAAACGTTGACGCAGGAATGGGTGTCAGCAAGGCCAACACTGGCATAATCCACCCCGGACACGAAGACGACCCGGAAAAGTACCCGCTGAGGGCAAAGCTCTGCGTCGAGGGAAACAAGCTCTGGTACCAGTGGACCAAGGAGCTTGGAATCCCCGCAAAGTGGCCGGGTGAACTGATGGTCGCCCTTGAAGAGGAGGACATGAAGGTCGCCGAGTACTATCTGGAGCTTGCACAGAAAAATGGCGTTCCAGGTGTCAGGCTCGTTGACCGGGAGGAGCTTTTGAGGCTTGAACCCAACGCAAACCCAAATGCTGCGGGAGCGCTGTGGGCACCGACCGCCGGAGTCATGTCCTCCCCGATGGCGGCTGTAGCCCTCACCGAGAACGCCGTCGACAACGGGGTTAAGTTCCACCCGGAGACCGAAGTGCGCGGGATAAAGGTGAAGAACGGGGAGGTAAAGGGCGTTGAAACGAACCAGGGATTCATCGAAACGGACATCGTCATAAACGCCGCCGGCCTCTACGCGGACAGAATCTCAGCCATGGCAGGCATAGACCACTTCACCATACGCCCCCGAAAGGGTGAGTACTACATCTTCGACGACGATGCCGGGCCGAAGGTCAGGAGGATAGTCCACCAGACGCCCACTCCCACGACGAAAGGCGTCTACGTCATCACCGAGATGAACGATGGGGTGATGATAGGGCCCACCGCCGAAGACCTTCCCGAAGATGCGAAGGACGATACCTCCACGACCAAAGAGGGACTGGAGTTCGTCTGGGAGATGGCGAAGAAGCTCGTCAATGGGCTGCCGCCCAAGAGCCGGGTCATAAGAACCTTCGCGGGCCTGAGACCAGAACCACCGGACGGCAGGTGGATAATAGAGGCCTACGACGATCCGTGGGGCTTTGTAAACGTTGCGGGAATAAGGTCACCCGGACTGACAGCCGCGCCGGCAATAGCGTACTACGTGGTTGAGGAGCTGATTATGGACAAACTGGACGTAAAGCTGACCAAAAAATCCCACTGGAACCCCTACAGGGACGCCTTCTGGTTCAAGGCCCTGCCGCGGGAGAAACAGGCGGAGCTGATAAAGAGGAACCCCGCCTACGGAAGGATCATCTGCATGTGCCGCACGATAACCGAGGGCGACATAGTGGACATAATACACCGCATGAAGCGGATGGGCGTTAAAACCATCAGCCTCGACGGCGTTAAACTGAGGAGCGGCGTCATGTCAGGGACCTGCCAGGGCTCGTACTGCAGGGTGAGGATAGCCAACATCATCGCCAGGGAAACCGGAATTCCGCTCTGGAAGGTCAGCATCAAGGGGGAGGGCACGGAATACGGCATAGGCGACATAAAGGTCCTCCTGAGGGGTGAGAAGAATGCGGAGTGAGTACGACACCGTTGTCATCGGCGGAGGACCCGCCGGCCTGGCCGCCGCGATAAAGGCGAAAGAACTGGGGATGAGCGTCCTCCTCATCGAGAACAGGGAATTCCTCGGCGGCATTCCGATGCAGTGCGTGCACCCGGGATTCGGGCTCCACTACTTCAAGGAAGACCTGACCGGAACGGAGTTCATACATCGCATAATCGAAAGGTTCCGGGAGCTGGACATCGAGTACTACACGAACGCCCACGTCCTTGAGATAGTGCCGTACTCCTACAGGCACAAGATTCTCAGGGTTGTGACGGAGGAGGGGATCTTCGAGGTCAGGGCAAAGACCGTCATATACGCAACGGGCGCAAGAGAGAGGCACACTTTCGAGATAGGAATAACTGGCCACAGGGTTGCCGGGATATACACAGCCGGAGAAGCCCAGACCATGATGGACATCTACGGGATAATGCCCGGGAGGGAGATAGTCATAGTGGGTTCGGGCGACGTCGGGCTCATAATGGCGAGAAGGTTCACCCTTGAGGGCGCACACGTCAAGGCGGTTATAGAACTCATGCCCTACCCTGGAGGGCTGACCAGAAACGTCGTCCAATGCCTGGAAGACTTCGGAATCCCTCTCTACCTGAGCCACGCCGTAACGAGGGTTGAAGGAAAGAAGAGGGTCGAGAGGGTCATCGTGACGAAGGTTGACGAGAACCTCAGGCCCATTCCGGGAACGGAGGAGAGCATAGAGTGCGACACCGTCGTTCTGGCAGCAGGCCTTGTCCCGTATCTCAAGGTCATAGAGAAGGCCGGAGTGAAGATAGACCCCGCCACCAAGGGGCCGGTCGTCAACGGCTACCTCGAAACCAGCGTTCCGGGGATTTTTGTCGCAGGGAACGCCCTCGTCATCAACGACCTCGTTGACTACGTCGTCGAGCAGGGAGAAGAGGCCGCCGAAGGGGCGTACGAGTTCGTCAAAAACGGTGGCCTGCCGGCGCTCAAATGGAGGAAGCTAGTGAAGGGAAGAAACATCAGGCTCGCAGTGCCGCACTATCTGGCAGATACCAAGGACGTTACAATCTACGCGAGAGTTGCAGAGCCGGAGGAAAACGTCAAGCTTCGCTTCCCGGAGATTGGAAAGGAGATACGGCTGCCCTTCGTGAGACCCTCCGAAATGATAAGGGTGAAGCTGAGGGGGGATGAGATAGCCCGGGCGGAGGGAAGAATCACGATGGAGGTCGTTCGGGATGAGTGAGGTCAAGAAGTTCAGGCTGACTTGCATCGTCTGCCCCCTGGGCTGTACGGTGGAAGTTACCATAGAGGGGGACAGGATAACCGGCGTTGAGGGCTTCACATGCCCCAGGGGAAAGGAGTACGCGATACAGGAAGTCCGGGAACCGAAACGCACCGTCATGAGCGTTGTAAAGGTGAAGGGGGGAACCTTTCCAACGGTGGCCGTTAAAAGCGACAGACCTGTCCCCAGAGAACTCATACCGAAGATCATGAGGGAGCTTGCGGAAGTTGAGGTCGAGGCGCCGGTCAGCGTGGGGCAGGTCATCGTGGAGAACGTCCTGGGAACCGGAGCGAACATAGTTGCCACAAGGGAGGCATAGCCCCGCAAACATCCCCCAAATATTTTATTTCCGCCAGCGGCAGAACATGGCGCAACCCTCAAAACTCTTAAATACAATTGATTGTAAATAACACTGGGAGTGATACGGGGTGAGGGATATGAGGTTCACGGTTCTTAGGATCAACCTGAACGAAGGAAAGGTCGAAAGCGAGGAGCTGGAGAGGGACGGGATACACGGGGTTATAGACTACGGCCTTGAGCTCCACGAGAGCCTCGAAACCTACGGCATTGACCCCTACGACCCGAGGAACGTCGTTGTCATGGGCATGGGGCCATTCTCAGGCTCGACCCTGCCCGGAGCCCACAGACTCATGTTCTTCTTCCGTTCCCCCCTCTACGGAACCCTGTTCCCCTCCGCCATGGGCGGAGCGGCCTACGCCTTCAAGAACGTCGGCGTTGACTTCGTGACCTTCGAGGGCAAGGCCGAGAAGCCCGTCGTCGTTCTGCTCTACAACGACGGTGAAAACGTCAGGGTGGAGCTCCACGCGATAGACCTTGACAAAGTCGTTGAAATCTGGAAAGGATACAACGGAGAGGAAGGCGTCTACGCGCTCACCCAGTACCTGATAGACACCTTCGGAAAGGACTTCGACTTCGAGTACCGCATAGCCGTTGTTGGGCCAGCCTCACTCAACACAAACTACGGGGCGATATTCTCCCAAGCCTTGCGGAAGGGAGAACGCCTGGTTGGCAGCGAGGACTGGGCCGCCCGCGGAGGTTCCGGAAGCGTTCTCCTGAGGGCACACAACGTCGTCGGAATAATCTTCGGCGGAAAGCCGAGGAAGAGGTCGTTCCCGGGCGAGGACATCGGCAACTTCAAAACCTCCAAGGGCATAGTCGAGGGCGTACACAAGAAGCCCTACAACGAGATAATAAGCGAAAAGACCACCAAGTACCGCTTCAACCCCAAGCTCAACACCGGCGGAACCTTCGGCGGCAACTACCCAGCAGAGGGCGACTTTGTTCCGATACTCAACTGGGGGATGCCCTACATCCCAAAGGAGGAGCGCATAAAAATCCACGAAAACATCATGAAGCACTACTGGGAGCCCTTCAACGAGGAGGCCATAAAGACCAAGAACTGGACGACCTGCGGCGAGCCGTGTCCGGTGGTCTGCAAGAAGTACCGCCGCGGCCACCACGTTGAGTACGAACCCTACGAGGCCAACGGCCCGCTGAGCGGAAGCATAAGCCTCCGCGCCAGCGACATAAGCGTCCACGCGGCAGACGCGATGGGCTTCGACGCCATAGAGTTCGGGGGCACCGCCGCATGGGTCCTCGAACTCGTCCACCGCGGTCTGCTCAAGCCGGAGGAAGTCGGCCTCAGCGGAAAGCCCGAGTTCACAAAGGAGGCACTCCTTGAGAGACCGATCGAGGCGAGCGAGGTTAACGCCAAACTCGTGGCGGAGCTTGCCCACCTCGTGGCCTTCGCCGAGAACGAGATAGCGAGGATAATCGGCCTCGGCAAGAGGAAGGCGAGCGTAATATTCGACGAGCGCTTCAAGGACAGGCTGAAGTACGGCGAGAGCTTCAAGGACTACGGCGTCTTCGTTCCGCTCGGCGAGGACGGAGAGATGACTCCGACGATGTACTGGGCGATAGGCAACTACATACCGCTTCCGATTCAGGGAAGGTACTGGACGTTCTACCAGTTCGGTGTCTTCCTTGAGCCGGAGGAGCTGGCCCAGAAGATAATAGCGAGCGCCCTCTGGGAGTTCTGGTACGACAACGTTGGCTGGTGCCGCTTCCACAGGGGCTGGATGAAACCCATCCTCAAAGCCCTATTCATGGAGGCCTACGGGGAGAACGTTGACATGGAGGAACATGCCAGGAAGCAGATTAAGAGACTAATAGAGTACGCGAGGAAGGCAGGCTACACTCCAGCGTTCTGGGACTCGATGCGCGTTATAGACCTTGTCGCTGCCGGAAGCGAGGAGTTCGGCAACGAACGCTGGGCCGAGAAGTTCAGAATCGACAAGGTCGGCACGGCAAAGGAGTACCTAGAGAGGGTGCTCAGTGCGTACAGTGAGATTCTGGGTGTGGAGTGGAGGCTTTGAGTTCCTGTTCTTTCTCATCTTAACATAAAGGATTTAAATTTTAACATATGGTACCCACCAGAGGGGATTCATAATGACGACAATCTGTGGAGGACTTAGGAGCCCAGCCATTCGGGAGTTCTGTTATAGGATTGTTCAACTGGCCAGAGAATCAGGGGGGTACTTTGAGCCAATTGCTCAAGAGTTTCTTGATGAGTACTACAGATTCGTTGAGGTTCCAAGGATTAGAGGGACACTTCCAGATGGGGAATACAGACAGAAGGGGAACGCATTCCGTGATTTCATAAGTGAGCTGATCTTTGTGAGGTCAGATCATCAATACCGACTCGTTGACAAAAAAGTCCAAGGTTATACAGAGCGCAATCATGACGTTGATTTAGCTTATGTAGTTAGAGGTACAGTTCTTGTCGCGGGGGAAGTCAAAATGACCGGTAGTCCATCTCATCGTCGGGGGAACTACATCCAGAAGGAGAGAAAAACCCAAAGTGACCTTGATAAAAGGCTAAAAGAAGTTAAATTTACGGCCGTTGATCTGAAGCTTCGCCACACGCCCAACGATATCCTAATCAAAATTACATCAAACAGTACGCCTTCATCTACGAACCTGCCTCTATGGTGGGATGAATGGATTAAAACTTCAGTTCCTGGTTTTTATTCATTCTGGGCGTCAAGATTAGCATCAGGACAGCGTAGGGGGAATAAAACAGTAAATGCAGATAATCCATCACTACTCCTTGAAAAGTTTGATAAGCTACGTAAATACAACAATGCCGTCGGCGTTTTTATGTTCAGAGAAGAAGGTGACAGGTACGTTCCAGTTGAGGAGGAAAGAATAGGGAGACTAAAATTAAAGATAGACGAGGCAATTGACGATTTGATTAACTTTCTTGATGCTTATATTGGGTCAGCTCTTTGATTTTTTAATCCTATTTTTCCTCAGACGTTCCCAGACGTTAGTAATAATTTCCACTGCATCTCTGTGGAGGCCTAACTCTCCCTCCAGCAGTATCTCATCAATCAACTCAACTACGTCGTTGATCTTTCTTTTTCTCAGGAGTCTGTCAACCGTTTCACCTGCCCTAAGAAGTTCCTTAGTGTTTTTTATCTTCGGAAGCATTATCTTCTCGACCTCTTTTGGTTCAACTTTGAGGACTCCACCACCATAGAACCTACCGTTCAACTCGAGAGATGCAAGGGTTAGTGAGTTATAAAAAGACGTTGCAAAGAGAATAGGTGTAATGTTTCTCCTCAAAAATATATGATGAATGGTGTTTGTGCTCGTGGCCCGGTTACCGTCAACTCTAACTTCATTGGCTGAAATCTTGGGGATATCATGAATCATGTAGCTCATAAAAATATCCGGAAAACGAACCCCCGGGACTTCATACCACCTTTTTCGTATCTTAACTTTGTACCTATCCCTCACCCGTAGCTCTTCTCCCCGAACATTAAGGTACTCTTTCACGTGTTGGGGAAGATTCTCCCAGGGTTCAGTTACATGGAGAAGATAACATTTTTGGCCTAACTTGCATAGGAGCTTCCAATCCTCAGCAGTTATCCTCGTGCCTTTGAGGTGTTCAGCCCGTGATACCAAGGGCACTAAATACTCCCTTTCTATGTTCCATCTTTCCGCTTCGTGGACGCTGAGTGTGAAAAAACTGTTGTCGCCAGTTACAACCCCTATTGTTACCTTTCCAAGCTCACCTACTGTTGTCGTCATGTCTTCAACCCGTTCCACAATTCGCAGATACTCTCTGAGGATGTCCGGAGGGAGGAGGTATTTTGTCCATTTCTCATCGGCCTTAGGGCTGAAAGATGGATATCCACTAAAGTCCTCTAGGAGTTTAATATCACCGAGTCTCTCTTCTGACCGAACTGTTACAAACTTAACTTCGGAAGTTTTGGTATGACCTTTTATGCCCAGTAATATAATCGTGTCCTCCAACACCGAAAATGCTCTTTTTTCAAAAGAAACCAATATAACGCTCTTAAAGTTTTTTAGGAGCCATTTCCTAAAGGATTTAGCATAGTTAACGTGCAACAGCTTGGAAGGAAGGACCATTGCCATTCTTCCACCATCTTTTAAAAAGCTTCCAGCATGTATAACAAACGGAACCCATGAAGCTGTGAGCTCCGTTAAATTGACGCCTTCCTCGTTCGATAGACTCATTGCTTTTCTCCGGGTTTTTCCCTTGAAAAGCTGGTATCTTATGTAAGGGGGGTTCCCGATAACAACATCAACAGGGGGTAGCCTGTTCCCACCAGAAACGAGTTTAAGCTGGGGTGAAAGAGGTTGTAAGTCAAAGAAGTCAGAATTAATAAGCGTTGGCACTACCCCAAATTTGGACAGCAATCTTTTCTTCGTTTCCTCAATCATTTCCCAATCAAGCTCAACCCCATAAACCTGACGTGGGATGTCCTCAAGTCGCGCCCCACGAGAGAGAAGTTCCCATATGGATGCCTCCAGAAAAATTCCGTCACCACAGCTCGGTTCTAATATTGTATCGCGTGGAGTCCTCACCGCCCATCGAGCCATGAACTCGGCAATACTACCTGGTGTATGCACTTGTCCCAAAGTTTTCACTTTGTTGAGCGTCCCTACCTCCCCCATGTTTCCACCTACTCGAGTCTACTCGAGTAGTCTAAATAAGCATTACGGCCCAGCAATTCTTATAATCGGTGCTTCGATGAGTTGTTCAGGTGAGAGCAATGCGGACAGTCATCATAGGCTCTGGAATCGGCGGTCTGCTAACCGCTTCCTTTCTCGCTAAAAACGGCTATGAGATTACCGTTCTCGAAAAGTCGCCCTATATCGGCGGTAGATTCGCGAATTTAAGCTACAGGGGCTTCGGCCTCTCAACCGGAGCGTTCCACATGCTCCCTCACGGCGAGGACGGGCCCTTGGCTCACCTCCTCAAGCTCCTCAACGCGGACGTCCGTATAGTGAACTCCGACCCCAAGGGCATGATTCTCTACGAGGGCAGAACCTTCCACTACCGCGAGGGCTGGAAGTATCTGAGCTTCACCGAGAAGGCAAAGGCGACCAAGTTGCTCTTGGACATAAAGCGCGGTAAGTTGCCGGTTGATGACCCTGAGATGAGTGGGCGTGAGTGGATTCGGGAGAAAATAGGCGACAACGAGTTCGTTGACCTCTTCATCAAAAGCTTTCTCGGCTGGGCAGACAGCGTCCTCGACGTTCCTGCCGGAGAGCTGGCGAGGGAGATAAAGGCGGCCCTGAGGTGGGGAGGGCCCGGGATGGTCAGGGGCGGCTGCAGTGCTATAACGGATGAACTCGTCCGTATCGTCGAGCGGAACGGAGGCAGTATACTAACGAGAAGGCGGGTCGTTGAGGTTGATGCCGAAGGGAAGAAGGTCATCACCGCCGACGGTGAGGAGTTCCCCTACGACGTGCTCGTCTCCAACATCGGAATCAAGGAGACGGTCGAGCTGATTGGAAGGGACAACTTCGACCGTGATTACCTCGGGCGGGTCGATTCCCTAAAGCCCAGTGAGGGAATAAAGTACAACGTGGCGCTGAAGGGGAAGCCAAGGATAGGCAACACCGTCGTCTTCACCCTCGACACCGAGAGGATAAACGGCTACAACGAGCCGTCGTCGCTCAGCCCGGAGCTGGCTAAAGAGGGCTACACCCTGGTAATGCTCCACCACGCCCTTCAGAGCAGAAACGTTAAGGCCGAGCAGAGGAAAGGGATAGAGGACATATACCGCATCTTCCCGAACCTCGACGGAGAAGGGGAAATCCTGCTGATACAGACCTACCTCGATGGGAATCCCGTTAACAGGGTCGCCAGCGGCCAGACCGTTGAGGACTTCCCGATAGACGATGTTTACATTGTCGGCGATGCATACAAGCCGCCCGGAGGAATAGAAGTCGAGGGCATAGCTCTCGGCGTCATGAGAACCCTTGAGAGGCTCGGCCTTGGAAGCTTTTCGGAATGGTATTTGTGAAGGAAAGCCCTTCCCCCGGTTTTCTTTACATTTGTCGCCTCGATTTCCCACCCGCCGAACCTTTTTCAAGTGAACATCGTTGGCACCTAACGAACGTTTTTATCCTCCCCCGCGTATTTATACATCCCGGAGGTGATGCTCATGAAGAGGGTTGTCATAGCCTTGGGCGGTAACGCTATCCTCCAGCGAGGCCAGAAGGGAACCTACGAGGAGCAGATGGCCAACGTCATGAAGACGGCCAGGCAGATAGTTGATATAATCCTTGACGGCGACTACGAGGTCGTTATTACCCACGGGAACGGCCCCCAGGTAGGGGCGCTCCTCCTCCATATGGACGCCGGCCAGGCAACCCACGGCATTCCGGCTCAGCCGATGGACGTTGCCGGCGCGATGACCCAGGGTCAGATAGGTTACATGATACAGCAGGCGATAAGGAACGAGCTGAAGAGGCGCGGGATAGACAAGCCCGTGGCGACGATAGTCACCCAGACCATCGTTGACAAGAACGACCCCGCCTTCCAGCACCCGAGCAAGCCGGTTGGGCCTTTCTACGACGAGGAGACCGCCAAAAAGCTCGCCGAGGAAAAGGGCTGGGTCGTCATAGAGGACTCCGGCAGGGGCTGGAGGCGCGTTGTGCCGAGCCCCGACCCCAAGGGCCACGTCGAGGCACCGGTCATAGTCGACCTCGTTGAGAAGGGCTTCATTGTGGTGGCCAGCGGCGGCGGTGGGGTTCCCGTCATCGAAGAGGACGGACAGCTCAAGGGCGTCGAGGCAGTTATAGACAAGGACTTAGCGGGTGAGAGGCTCGCAGAGGAAGTTAACGCGGACATATTCATGATTCTGACAGACGTGAACGGGGCCGCGGTAAACTTCGGCAAACCTGATGAGAAGTGGCTCGGGAAGGTCACGGTTGAGGAGCTCAGGAAGTACTACGAGGAGGGCCACTTCAAGAAGGGAAGCATGGGGCCGAAGGTTCTGGCGGCCATGCGCTTCGTTGAGTGGGGCGGCGAAAGGGCGGTTATAGCGGCGCTCGACAGGGCCGTCGAGGCCCTCGAAGGAAAGACCGGAACTCAGGTCATAAAGGGCTGAACCAAAGGCTATAAATATCCTCCCTTCTTTTTTTATTCGGTGATAACATGAGCGAGGCCGCTACCGGATTCTTCGGTTCGCTGCTGTGGTGGCTGTTCTTTATGTACATCCTCCTGTGGCCCCAAATGCAGTACAGGAGCCTGCAGCTGGCCAGAGCCAAACTGCTCAAAAGACTCTCGGAAAAGCAAAAATCAACGGTAATAACGATGATTCACAGGCAGGAAAGCATAGGCCTCTTCGGGATACCCTTCTACAAGTTCATAAGCGTCGAGGACAGCGAGGAAGTCCTGAGAGCCATCAGATCAGCCCCCAAGGACAAACCGATAGACCTGATAATCCACACACCCGGGGGTCTGGTGCTGGCCGCGACGCAGATAGCGAAGGCCCTCCACGATCACCCCGCAGAGACCCGCGTCATAGTGCCCCACTACGCCATGAGCGGCGGAACACTCATAGCCCTCGCGGCCGACAAGATAATAATGGACCCGCACGCGGTTCTCGGCCCGGTTGACCCGCAGCTCGGCCAGTATCCTGGACCAAGCATCGTCAGAGCCGTTGAGAAAAAGGGCGTTGACAAGGTGGACGACCAGACGCTTATTCTGGCGGACGTCGCGGAGAAGGCCATCAATCAGGTTCGCGACTTCGTCTACAACCTTCTGAAGGACCGCTACGGCGAGGAGAAGGCCAGAGAGCTTGCCCGGGTGCTCACTGAGGGGCGGTGGACACACGACTACCCAATTACCTACGAGCATGCCAAGGAACTTGGACTTCACGTTGAAACGGACGTTCCTGAGGAGGTTTACGCCCTCATGGAATTGTACAAACAGCCAATGAAGCAGAGAGGCACGGTAGAGTTCATGCCGTACACACAGAGGGGCGAAAGCTCCTGAAGATTCAATATTCTCTCTACTTCCACCATTTTTGAAGGACCCACAAAATTTCAGCCAAAAAGTTTTTATTTACTCTCACCGTTTTCAGTCCAGATGTTTGGAGTAAGCTCACGAGCTGTTCTAAAAAGAGGGAAGGGGAAGAGAGATGCAAGCGAAAGTAGACCCAGAGGAAATTAAGAGGATCAAGAGGGAGATTGAGGCCCTTGAAAAGGAGAGAAACGAGATAAGGGCCAAACTGGAGGAGCTCGATAAGGAGCTTCAAATCTGGATTCAGAAGAGGGACGAAAAGAACAACGAGGTTAAGGGGCTCCGCCAGAAGGGACGCGAGTATAAAGCCAAGAGGGATGAAATCAACGCCCAGATACAGGAACTCAAAAAGAACCGCGAGGAGATCAACGCGAAGCTCGACCTCCTCTACCAGGAGATACTTGAGTACAGAACAAAGAGGGACGAGTACAACCAGCTCAGGCGTCTCAAGATGCCGCCCGCGAAGATACAGGAGCGCATAGAGAAGCTGGAGTGGGAGCTCCAGACCAACCCGAACATAACGCCCGAGAGGGAGAAGCAGATAGTCGACCAGATACAGGTTCTGGCGACGGAGCTTGAGATAATCCAGCAGGCCCAGAGGTTCCACACCAAGCTCCAAGAGACCAGGAAGAAAGTGGACCAGCTCAAGAAGGCCAGGAGAGCCATAAGCATGGAGATACAGAAGCTCGCCAATCAGAGCCAGCAGTTCCACGAGGGGATGATAAAGGCTTTCAACCAGGCCGACGAGGTCAAGAAAGAAGCCGACGAATACCACGCCAAGGTCGTTGAACTCAGAGAGAAGATCAAGGAAGTCAGGAGGGAGCTCCGCGAGATCGAGAGAAAGATAAGGGAGTACGACGAGAGGCACAAGGAACTCATCGCATACAGGCTCGTCGCCAGGATGCGCTCCAAGAAGGATGCCAGCTTCGAGAAGGCCGTCGAGGCCCTTGAGAAGTTCAAAAAGGGCGAAAAGCTTACCCTCGACGAACTGCTCCTCCTACAGAGGTACAACCTCGTCTGAGGCCTGGCTATGGAGGTTATCCGGCACGAGGGGCCTGGAAGGCTGGGCCTCGTAAGACTCGGGGAGCACTCGTTCAGAACCCCAGCGCTGGCGGGGGTAGACTTTACCCTCTCCCCCTTCAACTCATTCTTCCATCCCGCCGAGCCTGGAGACTACGATTTCAATCTCGCCCCGGCGATCCCTCTCGGCTTCTACACGCCGGACGAGGTTATAGAGAAAGCCCTCGGAAGGCTCTGGAGCGTAAACTACGAGGGCTTCAACGCCTTCTACCTGCCCGCCCTTAGGAGGACCATCCACCTGGGCGAGTTCTTCAAGATAATCGAGCGCTACAACTTTGACGCCGTCTACCTCGGCAACTCGAAGGTTCTAATAAGGGAATACCGCTACTTCGTGAGGATTTTGAGGGAGCTGCGCGAGAGGTTCCCAAACGTCATGATAATCACAGACCTAGAGCCGTTTTTCTATCCGCTCGCCGTCTATCTCGGCATCGATGCCTTCGACACCCGCTCCCTCAAGCTCTACGACTTCGATGGCAAGGGCTTCACAGGATACAGCCCGTTCCTCTGGAAGGAAGAACCCAACTCCCTCGACTTCGCTCGCGAGACGATTCTGCTGGTCAGAAAAGCCCTGAAAGAAGGAAAGCTCCGCTACCTCGTTGAGAACTTCTTCAACACCGGATACCACGCGGGAATACTCCGCATCGCTGACCTTGAGCATCCGGACTACCTTGAAAAGTACACACCGATTCAGAAGGAGACGGTCTACTTCATCAGCGACGCATCGGTTAGACGGCCAGAGGTGAGGAGGTGGCAGGAGCGCGTTGCAGAGCGCTTCGTCCCGCCGAGGAACACCGAACTGGTTCTCCTCTTCCCGTGCTCCGCCAAGAAGCCCTACTCCTTCTCCAGATCGCACACCCTCTATCGGAAAGCCCTTAAAGAGGCCCTCGGCTCTGGAATCGCCAAGGTTCACGAGCTAATCCTCACATCGCCGTTCGGCGTCGTCCCGCGCGAGTGGGAATGGCTGGCAAAGTACGACATAGTCGTTACCGGCCACTGGAGCGAGGAGGAGATTAAACCAGCGGCCGAGCTTCTCGCGAGAACCCTTGAGAAGTACCCGAAAGACGTTCCCATTATAGCGCACCTCGACGAGGCCTACGTTGAGATAGCGAAGCTTGCCGGCGAGATGAGCGGAAGGGAGATACTCTTCACCCGCGTCGAGAACGGCACGACGAGCAGGGAGAGCCTCAAAGCCCTCACCGAAACATTAAGGGAGTTCGAGCTTGAGGGAACCAAGGAAGACAGAACATACCGCTACTTCGAGGGCATAAGAAAGGTCTTCGACTTTTACTTTGGAGCAAGCGCCGGGGAGGCTGTCCTTCCCGAGAACGGCAGGGTCAGAGGTTCCAAGATGCTCCGTCTCTTCGTGGAGAATCAGCAGACGGGAACCTTCAAGGACGGCGTGATAAGCGTTACCCCCTTCGGAATGCAGAGGATATACGACTCCCTCAACTCATACTGGGTGAAGATCGACTTCGAGCTCCGCGGCGACGTCTTCGCGGTCGGCGTTGACGAGGCGGATCCAGCTATAAGGCCGGACGACATAGTGGGCATAGTGAGGGACGGGACGGTGGTGGGCGTCGGAAAGGCAGTTTTAGCTGGAGAGGAGATGGTCAGAGCCAAAAAGGGTGTCGCCGTCAAGGTCAGGAAGAGGGCCTGATTATGAAGCGGTTTTTCAGCCTTCTCCTGGTTCTCTCGGTTCTCATTTCCCTCCTGCCGGGGACTTCAGCAGATTATCTCGGGGCGGAGAGCCTCGACTTCCACGTCGTTGCGGTGTACGGCGATTCCGCCGTTCTCTCAGTCGAGTACGTGCCGTACTCCACCTCGATGAGCGATGCCCTTGTGCCCACAGGCTACTTTTACTACACCTTCTACGTCAACTCAAGCGGGGCGTACTTCATAGGGGGCTCCCTGGAAAAACCGGCGGTCTACAAGTACAGGGGCTTCTACTACGTCTTCATCGCCAACGAAGGCTCTGTAGAGGTTTATATGATGGGTGAGGACTGCTTTGAGAGGATAATCACTGTAAATTCCCAAAACAACAACTCCGCCCCAAACTTTGCCGTCGCGGTTCCTTACCTCATAGTGCAGGTCTCCGGGAACGAACTCCGGGCAATCAACGTCGCCAAGAACGCAACCGTCGGAACCCTCGACCCGATGAAGGCCGAGAACGGAACCTACTTCAGGGGCGTAACCATCGTCAGGGAGGGGAACGACGTTAGACTTGTGGGGGACTCCCCCGAAAAACCGCCAGCAGCATTGGACGTCTATGCCTCCGGCGATACCCTCCGTGTCCCCGAAGAGAACCTCGAACTTCCGCGGGATTCCGTGACCGAATACCTGTGGGCGCCCGAGGAAGCGGGGCACCTCAGGGCGTACAAGCTCGAAAACGGCCTCCTGCTGGTACCCCCAAGCGTTACCCACTACTTTGCCCCGGATGCCAATTCGAGCGGGGAGCTGTTGCAGTTCGGGAACGAAAGCGTCGCCGCCGGCATCTCCGACGTTTACGTCCTGTACTACGACGGGACCCTGAAGGCTTTCCCCCTCGGAGAGCCAACCGGAAGCAGATTCCTGGTGAAGGCTGACGGCGTGAGGTTTACAGGGTGCAAGGTGCCGAAAACGTACGCCCTCGAATTCTGGGCGGCGGTAGTTCTGCTGGCGCTGATAGGTCTCACCTGGTTCTTCATGGTGAAAAAGCAATAGCAAGGTTTTTATCTTCGTAGACTGACCTCCTCCCCGCCGTGAGGGGCGAGGCTTTCAAAAGAAATATGTAAAAAACAACGAACTGGTGTTCTCAAACGGCTCAAAGACCTACAGGATTCCACTGAAGGACGTGTTGCCCTACCTCCAGGATCCCTCAGAGGCAGAGTTTCTTCTCGGGGTGTTCATGGGGAATTATCTGCCATCCTTCCCCAACCATCAGCTACCACAGAGAAAGCTGCAACGGTACCACCGAGAGCACCCTGACCTTTGTTGCCAAGAGCCCCTATAAGACCCACACAATTGAGAACGTCAGCCCAGAGAATCTGAAGCCGGTCTACGAGTTCATCTACAACGGGAAGCTGAAGGCCGTCCCTCTCCTCTCCACGGATGGGTACTCATTCAAACCGCTGGCCCAAAAGGTGGCGGTCAGGGACGAATGTCCATGCAGATGTGAGAGCAGGCTCTCGGCTCCGCTCAGTGCCCTGATCGCTGCGGTTCTGGTCTTCACGCTGATTCTGGTGACCATACGGAGAAAACGCTAAAAACCCGACAAGCAGTACTATGGAACATGCCCAAGCACTTCAGGAAAGGCGTCAAGAGGGAGCATCACTTCCTAAAGGGCCTTGAAAAGCCGCTGGAGAGAATAGCCGCGATACCCGGGGTCAAAAAGGTAATCCCCGGAAGGATCTATGCGAGCGACGCAAGAGGTTTCGAGATAAAGGTCTCGCGAGAGACCAAGACCGGCCTGAAGCTCATCGCCAAGAGCGACGGTTCCGTCCAAGACGTTTTTCTCGTCGTTGATAAGGCTGACAGGGAAAGGGTTAAGCGGGAGATAGAAAAGATGGGAAAAGAGTGGTGATCAGCTCACCGCCCCTGGAAAAGGGAAACCGGGAACCTCTCAACGGCCACAAGCTTTTTCGTCGTTTTAAATGAAATTGAAACATAAAGGTTCAAACTAAAGCGTAGAAGAGACCCATAGACAACATCCCAGCCAAGCATATTATAATTTACGCTAGTGATATTAATCGGAATGTTAAGTCAAACTAACGAAACAATTTTTAACCCCCAGATTTAACCATGATTGATGGAAACTAGAAAACTCAAGATTAGATTATCGACATACGATATTACCGCGGCTTGCATAACGTTAGCATACATAACACTTTTAGTAAAGCTAAGCTTTGAAAAGTTTTCAGGATTTCGCTACTCCAGCCTTGACTTGGGAATATTCACGCAATCCATGTCCGGCTTCCTCCACGGAAGGCCGCTTTTCAACACGGTCGAATGGCAGTTCCACGGGGCCCCCAACCACTTCGGAGTTCACTTCCAGCCGATAATGTTCCTACTCGTCCCAATGTTCTATCTGTTTCCATCGCCGAAGACGCTCCTAGCGGTTCAGAGCCTTGCCCTTGGAGCCTCCGTTTTCCTTGCATACCACCTCGCCAGAAAGCTTACCGATGAGAAAACGGCCATCGTTTTGACGGTTCTCTACGCCCTTAACTCGTCTCTCATCGGCATAAACCTCTTCGAATTTCACCCGGTAGCACTCGCGGTTCCACTGTTTATCCTCGCCACCATCTTTCTTGTTGAGGATAGAAAAGGCGCCTTCGCCCTCACCGCCATTTTCATCCTTTCGGCCAAGGAGGATGCTTTCATCGGAGTGGCATCGCTGTCGCTCTGGTGGGCGTTCAGGGAGGGGCTTTCTCTTAAAAATGCGAGAAGAAACCGGTCTCTCCTCGTAATGGCTGCCGTTTCAGTGCTCTACGGGCTGATCGTTATTTTCTTCGTGATTCCCCACTTTGGCAACGACTACCTATACGGGGGCCTGTACTCACACCCATCAATTGGAAGCAGGAAGATCCTCTACTTCCTCCTGTTCAATCTGACGTTTGGTCTTCTTCCGCTTTTACTGCCCCGAAACGCACTCCTGCTGACACTCCCGTGGCTCGAAAGTCTCCTCGCCTCCCGACCCAGCCAGACGGCATTTGGATTCCACTATCCGTATATGCTCGTCCCCCTGTCATTCACCGCTGCAGTTTCCGCACTGCGGGAGCTGGAACTCAGGAGGATTCTCTCGGTTCTGGTGGTCGTTGGGCTGATGGCCTCAATGGCAACGATGCCCGTGGCCGAAAAGCCCCCAAGAACCCAGAATCCCCTGATTCACTATTCGGTTCTCGAACCCATTCCCGGCGCTGAACCGGCGCGGCCCGTCATCCAGATGCTCATGGGAAGCAACCTCTCCGTTTACACCCAGCCAAACTTCTATCCGGCGCTCGCCCTGAAGGAAAACGTGTACGTCTACCCCAACGGAATCAGGCCGGATGCGGTTCTCGTTGACGTTAGAACGTACCAGGGAAGGCTTTACCTAGGGAGAGTGATGAGGACGGTTAGGGAAAAGTACCGTCTCGTCTACTCCAGGGAGGGCGTGAGGCTGTACGTTAGGGAGGGGTTGAACGTCTCAGTTTCTGGGCGGGTGCCCCCGGAACCCTAAGATATGGGCCGGAAAAAGCAAACAGCGGTTCTATCCGCGAACAGATCCAACCGACGAGAGGTTCGTTAAGGAGCACCAGCTCCGGCTTTCCGAGGTTCACAGGATACAGGCTACAGCTCCTGAACTTCTTTGTGGGGTTCTCGCGGTTATCATCGTTTCCTCCCCTCCACGAGCAGGATCACCGCCAGAAGAAGGGCGCTCACTCCCCCCAGGCAGTACCGGATGTTGAGGACAGTTACAGATGGATACCTGTTGATCACCCTGACCGCCAGGGTAACCGGTGTCATCGACCCCACGGAGAGGTAGTAGGGGCCGGAGTGCTTCAGGAAGACCCTGCCCCTGAAACTGCCGGTCACGTTCCTCTCAAGGACTGCCCTGCCTCTCTCGGGGTCGAAAATCCTGACGGTGTATTCAGTCCCTTCGTCGGCGCTGGAGCTGAGCACGGCCATTCCGGAGGAGGGCACTACAATCCCCTGTCCCACGATGACGACCTCAGAAATCGGCTGGGTCATCGCGTTTTTCTCTATCGGAAACACCAGGATGGTCATGAGGACTATCGACAGCAGTACAGCCTTCAGGAGCCTCATGAGACGTCCCTCCACTCGCTGAGTATAAGGGCCACGCCGAGCATCACCGCCGGAAGGAGGAGCCCCATGTGGAAGGAACCGTCAAGGAACGCCGCTATCCTGTCGGAGGGGTAAAACTGGGTGGTGTAGGCCTTGAAGAACGCGTCGTCAATCACCGCTGGGGGAAGGCTCCTCAGTTTGAGCACGAGGGGGACGTAGAGGAGCGTGATGCTCCCGAGGAGGGAGGCGAAGGTGTTGGGTGAAAGCATCGCCACCAGGGCGGAAAGGGACACCACGTAGAGCACCATCATGGCCCAGTAGAGAAGATAACCTGCTAAAAAGCCCTCGTCGAAGAGTGCCCTTCCGATGAGGTCCGGTACATCACCGTGAATGTAGATGAAAGCCAGGAACGCAGGCAGGATTGAGGCGAGGAGGAGCAGTACCATCGCGGAGAGCGCCTTAGAGAGTACCACCGAGTGGTTCCTGACGGGCAGGCTGTAGACGCTCTTGGCAACCCTCGTATCCCTATCGTATCTTACCATCAGGGAGACAAGCAGGGCACCGGTGAGCGCGAATATCGTATACTCCTCGGTTCCCAGCCTCGGGAGCGTGAGACCGAGGGTCTTGGCCGATTCGGAGACGATTATCCCGTCCGGCCCGGTTACCATGAAGACCACGTCGTTGCCAGTCAGGCTGGAAAAGAAGGTAATGCCGAGCATGATGAATCCAAAGATGAAGACGATGAGGTTGTAGGGGTCCCCAAGCTCCCACCTTATCTGGGCCCTCATCGCCTCACCTCCTCAGTCTCAGGGCCAGGTAAACGGCCGCGACAACCCCGGCCAGGATACCCATCTTGACCCACAGGGAGCCGTTGTCCCTTCCTGCTTGACCGGGGACGTCATTGGTGGGTGATATTGGGAGGGTTTGAGTTTTACCGGGAACGCCGTTTTCGTCGGCCTTTGCCTTCTCCCCCGATTGTATGTCGTCCGCTCCACTCGAAGGGGGTGAGATGACGATTTCTGGATCCTGTCCTGCGGACTTCTTCTCCAGGCTTATCTCAACGGTCTTTGACTCGTTTGGGGTCAGGATTACCTCCAGGCTCTTCGTGAGGTAGCCGGGAGCCTTCACGGTTATGTTGTAGCGTCCGGGGCTGAGGGTGAGGTTTTTGGCTTCGACCTCCTTGCCGTTCAGGAGCACCGACGCGTTGTTCGGATACGTCACGACGTTGAGGGTCGCGTTGGCAGGGGAGAGCTTCAGGAAAACACTTGCACCCTCCGTAAGAACCACTGATTCTTTAGCCGAGAGATTGCCCCTCGAAGCTATGACCGTGTAGTTCCCGGATGGAAGGAACAGCGTGACGGGCGTGACGGCGAAGGCCCTTAGAACCCCGTCGGTAACCACGATGGAAGCGTTGCCCGGCTCGGAATTGACCTCAAGGGGAACAGCTCTCACCGCCTTTCTTTCCACCGTCAGCGCAGACTTTGCCTTTTCCATGTCCACGTTGATGTGGTACGTCTCGTTGGGGGCAACCTTCACGACGCTTTCGATCAGGTAGTGGTTCTCAGCTACCCCCACCGTATGGGTGTCGAGCCTGTGAATTACCGGAATCCGTATCGTTCCGTAGTAACCGATGGCGGTGGCGTTGTAGACGTCGTGGGGGAGTGCCGGGACGTAGAGGCCCATAGGAGTATAGAAGACGTACCTATTGTGGCCCCCGTTGATGTAGAACGTTAGGCCCTCGGGAACGGAGGTTATCTCCAGTCGCGCCCAGGAGACGAGGTAGGTGGCATTTTTAACACTTTCTTGTCGTTCGCTTCCCCCGGGGTACACTTCGACGTAGAAAATACAGGGTTTCCCGTCATCGTTTCCAATGTGCATGAAGGTTCCATTGAGGGTTATGTACACCTCGTCCCTTCCCCGCACTGCGAGGCCCATTGGATAGGGGTTCGATACGTTGAGATACCCGGAGTTGCTTCCACACCCACCTGGGAACGCAAACGGATTGAAGGGCGGGTTGAGCTTCTCCTGGCTGTAGTTGGCGCTCTCGTTGAAGATTGCCCTTATGGACACGATTCCCTCCCCGGAAACTGCCTCCGCAATCTCACTGGGGTTTACACGAATTATTGTGGCTGTTTCGGTCATCACTGAAACCTGGGCAACCACCGTGACGTTTCCGATTATCCTGATGGTGTAGTTCCCCGGTTTGAGCACCAGGCCAACGGGAGTGGCGTAAGAGCCCACTCCTACTATATCAGCTACCAGGCCACTGGGCGCCTCAACGAACAGGTAGCCGGGCCTCTCCATCGCGCTTTCTTCGGCCGAATACGCGGGGGGAACGAGCAGACCGGCCACCAAAAATGCCAGGAAAATGGCCTTCCATCTCACCGCTTCCACCTCCTTTCCGTCCACAAAGCTATCATAGTGAGAACGACGAGCGAGAGAGCGAAGAAGTACTTAACCGGCGTCGAAGGTGAACGTCCGCTTCCATAGTCGGGCAGCTTGACGTTGGTGTCGTAGAGGTTGAAGCCCTGCGCCCACCACTCCCTGTCGTCCTTCCCTTCCTCGATGAGCCTCTCAAGCTTCCGGGAGTTTACCATATCAAGGGCGATTGCGCCTATCACTCCCAGAATTGTAGTTTCCGGCGCCATGTCAACGAGGAGCGTTGTTATAAGGAGACCTGTATCGAGTTCGTAAATCAGCTCCGTCGTGACAACGTGGCCATTTCCAGTCGTCAGGTCATAGATAATGTATGCTCCCCTGCTCTCAACAAACAGGTAGGGTGGGATAAAGTCCCTGTAGTGAGTGTGAAGGATTTTATCCTCTATCCAGGTGAACGAAACGTTGGTTACAACGATATCGTCCGAGTGGAGATTGTATTTTTTCAGGAAAGCAGGGGCGAGAAGATAGTCCCCCTTTCTTGGCGGGTGGGCGGGGTCTATAAAGAACATGGGCGATCCGATTGGAGTGCCGTCTTCTTCATAGTATGTCATGTCGCTCAGATTAAGGATAAGGATTTTTGACAGAATCAGACGAGGAAGGATTTCACCCGGCCCCGTGCTCACGTTGTTCATTTCAAGCGTAACCCTCACGAGAGCCGTTTCGTTCGTAACGTTGAGAATCTCAAAAGTCAGGTACGAATCCCCCGTAACAAAAAGCGATATCATGGTGCGGTTGTCGATTTTGAAGAGGCCGGAATCCCCTTCATAGAGCTCTTTAACCTCATTATAAGCGTCCGTTGGAAGGAGTCTCGGCCAGATCATGAAGACGTTTACCTCGTTTTTCTCAGGATTGAGAGGCATTTTCATTGCGTATTTGATGTAGGCTCCCTCCTTGAACCAGTATGGCACCCTCGAAGCCTGTGACAATTGAGTGAATGGTGTAGACACCAAGAAAAAAACAATAAAAAAGGTGAGGAATTTTTTCAAGTCTTCCCCCTCCAGCTTTTGCCCCATTTATCCGAAGGCAATTAGGAATGTCTGCAAATGCTTCGTCGATCATTCCGTTCCTTATGTACTTCACTCTAGCATAGGAAATGCGCGGGTCTCTAACAAGATGACATTAGTAATGACTGTACAGAGACTTATAAATTTTACCATCTATATTATTAAATTATTTTGTTTACTCAGGGTTTGTCCTAGCAACCACAACGGAAAGAAGAAATTGGAAACAACCTAAAGCTCGCCCCTCCCCTCAAAAAATGCCTCAAGCTCCTCGTCGCTTATTTCGTCGTCAGCTTCCGTGTAGCCTAGTTCCCTCTTCTGGAGTTCTATGAGGTCCGGAGTTAGGAGTAGCCTTCCGTCCAGCTTCGGCACGGCGTAGTGGAGCGTTATCTCGCTGAACTCGTCCAGCTTTATCGTTGGGTTCAGCTCGTACTCTATCTCCTCCAGCCTCTTTCCTTCGGCTATAAGCTTCGCCACTATCGCCGAGCCGTCTATGGAGAACTGCACGCTCCCTATGTGCCTTGCCTTCGCCCCTTCGATCTTCTCGGTTATGAACTTCTTGGTCTTTCCGGTGAACTCGAAGTCACCGAGGATTCCGCCGACGACTATTATGCTGTCCTCCTCGATGTCCTCTGGTTTCAGCTCCTCCTCTGCGAAGGGGTCGAGGATTATGAGCTTCGAGCGGTCGAAGGGGAACTCCGTGACGCTCTGGGACAAAACGCTCCCCAGCTTCGCGAGTTCTTCCCTCTCGTGCGGCTCCACGTTGGTGAATATCAGCTTCTCCCCCCACCACTCGCTCGCGTGTCTGTACTCCAGGAGAACCCAGTCGCGCAGTTCCTCCAGGTGTTCTATGAGCAGGTACGGCATGAGCACCACCACGCCCGCTTTGCCCCTTGGTCTTAAAAGCCTGCCGACTTCACGGAACTGCCCAGTTAGGGTTTTAACATGGAGCGGGGAGTTACGGCCATGAGCTTCCGGAAGAAGTACGCCAAGCTGGGCGAGAGGTACGAGAGGATAGACGGCCCCCTGGAGAGGTTCTTCGACCCGCTGAGGAGGAAGGCGGCTCGCTACGTCACGGGCAGGGTTCTCGAAATCGGCGTCGGCACGGGGTTCATGCTTCCCTACTATCCCAAGGACATAGAACTCCACGCAATAGATGCCGTTCCAGAGATGGTGAAAGTGGCGGAGAGAAGGGCCAGAAAACTTGGCCTGAACGCCCGCTTTTACGTTATGGACGCCGAGAACCTGGAGTTTCCAGACGGGAGCTTTGACACCGTTGTGAGCACCTTCGTCTTCTGCACCGTTCCCATCCCTGAGAGGGCAATGGAGGAAATCCGCCGCGTCCTTAAGCCCGGCGGAAGGGCGATCTTCCTGGAGCACACACGGAGCGACTGCAGACTTTTGAACTGGCTGTTTCTCAGGCCCCTCGACGTTCTCCTCGGTCTTCTGCTTGAGGACAACACGCTGAGGGAAACACACGAACTCGTGAGGAGACACCTAGAGGTCGATCACGAGGAAAGCCACTACCGTGGGATAGTGAGGTTCATCGTTGCCAGGAAACCCGGGACGTGAGGTAAAACTTTTAAAGGCACGGATGGTTAATAATACCGGGCTGGACGGAGCGGTGGTAGTCTAGCCTGGTCTAGGACACCGGCCTCCCAAGCCGGTAACCCGGGTTCGAATCCCGGCCACCGCACCACAATTCATTTCTTATCGTGCTTCAGTTGCTCCTCAAGATTCTCCACGGGCAGAAGTTCGGAGGACAGTATATTGAATATCCTTCCACTCAGCGCTTCCCGGTCGAGGGTGACTATAATTATCCCCCTGTTCAGGACGGAGATATCCTTGAGGGTGGTCAGGAACTTGAGAACCGCCTCCTCACCGTTCTCAAGGATCAGGTACTCCACACAGTCGATGAATATGACCTTATCCATGTCCGCACTTTCGAGGAATCTGCGGAGTTTGTCGAGAAGATACGAGAGCCTCGTTGGTGTAACCGCCTCCCCATGGGGGACCTTCGAAACCCAGATGACGGGGATTATCTTCAGCCCCAGTTTTTTCCTAAACACCTCCGGCGGATCTCTGCTAACAGCAAGCCCCGGAAGGCGATACCTGCGGACGAGATTAACGAAGGTGCTTTCACATTTTTCCTGAGATCCCCAGTACCCACCGTAGTTCAGTGAATCCACCGGCTCCACCGCTATGGGGACTATCATGTATCTCCCCCGTGCAAACGGTAGGTATATCATAACTGAGGACAAAAACAGGAGCAGCGCCCCAATCAGCAGCAGAACCGACCGGACAGCCAAGTACGTGGGGTCGTTGTTGAGCACGACGGTTCTCAGTAGAACTCCAATAATCTGAGCAACTCCAACCAGAAAAAACGCCGCTATGAGAACGTTAAAGGCACGTATAAACCCACTGAATCCGAGGTTCCTTCGAATTTTAGCGCCCATCTCCAGAAGGACTGCAATTATAGCTACCGAGAACACCAAGACCAGAAGATCACGGACGAAATAACCCCAGTCCACAACCACCGACATATTATACAATATACACCAGAAAATATTTAAAGATTTCCGGAGGAAGTCGCGGCTTACTTTAGCTTTTCAAGGATTATTGCCGGGCAAACTTTGGTAACGCCCTCTATCTTGCCTATCTTGTTGGATATTATGTCGGAGAGGTCCTCCCCGTCCTTGGCCCAGACCTCTGTCATTATCATGTGGTCGCCGCTGGTGAGGTAGACGCTCCTGACGAAGTCAAACTCCTTTAACTTGCTCGCAACGTCGAATATCTTCTCGGGAAGCGTATCAACGCCCGTCAGGCTGACGAGGTTGTACCCGAGCTTTGAGGGGTCAACGACGACGGTGTACTGCCTTATGACGCCCGCCTCCTCCAGGGCCTTAACCCGCTTCCTGACGGCCGTCTCGCTGATGCCAAGAACCTTGGCTATCTCCGTGAACGGGGTGCGGGCATCCTTGGTGAGCATCTCGATTATAATCCTGTCCCTTTCATCAAGCATTTTTCATCACCTCTGTTTAAGGTTATGGGGACTAAGTATATTAAGTTTTTGAACCTGTTGGTTCTAAAGTTAAACCTTGAGTTTAAGTTTGACAACCGTCTCCACGTGAGGCGTGTGTGGGAACATGTCAAGCCCAACGGCACTCTCTACCGCGTATCTATCGGATAGGGCATCAAGATTGCTCCTAAGGGTCTTTGGATTGCAGGAGACGTAGACGATGCTTTGAGGTTTGTCTTTTAAGATTTTCTTTATCAGTTTGGGGTGCAGCCCTGCCCTTGGCGGATCAACGATTATCGTCCCGTATTCCGAAAGGTTTTCGACGTCCTTGTCCTGCCCGACCAAGAAGGTCGCCTCAACACCGTTCAGTTCAGCGTTTCTGTTCGCCATCTCCACCGCGAAGGGGTTAACCTCGATTCCCTCCACGTCGAAACCCCTCTTGGCCAGGTATACCCCAAAGGTCCCAACACCGGAGTACAGGTCGAGGACCCTCCCGCCATCGACCAGCCCCGCCACCGTCTCAACCAGCGCTACGGCCTGGTAGCTGTTCGTCTGGAAGAAGCTGTTGGGATGTATCAGGTAGGTCACGTCGTCGAGCCTCTCCCTTATGAACTCACTCCCCCAGAAGCGCGCTATCTCGCCGTGGGAGACGTCGCTGGGGGTTCTGTTGATGCTCCAGTACACAGAGGTCGCGTAGTCGAAGTATTCCGGAAACTCGCCCGGAAGCTCACCCTCCGAGGTGACGAGGTTCACCATCAGCTCGCCCGTGAACTTGCCCTTGCGGATGACGATGTAGCGCAGAAAACCTTCGTTCTTTCTTATCTCGTACAGACTCGGGGCGTGGTCTTCTATGAACTCCCTAAGGGAGCGGAGGACCTTCCCGCTGGACTGGCCGAAGACTGGGCACCACTCGATGTCAACCGCGTCCCACCATGTGCCGCGCCTTCTGAAGCCGATTCCTGCCGTCGAAATGACAACATCGATGCGATTTCTGTGACCGTATATCTTAGGAGACGGAACAACCTCGACGTCAAAGCCCAAAATCTTGGATAATTTGTCGGATTTAAACCTAACCTGCTCCGCATAGGGGAGGTGCTGAAGAAGGCAGCCACCGCACGTTCCGAAGTAGGGGCATCCAGGCTCGGTCCGGTTTGGAGAGGACTCCACCACGTCAAAATCAGTGGCTATAAGCGTTCTCTTTTTCCTCCGCCATCTCCTAACTTCCACAACGTCACCCGGCGCGGTGAACGGAACGTGAATCTCTTTTCTCCCCATCCTCACAACGCCTAGACCTTCCAGGTCAAGTCTTTCGACGATTCCCCGCATGGTTTTTCATCCAGCGGGCACCTTATAAATCTGCCTTCGTACATGTGCCGAACTCCATCCCAGAAGGTTTATTTAGTAGAAGGAAGTAATTAAATATCGGTGCCCTTGATGTTCGGCAGTCGTAAGGATGTTGTTTACAAAATCCTGGCTACCAAAAAGAGGGCCGTGGCGCTTCAGACGCTGAGCGCCGAGCTTGAAACCCCGATGCCCGCGGTTCTCAAAACAGTCAAGCAGCTTGAATCCGACGGCCTGGTGGAGGTCTTCTACGGCCAGAAGAAGGCTTCAATAATGGTCAGGGCAAAGACCATGGAGGATTACATCTGACTCCCTATCAATAATTTTTGAGTAAGAATAACAAGGACGAACGGAGGGCTAGAGGGTGGTGTCAGTCGTTATAACAGGAAGGGGCGGTGCCGGGAAGACCACCATGACCGCAAATCTAAGCACATATTTCTCAAAGAGGGGCTATCGGACGCTCGTCATAGACGGTGACCTCTACCTTCCAAAGCTCGCCTTTCATTTTGGCATATACAACCCGGTCTACAACATCCACACCCTCCTGAAGAATCCGGAGATGCGGGTTCTCAACGCTGTGTACCACGATGTGAACACGGGCGTGGATGTCCTCCCGGGAAGTTCAAGGCTGTACGATGTGCTCGACCTCGACAACAAGCGCCTTAGAAACATCGTGAGGGAAATCTCGGCCAGATACAAAATAACGATAATAGACTCTCCAGTCGGGATACCCTTCGACACAATATCGACCTTCAGGCTCGCCCAGTACCAGCTCATCATACTGGAGATAGAGCGCTGTCCGATACACTCGGTGCACAGGATGGTGGAGAACGAGGTCATCAAACTGAAGGCCCTGGGGGAGGCCTACGGCCTGAAGGTGGGCGTCATCATCAACAAGGTCAGGGAATCCTCCGCCAACATAGACGACGTGGTGGACTTCCTTGAGTACAGCGTCGACGTTCCAGTCGTCGGTATAATCCCCTACGACTACAAGGTTCCGGAAGCGACAAACATGGGACGGCCCGTCCTTGACTACGCGCCGCACGCGCCTGCATCAAAGGCCATAAGGGAAGCCGGCTCCGTTCTGGACGAGTGGATATTCGGAAGGAAGAAAAAAGAGGGCATCCTCCACCGGTTCTACGAGGCGATAATCTCATTCATCCACTCCGGCAGAGCCCCTGCGGGCAAAAAGCTCTGAAACCGTGACGAGGGGGATAAACCGGTACCTCCCCCCTATTCTCTCACCGGCGCCCTCCTCCCTGTCGACCACCACGCTTATGGCGGCTATCTCCGCTCCGGCCTTCTCCAGAACCTCCGCCGCGCGCAGAACGCTCCCCCCGGTGGTCGTCACGTCCTCGACCAGGAGTATCTTCTCGCCGGGCTTTACCTCGCCCTCGATCTGGCTCCCGGTGCCGTGTCCCTTGGGCTTCTTGCGGACTATGACGAGGGGCTTTCCGGTTTCCAGCGATAGGGCCGTCGCTATCGGCACGGCTCCAAGCTCCGGGCCGGCGACGCGGTCGAACTCAATCCCGAGTTCCTTGGCCTTCTCGGCCATCAGCCTCGCGATTATCCTCAGCGCCCCGGGATTCGTGGAGAGCTTCTTGACGTTGATGTAGTAGTCGCTCTCCCTTCCTGATGTGAGAACGAAGCGGCCGAAGAGGATGGCTTCCTCCGAGAAGAACATGTCGATGAGCTGGCCTTTCATATCCCCCATTTTGAACACCTTCGTGTAAATTTCTCGGCAGTTCCAAAGGAAAATCTACACGAGATTTAAAAAGCTTGAGGCCAAAATTAATAAGGGGGAATGGTTGAGAAAATACCATGCTCACGCCGGAAAAAGTCATCGAGTACTACTTCGGAATTATAACCGTAGTTGGCGGTCTCTCCGTCCTGCTGGCGGTCAAGTACACCCTCCGGAGATGGCGCTCCTTCCCGAAGAACGGCTGGAAGGTGGGCTCATTCGCAACCGCCCTCGTCGGCCTCATCGTTGCATCACTCCTGGAGACACCGCTACTGTTCCTCAAGACGTGGATTGCACTGGCCTTTGCGGCCGGGATAATCGAGGAGTCGGTGAAGCTCCTGCCCATGAAGTTCTTCGAGCGCTCGCCGGAATGGGAGAAGTGGAGGCTCGTCATAGGCGCGGGGCTCTTCCTTGGAATCATAGAAGGTTTAATGTACACCGCGGGAATCTTCGCTCTCAACCAGCCGGCATATCTCGTTGGGGTCAGAATCGTCCTCGCGGGACTCCACGCCACATGGGCGGCCATCACGATCGGCTTCCTGCTCGGCGAGCGGGGATGGAAGCGCTTCACGGGGCTGGCCTTTTCGATGATAGCGCATGCCCTCTACGACCTCCCCTCCCTGGCGATGGTGGACGGCTACCCCGGAACCGTCGTGGCGTATCTGGCCGGACTCTCAACGGGCTTCCTTCTCGTGACACCGCTGATGGCAAAGAAGGCCGCCGAGATGGCCGGGAGACTGGTTCCAGAGGAAGGTGAAGGGCAGGACGAAGTGCCGGAGAATATTGAAGAAACGGAAGAAAACGAGGTCACCTCTTCGCCTTGAACCTCTCCTGGAACTCGTAGAGCTGGGCTATGCGCTCGATCGTGTCCGCCTCCTCGGGACTCTTGTCCTCCCTCAAAGCGACGTAGCGCGGGAAGCGGAGGGCAAAGCCGCTCTCGTACTTCGGACTCTTCTGTATCTCCTGGTAGGTGACCTGGATAACGACCTTCGGCTCTATCTCGACGTACTTGCCCTCCTCACGGACTATGAGGGGCTTGAGCATCTTGGTGAACTCGGCCAGGTCTTCATCGGTAAAGCCGCTCCCGACCTTTCCGACCGGGACGAACTCTCCGCTGTGGGGGTCAAAGGCCGCAACCAGGAAGGAGCCGAGGAGGTGTGCGCGCCTTCCTTCACCCCATTCGGCACCGATTATAACGAGGTCGAGGTCCTCCATCGTGGGCTTTATCTTGAGCCACTTCTTGCCCCTGTTTCCGGGCTCGTAAACCGAATCCAGACGCTTCGCCATCAGCCCCTCGTGGCCGAGCTCAAGGGCGCGCTGGTAGAACTCCTCCGCCTCGTCAGCGTTATCCGTGACAAGCTGTTCAGCCAGCCTTATCCGCTCGTTCGGGGAGATTATTCCCTCAAGTTTTTCCCTGCGCTCGGAGAGAGGAGCGTCTATAAGCCCCTCACCGTCAACGTAGAGGACGTCGAAGAAGTTCAGCTCAAGGGGAATCTTCTCCACCATCTCCTCGATGTTGTACTTTCTCCTGAAGCGCCTCAGCACGTACTGGAAGGGTCTGGGCTTTCCTTCCTCGCCCACGGCAACGAGCTCGCCCTCCACGATGGCTTTTTCAGCTTTTACGCTCTCAAGAACCGCTGAGACCACGTCGGGTATTGACTTCGTCACGTTCTCCAGCCTGCGGGAGTATATAACAACCCTGTCGCCGTCTTTGTGGACCTGAACGCGCGCGCCGTCGTACTTTATCTCGAACGCCGCCTTTCCGCCCATCTCTGCCAGAGCCTCCTTCACGTTGGCCGCGTTCTGGGCGAGCATCGGTCTTATGGGCTTGCCCACCTGAATTCTGACCTTTGAAAGGCCCTCGTTGCCCTCAAGCTTGGCCACCTTCGCCACGTATCCGAAGTCGCTCGTGAGCATGTAGGCCCTCTCGACGAGCTCGGCCTTGACTCCAAAGGCGCTCGCTATGGCGTCCCTCATGAGCCCCTCGGCAACGCCGGTTCTCATCGTTCCCAGAACCGTTCTGGCGAGGTACTTGCCCTCCTCGGGTTGCGCGTCCATGAAGAGGTTGGCCAGGTGCTTCAGCTTTCTGTCCTGACTCCCCTGCCCGCTCGCCTCTGCTATCTTAATGAACGTGCCGTAAACACGCTTTATCGTGAGGGGCTGGGAGAAGAAGCTCTTCTGCTTTTTCTTCTTCAGGGCCAGGGCGACGCTCTCACCGAAGTCTCCGGTGTCCCTCACCGAGTTCTCTATCTCCCTCTCGGGAACGCCGGTTGCCATGGAAACGGCCTTTATGAGGAGCTTCTCGCCAACCCCAAGTTCTCTCTCATCCCAGTCAGGGAAGACCTTTCCGAGAATGAGGTACGGTATTATCTCAAGGAGCTCATCGGGGGTTCTCTTCAGAAAATCGGAGACGAACCTCGTCTTGAGGGTCTTGAGTGTCGTTTTTTCAAGGCGTCTGTAGAGGTCGGCCAGTTCGGCATATTTCATCTTCACCACCCGGGATAGGTTAGGAAGAAGGGAGATAAAAGGGTTTAGCCGACCCACCTTCCCACCACGGGCCGGCCCCCGTGGATTCCGGTCACATCGTAGGGCAGACCGAGATCGGCCAGGAGGTTCTTCGCTCCCTCGACCTCCTCCTTCCGGAGAAGGGCAAAGAGACCCCTGCCCAGCATTATCATGGAACTGGGATTTCTAAGTACTCTATCAAGCTCCCCCGCCAGTTCAAGGAGCTCTCCGTTCAGAAGGCCCGTTTTCTCGGCGAATTCCCTCGCCAGAACCATCATCCTTTCCGGACTCGGCTCCCGGAGGAGCTTCTCAAGTGCCTCATTTCCCTCGCGCTCTATGACCTTCACAACGTCGCCGTCCAGAACTTCCCTCGTTGATAGCCTTCCAAGAGGAACCACGAGAACCCGGTAGTCCTCGAAGAACAGATTGTCGACAACCCCGATTCCCGGGCCGCCCGCCTTAACGCGAACCTCTATCCCGCCGGCGAGCTGGGCTATGACGTCCCCGAGGCCGCCCCTGTTGAGAACCTCGTACTTGTGCGCTATCTGGGCGGCTTTAAGCCACGTCCCGCCGAAGGCGTAGCTTAAGGCCAAAGCAGTTCCCAGGGCACCGCCGGCGCTGTTACCGAAGCCGTATCCGTTCGGGAAGTCGAAGTACTGCCAGATTTCAACCTCTCCGTGGAAATCCTCCGGAACGAGTTCGTCCGCGACGGAGTAGCTTATGACCGCCCTTTTCTTCCCAACCGGCTCGCCGTTGAAGGCAACGTGTACGTGTCTCTCCAGGGTGCCGGTTTCTATGCTCGCGAAGACGTTGACACCCTTGTCGAGGTTCACCCCCGCCCCGAGGGAGCCGGCTTTGAGCGGGTCATCGTGAAACATGGGGACGAAGAAGGCCGTTATGTGAGCGGGAACGAAGGTTCTAACGAGCAACCTCTCACCTCCGAGAAGAGGGTCGAACCTTTGCCTTTTAAAAGTGGCGAGAAAAGGGAAAAAGAAAGCTCACTTCTCTGCCACGTACACCGGAACCTTTCCGTGCGGTATGCCGTACTTCCTGCCGTACCACTCCGTGAGGAAGTACCAAGCGCCGACGAGGAGAACAAGGCCAAGCGGAAGGAGTATCGCCCAGCTGTGGACGCCGAAGCCAAAGAGCACGTAGAGTATGATGCCAACGCTCGATGCGGTTACCGCGTACGGCACCTGCGTCGTGACGTGGTCTATGTGGTCCGAACCGGAGAACATTGAACTCATGATGGTCGTGTCGCTGATCGGTGAGCAGTGGTCGCCAAAGATACCGCCGGCGAAGACAGCACCGATGGCGGCGAAGACCTCCGGACCAACATAGCCGGTAACCCCGTAGGCGAGCGGTATGGCGATGGGCAGCATTATGCTGAAGGTTCCCCAGCTCGTTCCGGTCGTGAAGGAGATGAACATCGAGATGAGGAACACTATCAGCGGCACCCAGCTGCCGGTGACGCCGGCGCTCTTGGCGAGGTCAACGATGTACGGGGCGGTCCCGACGGCGTCGGTGGCGCTCTTGATGCTCCAGGCCAAGAGCAGTATCGTGTTGGCTATGATCATCTGCTTCATACCTCGGATTATGGCGTCCTCGGCTTCTTCGACGGTCATGCGCCTCATTCCCAGGACGAGGAAGAAGGCAACCACGACCATGGCGAAGGAGCCCCAGAGAAGCGCCAAGGCAGAGTCGGAGTTTCCAAGAACACCCATCAGTCCATCGGTGGCGTAGACCTCGCTTCCGCCGCCGGTATACCACATGCCGTAGAGGGTGACGAATATGAGCGTCAGTATCGGCCAGATGAAGATGTGGACGCTGCCGTCCTCCTTCGGCATGCCTAGGTCAACCTCGGTTGTCATGAGCGGCCTTGCGCCATCGCGGAGGACTTTGCCCTCGGTCCTGGCGCGCATCTCTGCCTTGAGCATCGGGCCGTAGTGCCTGTGGGTGAAGGCCACGATGAAGACCAGTATTATCGCGAGTATCGAGTAGAACCTGAAGGGAACGCTGTGCATCCAGGCGACGTAGGCGCCGTAGTCAACGTTGAGGTCCTTGAAGGCGTCGCCGATGAGACCGACCTCGTAGCCTATCCAGGTAGAGACTATGGCCAGTCCCGCAACCGGCGCGGCCGTCGAGTCGTCTATGTAGGCGAGCATCTCACGGGAAACGCGGGTCCTGTCGGTGATGGGCCTCATGGTGTTACCGACTATGATGGTGTTGGTGTAGTCATCGAAGAAGATGAGCACACCGAGGAGCCATCCCATCAGTGAGGCACCGCGACTGCTGCGTACTTTGCTCGCCAGGGCGCGGCCTATCGCCATCGCTCCTCCAGACTTGTATATCAATCCCACACCCGCACCGATGAGGAAGTCAAAGATGAGTATCTTGACGTTCCAGTCATCGATGGCGTTGCCTACTATCCAATCGAGGGTTTGGGTGGTTCCTGTCACAGGGTTCCATCCGGAGACCATTACACCTCCAATCCAGACACCGGCGAACAGAGCCAGGATAACCCTCTTCGTCCATATCGCCAAGATAATAGCCACCAGAGGCGGCAGCAGAGACAGTATCCCAAAGTCCGACACAGTTTCACCCCCATCTAAATACCATGCCTTGAATTCTTGGGTGGAATATAAGGTTTCCTGAAAAGTTTTTGACACAATGACATGTTTCCGAAAATCTCGTGGGCCGTTTCCATACATTTGAATCTGATTTCTTGCATTTTAGTGAATACTGGTGTACTCCTGCATTAATGCATGCTTTCAAGTACAATAATGCGCACCAATACCATAAAAATCTTTCCCAGAAAAGCTTCAGAAAAGAGACATTGGGGCTTAAAAAACGCTAAAGAAGGGCGACTCACTCGGAAGAGTATTTGAAAATTGAAGGGCCTTTCATGATTGGCCATCTATCAGCTCTCTAAGCCTCTGAAAGTCCTTTCTCAACTCCCCCCTCAGAGGCGGACGGTAGAGGGCAACGGCCGGGTGGTACATCGGCATTATGACGAATCTGCCGAAGAGCGTGTGCGCCTCGAAGGTCTTTCCGTGTATCCTGCTTATCGGCTCGACCTCGAAGCCGAACTTCTCAAGGATGTACCTCATGGAGTGCCTTCCGAGGGGAACTATAACCTTAGGCCGGATTATGTCTATCTGTCTGTCGAGATAGGGCGAACAGGCTTTGATTTCCTCCTCCGTGGGGTCGCGGTTTTCCGGCGGGCGGCACTTGACTATGTTTGTTATGTAGACCTCCTCCCTGCTCAGGCCTATCTCGGCCAGGAGCTCGTCGAGCACCTTCCCAGCCCGACCGACGAAGGGAAGCCCCCTCTGATCCTCCCAGTAGCCGGGCGCTTCACCAACGAACATCACCCTGGCGTCGTAGCTCCCGGAGCCGGGAACGGCGTTGGTTCTAAGGCTCCCGAGGGGACACTTCTGGCAGCTCCTTATACGCTCCTCAAGCTTTCTCATGGCCTCTTCCTTTCCCATGGAAACACCTCATCTCTTGAGTGCGAGCGTTTTCTGGGAGAGGTACGCGCCGAGGAACTCGACCCAGGCGGTGTAGTAGCCCTTCTCGTACTCGTCGCGGAACTCGTGCTCAAGTATCCCCTGGAAGTGATTCAGCAGATTTTCGGCCTTTTCCCTGTCGTGCTCGTTTATGAGCTGGACTATAAGCGCATCGGTGTCGTTGTCCTTGAGGGCGCTTATGAAGCCGTTTATTGCCTTCCCATAGCCCCTGCCCCACTCGTCCGAGCCGGCCATCTTCTGGAGCTTCTCCAGGTGAGCCTTGGCTTTGGTAAAGTCCCTCTTGAGCAGGGCCCGTAGGAACATCTCCATTCTCATCTCTCTCGCCGGCATCCCACCACCGGAGTAACTTTGATGGCGTGCTTTTAACCTTAGCCCTCTACCCAGATGTGGGGCATAGATATGCAGGAAAATCTTCATATTTACGCAAAAGTTTTTATACCTGATGATTGGATAAGTGACCAAAGGCGAAAGTTGAAGAGGTGGGTAGCATGGCAGAGAGCGTTGGTGAAGTGCCCAGCGGCGAGAAGGAATTCAATCAGCTAACGAGAAAGATCAGGGACATAATCGAGTTCCCCGAAATCAGCGAGGAGCAGTTCCAGGAGATGATCAAGGAGGCCAGCAGGGCGTACGGTGGGCCGCTGCCGCACAGAACGTACTCCATATGTCCAGAGACCAGAAGGGTCGTCCCGGCACTCATATGGGAGAAGGATGGTAAGGTCTGGATAACCAAGCGCTGTCCCGAGGGCATGATAACCGATGTCTATTACGAGGATGTTGAGCAGTACTACCGCTTCCAAAGGTGGAAGTTCGACTTCAAGCTCATGAGCACCAACGTTGAGAACAGCGGTGTCAACTGTCCCTTCGACTGTGGAATGTGTGCCAGACATCGCTCTCATACGAACCTTTTGAACATAGTTCTGACCAATAGATGTAACTTATCATGCTGGTATTGCTTCTTTTACGCTAAAGAAGGTCAGCCGATTTACGAGCCAACCCTTGAGCAGATACGTATGATGCTCCGCAACGCGAAGAAGCAGTATCCCGTCGGTGCCAACGCCGTTCAGCTGACCGGTGGCGAGCCAACCATCAGGGAGGATCTCGTGGAGATAATCAAAATCGCGAAGGAAGAAGGCTATGACCACGTTCAGCTCAACACCGACGGAATAAAGCTCGCCTTCGACCCTGAGTTCGTGAAGAAGATCCGCGAGGCGGGAACCAACACCCTCTACCTCAGTTACGATGGAATGACGCCCCAGACCAACTGGAAGAACCACTGGGAGATTCCGCTCATCTTCGAGAACGTCAGAAAGGCGAACGGCCCGGGCATAGTTCTCGTGCCGACCACCATAAGGAACGTCAACGACCACGAGCTAGGTGCGATTATCAACTTCGGTCTGAATCACCTGGACATCGTCAGGGGCGTCAACTTCCAGCCACTCTCGATGACGGGCAGAACTCCCAAGAAGGAGCGCCAGCGCTTTAGGATAACCATCCCGGGTGCGATAAAGCGCATTGAAGAGCAGACCAATGGGGCCATATCTATGGACGACTGGTATCCAATCCCAATAGCGGGCCACATAGCCAGGTTCTTCGAGGCATTCACTGGTTCGCGCTACTACATGACGAGCCACTACTGCTGCGGCGCGGCGACCTACATCTTCCTCGACAGGGAGAACAAGAGGGTCGTTCCGATAGGAAGGTTCCTCGATGTGGAGGGCTTCGTCGAGTACCTGGAGAGCAAGGCGGAGGAGATAGAGGGATGGAAGACCCTCGGAAGGCTCCAGAAGCTCAAGCTCGGCGCGGAGATATTCATGAAGTTCAAGAGCTTCTACGACGAGAAGTACGCCCCCAAGGACATCGGCGTCCTCGAACTCATAAAGAACGCATTCATGCACGGAAACTACGACGCCCTCGGAAAGTTCCACATGAACTCGCTCTTCCTCGGGATGATGCACTTCATGGACGAGTACAACTACGACGTTGAGCGCGTTGAGCGCTGCGTCATCCACTACGCCATGCCGGACGGAAGGATAGTGCCGTTCTGCACCTTCAACGTGATTCCGGAACTCTACAGGGACAAGGTGCAGGCACAGTTCAGCTACACATGGGAGGAGTGGAAGGCGCTCCACCCCGACTGGGAGTACCAGAAGGACAAATACATCAGAACCAAGGAGTTCGTCGAGCGGATGAAGAACAGCGAGCTTTACCGGAAGACGTACATCGACATAGAGGACTACTTCGGGATAAACCCCAAGGGGTGAGGTGGTAGAATGACGGCCAAGCCGGAGAAGAAGCTCACCAGACTGCTCCTCAAGTTCGGAAACATAGACCCGGAGAGGGCAAGTGCCAAGCAGTACGAGCTCCTGAAGGACAACAGGGTCTGGAGGGCGTTCATCAACGGTTACTCCAGGAACGGCTTCGTGATATTCGACGGGGAGGCCCTCCCGCGGGAGGAACTCCTCGAAAAGCTTGGCGACCTGGAGCCGGAGATCACAGGAGAGGAGACCGTAACCGTCGGGGAACTCGTAGAATCCAGCTACTCGTGGAATAACGTCCTCGGACAGGTTTCATGATGCCACGAATCCATCCGTATCTTACCGTATCTTAACCTTTTCTCCCCTCTCCAAGTTGTAATTACCTACATACCGCCCTACACAAAAGGGATTTAAGTTTTAAGTCCGTATAATGTCCAGTAACCTCGTAGGGGTATTGGAATCCCCTGCTCATTCCGGGAGGTGGTCCCCTTGGAGTTCAAGAAAAAGATTGTGCTAACGACAGCCGTTGCTGTTCTGATTACAGTGATTCTGGGCTCCCTCATCGCAGGCTACAGCACCCTAAAAATGCAGAAGGACGTCAGCAAGACCCTCGACCAGGAACTAGGCCAAAACCTGCCAAAACTAATGGCAGAGGGAATAAAGGAGCCCATAACAGAGGAGGCAGGAACGATAGCGGTCGGCTCGGCAGAGCTAGGTGCCAAACTCTTCGATGATTATTTTGAAAAAATGCGAGTTATGGGAAAAGTTGCCATCGGTGCCGTTCACGAGGCCTATTCTAACTACGATGAAAGCGACCCCCAGTTCAGGGCGTTTCTTCTGGACAGATTCAAGAGCGTTAAGGAGCTAGACCCCAACGTGGCTTACGTCTATTTCGGCAGTGTCAATGGCGGCATGTACATGTGGCCGGATGAAGAACTGCCCCAGGGCTACGACCCCAGACAGAGGCCCTGGTATCAGGAGGCGGTATCCAAGAACGGTCCGGTATGGACCGAGCCATACAAAGATGCCTCCACGGGAAAATGGATAGTCACGTATTCCGAGCCGATATACGTTAATGGAAAACTCGTTGGTGTCATAGGTGTCGATGTTTTCGTTTCTACGCTGATAGAGCAGTCAAAGGAGATAACCATCGGTAAGAGCGGATACATAGCCATTGTAAACAAAGACGGAACCACCATAGTGCACCCCAATGAAGAACTGGTTCAGAAGCTCAACATACACGATGACCCGGACCTTGCTCCCCTTGTCAAGGAACTCGAAAAGAACAAGGACTCGGGATGGGTTGTTTACACGTTCCAAGGCGTCGAGAAGGTCGCGGGATACAAAAGAATGAAGACAACGGGGTGGATAGTACTGGCCACAGTCCCGATAAACGAGCTGACCGACCCGTTAACCAACGCGATGACTGACGTCCTGGATAAAAGCACCGAGCAGGTGACGGAGAACGTGCACTCAACGATAGCGGCGAGCACAAAAACAACCCTTCTCGGCATGATTGTGGCGGTGTTAGTCGGCCTCCTCATGGTGTTCGGGGCCTACAGGGTGCTCGACAAAACCCTCGAACCCCTTGAGAAACTCAAGAGTGTCGCTCAGGCCCTTGCCGAAGGTCGGCTCAGTGACGTCAACAGGGAACTGAGGCAGATACAGTACATTGAGGATGATGAGATTGGGGCGCTTATAAGGGCTTTTGAGGCTGTTGGGAAGGATCTCGTGGGAACGCTTAACGCTATCGGCGAAAAACTCGAACGCCTCGCAGAAGGAGACTTAAGCAACG